>JAYTUG010000110.1:0-10087 GCA_043744695.1 Gemmataceae bacterium
AGTGCGAGCCGGCTCAGGAACTTCGTGAAGTCCTTCATCGGCACCTTCATCCCGGCAATCGGCACCGCGTCGTCGCCCAGTTGCGTCGTGATCCAGACGACGAGGTACTGCCCGTAGAAGAAGAAGAAGAAGATCATCATGCTGAGGCCGAAGAGGCCCCAGTAGAGCCGCCGGCGGAACAGCAACTTGAGCGAGGCGCGCGCCAGGGCGAGCGCGGACCAGAGCGGCCCGTGCAGCGTCCCCCGCCACGGCCGGTAGCGCAACAGACCCGTCGCGGATTGGCGATTCGCGCTCATGTAAAACCTACCCAATCGTGACTTATTGAGCCGGATGCGTAAGCGACGGATTAACAAAGATGCGTCCGTCGCTTACGCTTCCGGCTCATGACATCACCGTTCGCAAGAATAGCTCCTCGAGCGTCTCGTCGTCGCGAAGCAAAGCGCGAATGACGACTTCATTCGCTTCAGCCAGTTTGAAGAAGCCCAGATTCGGGAAGCTCTCGGGCACGGTGACGCGCCAGTCGCCCTGGTTCGTTTCGCCGAGTACCCGTACGCCTTCGGATTCGAGTTCGTCGCGGAAACGGGTCGCTTCACCCTCCACTCGAAGGCGGAAGCGGTTCTGCCGGCGCGAGCAAAGGTCGGCGACCATGCCGACGCTGCGAATCTTACCGCCAGCGAGAATCACCACGCGTTCGCACACGGCTTCGACATCCGCGAGCAGGTGCGTCGAGAGCAGCACCGACTTGCCGTGATCGTCGCCGAGGGTGCGAATGAGCCGGAGCATGGCGTCGCGACCGGCGGGGTCGAGGCCGCTCGTCGGTTCATCGAGCAACAGCACGGGTGGATCGTGAACCAATGCCTGCGCAAGCTTCGTTCGCTGCTTCATGCCGGTCGAATACTGCTCGACGGGACGGTAACGGGCTTCTTCCAATTCGAGGAACGAGAGCACTTCGTGGGCGCGGCGCTGAGCCTCGCGGCGCGGCATGCCGTAAAGTTCACCCGCGAGCGAGACGTACTCGATTCCCGTGAGCCCCGGCACGAGTGCGTCGGTTTCGGGCATGAAGCCGATGAGGCGACGCAACCGCCAGTTGCCTTCGGAGTCGCGGTCGCCGCCGAGCGGTTGATCGAGCACGCGGCCGGTGCCCGAACTCGGCGGGATGAGCCCCATCAATATCTTGAGCAGCGTGCTCTTGCCCGCGCCGTTGGGGCCGAGCAGCCCAATGCGACCGGGAGGAAGTGCCAGCGTGATGTCGTGAAGTGCCGTGAACGAACCGAACGTTCGCCCGAGAGAATCGAGTGCGATCAGCATGAAAAAGGAACCACGGTTACGTCCGTTCACTCGATCGCGAACCTCGGATACTTTAGGCGGACGCAGTGGCCAGGTCAAACTTGTGACGCAAATGTGACGAACGCACGCGCGCCACTTCCTGCATAATGAGAAGCGGCGAACCCGACCTCTGCGGAGCATTCCGGTGAAACTGCTCTTCCCACTTCTCCTGCTGGCAGCCTTCGCGGACGAGGATCGCACGCTGAAGGTCGTTTCCTCGAAATCGCTGCCCGCGATACAGTCGATACTCGTCTATGCCAGCGAGAGCATCAAGCCCGGCAAGGACCGCCCGAAGCCCATCCTTGTGTGGAAGTTCGACAAGGGAATTCCGGCAGACGCGACCGCGACCCTCGGCGAAGGGCCATTCCACATTACCGTGAAGCCGAAGGATGGGATCGAGGTGCTGGTTGCCGCGAAGCTGAACATCAAACCGGGCCAGACTCACGAACTGAAGCTCGGCGACCTGCTCGGCGTGGTCGAGGTCTTCCAGAAAGAAGGCTTCCCCAAGGTGGATCGCATCGTGCTCACGGCACCGGACGATTCCGGCCCGGATGAAAAGGGGCATGTCGCGGTGCAGGTCGGTTCGGACTATCGAGTCGAGATGCCAGTGACGGAAGGCTTCTACGCGGTCTGGCTCGTGCCGGCGAACGGCGCACGCGCCCAGCGCATCGAGGAGCGCCTCCGCGTGCTGCCGGGAAAGAACGTCCGCGTGGGCGAGTGAGACGTGCGGGGATTGTGTGGAATGGCAACGCGATGATAGAATGATTTCGTTCCAGATTTGAGGAGGCAGAACATGGTTGTCACAGGCCAAGTCGTGAATGGTAAGATCGTCCTCGATGGGGCTTCCCGCCTACCGGAAGGGTCTCAAGTACGCGTCGAACTCACCGAGGACGATGTCGAGGAAATTAGTCCGCCACTCGAAACTTTCGACAGACTTAAGGATTTCGCAATCCTACGAGAATCGATCGAGGACATGAAAGCTGGAAGAGGCCGACCTGCCCGAGTCGTCCTGAAAGAGATAGCAGAGCGTTACAATCTGCCCTTGGAGCCGGGGGAGTGAGCGATGACCTTCAACGTCATCTTGCAACCACGAGCCGAAGCGGACGTAGAGAGGGTGACATCCTGGCTCGCGCGGAAAAAGAGTCATGTCTCTGCTGCTCAATGGCGGGCCGGATTGTTGAATTTCGTGGTCAAGAAATTGGAGTACGACCCTCTCCGGTATCCAGAAGCCGACGAGGCGATCGAATTCGGGATCGATCTTCGAATGATGCTCTATCGACGTTGGAGACACGTCTACCGCGTACTGTTCGTTGTCGAAGGCGATGATGTGAACGTCCTCCGTATCTGTCATGCTTCTCAGGATCGGCTTCAAGCAGATGAGATCTGACTTCTTCATGCATGCCCAGGTTCATTCTTGTTCACAGGTTGCTACTTCTCGGCCTGCCGAGGATGAGGTTCACGTCTATCTCGCGCCGTCGGACCGGTTGCCGTGCGGGCTGGACGAACTCGCGGCACTGCTCACGCCGGACGAACGCGATCGCGCCGCCCGCTACCGGGCTGGCACGGTTCGCGAGCAGTTCATCACGGGTCGTGGATTGCTTCGCCGGTTACTCGCGGGCTACCTCGACACCGCGCCGCACGCCGTCCCCATCTCCTACATCCTCAACGGGAAGCCGGTACTCGTGGATTCGCCGCTGCACTTCAACGTGTCGCACACGCACGGCCTGGCCCTCATCGCCATCGCGCACCGACGCATTGGCGTGGACGTGGAACGCGTCCGCACGGTCCCCGATGCGGCGGGTCTCGTGGGGCGATTCTTCTCGCCGGCGGAACAGGTTGCGTATCGGGCCGTGCCAGCCGCGCGGCAGGAGGCGGCGTTCTTCCGCGGGTGGGTTTGTAAGGAGGCGGTGATCAAGGCGGCGGGTGCCAGCGTGCAATATCTCGATGGCTTCGATGTGGAGTTGGATCCGGCTAAGCCCGCTGCCGTGCTGGCGGCGCGACACGAGGTGTTTGCGGGACAAGGGTGGACCGTCGCGGATTGGGAACCGGCTCCTGGCTACGCTGCCGCCATCGCGATCGAGGGAATGGATCCGATTGAAATCGCGGCGGCTCACGGCACCACCGTCTGAGGCGCTCACGTTTCCATCAGCAACCGTAGCGGATCGCTGAACAATTGCACGAGGCGCGTCGTGAACCGAGCACCGTCCGCGCCGTCGATCACGCGGTGATCGTAAGTCAGGCTCAAGGGCAGCATCAAGCGCGGCACGATCTGGCCGTCCTTCACCACGGCCTGCAGGCTGGAGCGCGACATGCCGAGGATCGCGACTTCGGGGTAGTTCACGATGGGCGTGAAGCTGGTTCCACCGATGCCGCCGAGGTTGGTAATGGTGAAGACGCCGCCGCGCATCTCGTCGATGGCGAGCTTGCCGGCGCGAGCCTTGTCGGCGAGTGTGGACACTTCGGCGGAAAGCTCGCGGATGCTCTTTTTGTCCGCGTCGCGAATCACCGGCACCACGAGCCCGCGCTCCGTGTCCACCGCGATCCCGATGTGGAAGAACTTCTTCAAAATGAGTTCGCCTGCGTTCGTGTCGAAGCTGGACGCAAACTGCGGGAACTCGCGGATCGCGGCAATCGCGGCCTTGATCGCGAGGATGGTCATCGTCACCTTCGGCGAACCTTTCGCCAGCGATTCCACGGTTCGCTTGCGGGCGGCTTCCAGATCGGTGATGTCCGCGAGGTCGTGCTGCGTCACCATCGGCATGGTGCGCCAGCCGAGCGTCAAGTTCTTGGCGATGGTCTGGCGGATGTTCGCGACGGGCTTGCGTTCGATCGCGCCGAACTTGCTGAAGTCCGGCAGTACGTAGCCGCTGGCCGCCTCGCGGGGTGCGCCGCTTTTGTTGCTTTGACGTTCTTCGCGAACGAAGCCCTTTATGTCGTCGAGCGTGACGCGGCCGCCGCGGCCGGTCGGTTTGATCTCGGCAAGGGCGACGCCGAGTTCGCGGGCCAAGCGGCGCGACGCGGGTCCGGCGGGAACCGGCCCGTTGGAGTGAACTGTTTGTTCGACGGTTTTCTGCGGCGCGGATGGTACCGGCGCTTCAACGGTTAGCCGCGACGCGGAGTCTTCGGAAGGGGGCGCTCCGCTCCGAAGACTCCGCGGCGCGGCTAACCGGTCAGGTTCCGGTGGTTTCGCGACGGTTGATTCGGATGTGGACGCACCCAGTGTCAGGATCACGCCGCCGACGGGAATCTTGTCGCCCGTCTTGACCTGAATGCCTTCGATGGTGCCGGCCGAGTCGCAGGGGATTTCCATCGAGGCCTTGTCGGTCTCGACGGCGATCACGTTTTGACCGGCGGTCACGACGTCGCCCGATTTCACCATCACAGTGGTGACGGTCGCCGAGTCGATGCCTTCCCCGAGATCGGGCAATCGAAATTCCATGTGTACCTTTCGAGAAGAGCAATCTCACCAGGGTCGGGTCTGTAGGTACCTAACTCCACGAAACGCACTACATGGAATGATCCGATCCCCAACATGCTCACCGGGACCTCGGACGTGGATGCGAGCATTCGCGGTGACTACCACTCCATGCCTTCCAACCGGCTCATCTTGAGGAGCTTCGCATATCTCGACGTCCTCCACAGGGAGTCTCCCAACAAAGACGCCTCGATGAACGAGGTAGAGGTGATCGCCTTTCGACAGGCGGCGAGGAACTTTCGCGGTTGGGTAGTAGTCCGCCCCTTGGCCCGTGATGAGACCATCGACGGCTGCTCGATCTTCTTGAAGGCGAATCGTCATTACTGCGTCCATGTTTGTCTCCGAGTTGTTGAAAATGGGACATATATATATCGCTATCGCTCGGAGACGCTTCGGGGTTTTTCTGCAAGCAAATGACGCAAGTCGTTACGCACCACTCAGAAGATTTATTTCGGAAATTTGCCTCATACGGTCCACGGGGCCGGAGTTTCGTTCACGCCCAAGTCCACAATCGCTTGCTTCACCACATTCACATCCAGTTCGCCGCGGCGAGCCAGGGCGCTTAGCGCCGCGATCACCACGTGCTCGGCATCCACCTCGAAGAAGCGCCGCAGCGCCTTCCGCGTCTCGCTACGACCGAAACCATCCGTGCCCAGGGCCACGAGCCGGCCGTCGAGGAAGCCTCCAAGTTGCTCCGGTAACGCCCGCATGTAGTCGGAGGTCGCCACGATCGGACCCGCCGTGTTCGCCAGAACCTGACGCACGTACGGCTCGCGCGATTCACCCGGATGCAGCCGGTTGAACCGTTCGCAATTCAAGGCATCGCGGCGAAGCATCTGATAGCTGGTGACGCTGAACGCGGTGCTGCCGATGTTGAACTTCTCGGCGAGAATCTTCTGGGCTCGCAGTGCTTCGTTAAGAATCACGCCGCTGCCGAGGAGTTGCACTTCGTGCTTCGCGCCGTCCGGCTTCACGGTCTTGAACGGATAGATCCCGCGAATGATGCCTTCGCGCACGCCCTCACCGGGCAGCGCCGGCATGTCGTAGCTCTCGTTGTAAACGGTGAGGTAGTAGAAGCACTCTTCGTTGCGAACGTACATCGCGTTCACGCCGTCTTCGATGATCACGGCGAGTTCGTAGCCGAAGGCGGGATCGTAAGCACGACAGGTGGGCACGGTCAGTGCCATGAGGTGGCTGTGACCGTCTTCGTGCTGGAGCCCTTCGCCGTTGATGGTGGTGCGACCGGCGGTCGCACCCATGAGGAAGCCGCGAGTGCGGCAATCGGCCGCCGCCCAGATCAGGTCGCCGACTCGCTGGAAGCCGAACATCGAATAGTAGATGTAAAACGGGATCGTGTTGACGCCGTGCGTGCTGTACGCGGTACCGGCAGCGATGAAGTCCGCCATCGCACCGGGTTCGTTGATTCCTTCCTGCAAGATCTGACCCGTCGTACTCTCGCGGTATTCGGTGAGCGTGCCTTTATCCACCGGGTTGTAGGCCTGCCCGATCGTGGAGTAGATACCGAACGCTTTGTACATCGGCGGCATGCCGAAGGTCTGGCCTTCGTCCGGCACGATGGGCACGATGAACTTGCCGACGTTGGCGTCCTTCATCAACTGGCTCATGAGCACGACCCAGGCCAGCGTGGTCGATTGACCCTTGCCGGCTGGCGTTCCCTTGTACAGCCCTTCGAACGCCTTGCGATCCGGCGGGAGCGACGGAGTGAACTCGTTGTTGCGGAAGGGCTGGAAGCCGCCGAGCACCCGGCGACGGTCCCGCAGGTAGCGAATCTCCAGCGAGTCGTCCGCGGGTTTGTAGAACGGCACGTCGCCGAGTTGGTCGTCCGAGAAGGGCAAGTCGAAGCGGTCGCGGAATTGCCGCAGCGCCGCGACCATCTGCCGCTTCGTGATCTCTTCCGGAGCCATGTTCGGCTCGCGTTCGATCTCGACGGCGAGTTTCTTCAACTGGTGCGTGGTGTTCTTGCCCGCGCCGCCGGTGCCCGGCACGCCGTAACCCTTCACCGTCTTGATGAGCAGAACCGTGGGCTGGCCCTTGTGTTCCACGGCGGCCTTGTACGCGGCATAAACCTTGAGCGGGTCGTGCCCGCCGCGCTTGAGCCCGGTGATCCGCGCGTTGGGCAAATGCTCGACCAGCGACTTCAATTCCGGCGTGTTGAAGAAATGCTCCCGGATGAACGCGCCGCGGCGTTCCACGTCTTCCTCCTCCGTGAGCAGCGACTTGTTTCGCGCCTCGTCCGCCGTTCGCATGTCGCGGCCGATGTACTCCTGGTACTCGCCGTCCACCACTTCCATCATGCGGCGAGCCAGCGCCCCCGTATGATCCGCTCGCAGCAAGGGATCCCAGTCCGAACCCCAGACGAGCTTGATCACGTTCCATCCCGCGCCGCGGAAGATGCCTTCGAGGTCTTGGATGATCTTGCCGTTGCCGCGAACGGGTCCGTCGAGCCGCTGCAAATTGCAGTTGATAATCCAGGTGAGGTTGTCGAGTTTCTCGCGGCCGGCGAGGCCGATGCATCCGAGCGATTCGGGCTCGTCGCATTCGCCGTCGCCGAGGAAGGCCCAGATGCGGACGCCGTTGGTTTGGGCCAACCCGCGATCCTGCAAGTAGCGGTTGAAGCGAGCGTGGTAGATGCTCATGATCGGCCCGAGGCCCATGCTCACCGTGGGGTACTGCCAGAAGTCCGGCATGAGCCACGGGTGCGGGTAGCTGCTCAGGCCGCCGCCTTCGTGCAGTTCCTGGCGGAAGTTCTTCAAGCGGGTTTCGTCGAGCCGACCTTCGAGGAAGGCGCGGGCGTACATACCGGGGCTGGCGTGACCCTGGAAGAAGACGACGTCGCCGGGGAAGCTCTCGGTGCGGCCGCGGAAGAAGTGGTTGAAGCCGATCTCGTAGAGCGTCGCGGCGGAGGCGTAGGTGCTGATGTGCCCGCCGACGTTCGTGTTCTTATTCGCCTTCAGCACCATCGCCATCGCGTTCCAGCGGACGATGCTCTTGATGCGGCGTTCGATTTCGCGGTTGCCGGGAAAGGCGGGTTGATCGTCGGCCGCGATCGTGTTCACGTACGGCGTGGTGACGCCCACGGTCATGCGGCCGAGGCCGGTCTCCGCGACCTGACTAATGAGGGCATTGAGCAGGAATTGTGCGCGTTCGGGGCCGCCGTAGCGCAGCACGGCCTCCATCGATTCGAGCCACTCCGTCGTTTCGTGGGGATCCGTGTCTTCCGGTAGCCGACCCTGGCGAGCCAAAACATCGGGGCTGGCGAGCATACTTCCTCGTGGAGTGGCGAAGGGAGGGCCGGCGAGTTCAGCAGGCGGATGGGAGAGAAATCGCGCCGCGGAGGATCGAGTCCGTCAAAATTTATGATAGAACCGACGCGGGAAGTCGTCCATGCGAGGAAGCCACCGGTGTGGCGTGGTCTTTTTTGCGTACCATTTCCTTCACACGCTCCGCTTCCTCCCCGAGGCTTCCCATGCGTCGGCTCTCCCTGGCATTCGCCGCTCTCTTTCTCACTGCACCCGCCGCGTTCGCTCAAAAGGAATTCGGCTTCGACAATCGGAAAGGCTCGGGTCAGCCTTATTTGAAGCCCGAGGAGACCGTCGCGAAGTTCAAGGTCGCGCCCGAGTTCGAGGTGAAACTCTTCGCTGGGGAGCCGCAACTCGTCAACCCGATCGCGTTCACCATCGACGAGAAGGGCCGCATCTGGTGCATCGAGTGCTTCGAATATCCGAAGAAGACGCCGAAGGGGAAGGCACCCCGCGACCGCATCGTGATCCTGGAAGACACCGACGGCGATGGCACGTGCGATAAGCGGACCGTGTTCGCCGAAGGCAAGGACTTCCCCGTGACCGAGGAACGCCAGAAGGCGGGACTCGGAGCGTTCGACATGGCGTCCGGCATCGAGGTCGGTCACGGCGGCGTCTTCGTCGGTGCCCCGCCCTACCTCTTCTTCATCGAGAACAAGAACGACAAGCCGGGCAAGACGGAAGTGCTGCTGAAAGGCTTCGGAAGCCAGGACACGCACGAGACGCTGAACACCTTCCAGTGGGGCCCGGACGGCTGGCTCTACGGCCTGCACGGCATCTTCACCAACTCCAGCGTGAAGCCCGGCCAACTCGACGGACCCGAGACCCGCATCAACGGCGGCATCTGGCGATACCACCCGACCCAGAAGAAATTCGAGATCTTCGCCGAGGGCACTTCGAACCCGTGGGGCATGGACTGGCGCAATTCGGACGGTCAGTTCATTCTCGCGTGCTGCGTGATCCCGCACCTGTTCCACATCGTGCCCGGCGGCATCTACAAGCGGCAAGCCGGAGCGAGCTTCAACCCCTACGCCTACAGCTATATCGACGAAATTTGCGATCACACGTTCCACAAAGAAAGCGGCTGGGCCCACGCTGGGCTCCTCTCGCTGGACGTGCCGCACATGCCGGAGAAATATCGGAACAGCGTGATTTTCGGCAGCATCCACGGTTGCAGCATCAAGCAGAACGTGCTCAAGCCCAACGGCAGCACCTACACCGCGAGCCGGGCCGACGACTTCCTCGTGAGCGGCGACAAGAACTTCCGCCCGATCAACATGAAGTGGGGCCCGAACGGCGACATCTTCCTCATCGACTGGCACGACCAGAACCCGTGCCATCAGACGAACCCCGACGACTGGGACTACGAGCGCGGCCGCGTGTATCGAATCCAGTTGAAGGGAACTCAGACGAATAAGGCGGAGGATCTGGGGAAGAAGTCGGCGAAGGAATTAGCTTCGCTCGTAAATGATTCGGACCCGTACCGTTACCGAACCGCACTGCGTCTGCTTGCGGAGAGACCGCAGGAGGATCGCATGGCAGTTGGAGCATTACTGTCGGCAGAACCATCCGGCATGTGGCCACTCCGGAATTGGTGGATCATGCAATATCTCACGGTCGGCGAAACGCCGACGGTGAAGGACGCTGGAGAACTCATCGGCGATTGGAGTCGGAGTCATGGGACAAGCCCGAGGGTCGATTGGCAGGTCCGTGTACTCGGCACGAGCAACTTTGAAGACAGCGGCGCGATCGGCACCTTGGCTAAAGCCGCGGAGAAGGCTAAGTCTGCGACACTCCGCCGCGAACTCGCTTCGGCCGCGATTCGGCTCGCCGACAAGCACGATGTCACGCCGCTGCTGCGCGCCCTGATGTCGCATAAGGAAGACGCCACGGATCCGGTGATTCCACAACTCGTGTGGCTTGCCTACGAGAAATCCCTGGCGAGCGGCCGGCGTGAGCCGGCTGT
>JAYTUG010000111.1:0-2587 GCA_043744695.1 Gemmataceae bacterium
GTCTTGCTGGCGTCGTGGAGGCTGATCGGTCGCGAGGTGGGAATCGAACGCCTCATCTGGAACGAGCGCGTCGTCGTGCAACTCGGCGCGGGCTGGGCCCTCGCGATGCTCTTCGGCGTGATCTTGTTCGTCCGCTACCTGCTCGGCTGGGTCCCGCTCGTCGATCCGGTGGAAAATTCCGCCTACGTCTACGATCCGGTCACGTGGATTCTCGGAGCTTGGCTCCACGAGCCGCCCGCGCTCACCATCTTTCCCTCGGACGACCTGGAAGTTCGCCGCGTCGGGGCGTTTCTCCTTTGGGGAATGAGCGGACTGGGCGTGCTGCTCGTAGCGCCCAAATTCTATGCGGCCACGCAGGCCAAGAATCCGAAAGGACGCTCCTGGTTCGGGCGGTGCTGGACCTACGTGAAGTCGCGTGGCGTGTTCTTCCCCGGTATGCTCGGCTACGTTGCCGGGATCGCATTCTTTCACGCGCTCTTCCGAATCGACGAATCGCTCGGACTCCGCGATGGGCTCTTTCGGTTGCTTCCCAATCTGGACAAAACGGAAGTGGCCACAATGCCCTCGTTGCAAGGAGTCGCCACGTTTAGCATCCTGACCGTCACCGTCGTCTTGATCGTCTTCTGGACGGCGGTCGCGATCCTCAACCGCGTTCGGCCGGGGAGGCCGTTCAGCAGTCCGGTGGTGTTCGCGGCTTTGCTGCTGGTGTGGTTCAACCTCGTGTACGGTTGGTTCGCCTTCGTGGGCTACAACGCCGGATTCGTGCCGCCCACCCTGCTGGTGCTGCTCATCGCACTCGCGTTCGTCGTGTGGAATTCGCCGTGGCTCTTTAAGAAGAACCACTACAGCTACCGGTTCCCAAACCTGGAGCCGGAGTACTGCGATCTCGAGGAGAACGGAGCCGGCGCACTCGATCCGCTGCCGCCGCGCCAAGAGCCAGCTCTGGGTTCGATTACCGACGCAGAACCCCTTCAAGCCATGCACGACCGCTGGCGAACGGCTCATCCGAACGACGAGACCAAGCCGAAGATCGTGCTGTTCGCGGTGAGCGGCGGCGGCATTCGCTCGGCAGTCTGGACGGCCATCGTTCTCGAAAAGCTCGAAGCCCGGATCCCCGGCTTCCGCGATCATATTCGCCTCTTCACCGGCGCGAGCGGAGGGATGGTCGGCGCCACACTCTACGTCTCCACGTTCGATCACCGGACCATGAGCAAGCAGCAACTCTGGAAGCCCGAGCCGACTCGAGGCGATGAGAAACTCGGCCTCGGCTGGCTCTCCGGAACGCTCGCCGAAGACTCGCTGACCGCGACCATTCAAACTGCGGTGCTCCGCGACATGGGATGGAATCTGTTCTTGCCTCCAGGATTCGAGGCGAAGTTCGAACGCGGCCGCACGCTGGAAGAGAAGTGGGGGCTGAACGCTCGGCTACGCGGGCTCGGGCCGAAGACCGACACGCCGGACACGGCCGAGAAGCTGGAAAAGTTGATCGCTGAAAAGCACGCGGTCTCGCCGTTCGCCCGGACGTTCGCGGACCTACACCCCGATGAAAAGGCCGGACTTCGGCCCTCGATGATCTTCTCGCCGATGATGGTCGAAGACTCACGCCGGCTCTTGATCAGCAACTTGAACGTGGACTATCTGGCCCAGCAAACGGGGCCGATGCTCGGTTCGGACGCGCCGGAGGCACTTTACTCGCGGCCGGGGTTGGAGTTCTTCGGCCGGTTCCCGGCATCGCACGACCGGTTTCAAATCGGGACGGCCGCACGGATGAACGCGTCGTTCCCGGTGATCAGCCCCGCGGTCAGCCTGCCGACCAACCCGCCGCGGCGGCCCGTCGATGCCGGGTACTTCGACAACTACGGCCTCGACATCGCAGCACATTGGCTGTTCCACAATCGCGAGAAACTCATCGAAGTGACTGGCGGCGTCGCCATCGTTCAGATCCGCGCGTTCCCGCTCCAAGTTCGTGGGGATGGCTTCTGTCCGGAAGACCCCGAACACGGCGAATCGGGCGGGCTCTTATCCGATGCCTTGTCCGTCGTCAGCACTCCGTTGCAGGCATTGCTCCGGGCTCGGGGAAGTGCCGCGTACCATCGGAATAACGAACTCCTCAGCGCGTTGAATCAGTCGTTCAACGCTCTGCACGAGCCGGGGTTCCTCTCCACGGTGGCGTTCGAACTCGACTCGGATGCCGCCTTGAACTGGTACATCAGTTCGGAGGAGAAGCAGGACATCGCCGAGCACTTCGCGGATCGTTTGAACCAAGCCGAAGCATTGAAGACGTGGTTCGGCACAGGTGGGTCGTGAAGCCTCAACGCTTCGTTCCGACTCGCTTTTTCATGAAGGCCAAGCCATTGACGTAGACGTCTTCCGGGCTGGGGAAGAGGTCGCGCCACACTTTCGTCGCGGCAGCGAGGTCCGGCAAGGCACGGCCAAAAGCCTCGATCACCATCCAGCCGTCGTAGCCGATCTCGGCCAGCGTACCGAAGGCCGCATCCCAGTTCACCTGGCCGGTGCCGGGCGTGCCGCGGTCGTTCTCGCTGATGTGAACGTGAGCCAGCACCGGCTTCACGGTGCGAATCGCCTC
>JAYTUG010000112.1:0-2585 GCA_043744695.1 Gemmataceae bacterium
GGCGCAAGCGCAGATGCAGGAGTGGAAGCGGCTGCTCAAGGACGAGGGTGGCTGGACGCTCTTGGCGGTGTGGGAGGAGTGGGAGTGGCCGGCACGGGCCGGCTTCTCGGACGTGCGGGATGAGGTGCTGGGATACTTCCGCAACCAGGCGCATCGGATGGAGTATCCCGAGTATGAAGCCAATGGTTGGTTCATCGGTTCGGGCGCCGTGGAGAGCGGCTGCAAAACCGTGGTGTGCAGTCGTCTGAAGGGCGCGGGCATGCGTTGGAGCGAGGAGGGCGCTCACGCGGTCTGCCACGTTCGCACCTTATATCGTAGCGAACAAGGACAATGGGAATCCTTCTGGCAACTGGCGTCTTGAGAACAGACGTGCAGCAACAAATGTGACGCCTACCCCCTTCACCCGGTCGAGGTCATTCACGGACTTGATCGGACGGGCCGCGATGATCATGGCTTCTTGGGCGTCTCCTTCTTCACCATATTCTTCTCGATGTAGTCGAACGTGTACTTCGCTTTGCCCTCGTCGTCCCACCATTTTTGCGCGAGCTTGATCGCCTCGGCGCGCTCTGCGGCCGTACCTTCGACCTTGTAACCGAAGTCCTTCCCGGTCTGCTCCTGGAGGAGGACGATGGCGGCATCCGCAGAAGAGATCGGTTGCTCTTTGGCCGGTTTTCCGACCCAGCGCACACTACTGATTCGGGTTTGTGCGAGTACCAAGCCTTGAAGCGGGATCGCGTACGGATGCTTGTTGTGCACGACGGACCCATAGGCCATACTTCGGCCACCGGGCCACTTGTCGATGATCGAGAGTTCCGAAGCCGAGATGTCGTGCAGGAGTTCCCACTCGCGCCGCCTGCCGTATTTGCACAGATACTGGATGTTAACCGATTCGTAGAGGTAGTGTCCGGGCTTGTCCCGGAACGGATGCCACGTCTTGTAGATTTCGTCGATCAGTGTGAAGTCGCCGTGTTGGGCGAGCATCTCACCTGCGATTGCCGACGTGTGATTGCCGGGATAGCGGCGAACGTAGGCCCGGAGTGTTTCCAAGGCAAATTCCTTATCCGCGGGATCCTCGTGCTGCAAGAGTCGCCGGACCATCGCGAATTTACCGTATGCGTCGTTTGAATACGCGATTTGATCCCGAAGCCCGGCCGCAATCGATTTGTTCTGATTGGTCTTCCACCACTCGGCAACCCGCTTGGCGATCTTCTCCCTCGTCGTTGAGAATGGACGTTCGATGTCTGGCAATTCGTGCAGAAGCTCCCCGCTCGAGGCGTTGTCGTGGAACGTACAGAGCGAATGGTACTCGATCAGCAGCAAAGCGTAGTCACAAACGCGAGGGATGCGAAGGCGGTCGTGCGACCATCGCTGCTTCTGGTACGCACGGGTCGGAGTTCGGTCCGCGAGAAGCGGGATCAACTCGGTGATGACGGCGCGGTCCATGGCGACCAACCTGCTAACCGGATCATCCGGTGCAGCCGCAAGTGCATTTTTGAACACGTCGGCGGGCGGCGTGACGACCGCACCCATGAGTGGCATGACCGGGGCATCGAATCGCCCGAGGAGGAACGGCTCGAACTTCGTGTCGCGCAGGTGCTTCAGCGGTGATGCCGCGACCTCTTTTGAAGTGGCCGGCTTTGGGGCGGACTTCGCCGATTCCTTTAAGTCCTCGGCCAACGTCCGGGTCAGGATCAGGAAGTGGCTCTCGGCGTCTTTGTTCTTCTTCAGCGCCGCAGTCAACCCATCGTGCAACTTCGCCCGATCCTCGCCGGCCGCGAGCCCCTCGGCGACCTTGGAGAATGCATGGGCCAGATCATCCCAGATGGGCCCCACTTCGGCGGACAACCGACCGAGTGAGAGCAACACGGCGATCGAACAAGCGGCGATACGGATGCTCATGGCGTTTTCCTCGTGTAGCGAAAGTGAGCTTCAGTCTACCAGAACGAACGGCTGACTATCCCACAGTTCTCGATCGTGGAGCAGGTGCCGATCGATCGCCGCACCGTTGCACGCGACTCGGTACTCGCGAACATCGTTTCGTACCTCAGGGCCTTGCCCGAGGCGAAGCAGCAATTGCTGATGAACGAGTTGGCCCAGCAATGGGACCAATCGCAAGCCGCGATGCTGGCCCAGAGCCAGGCCGAAGCCGCCCGATATTGACCCCAGGAGCCCCGCCGATGCTGTCCCGCCTCTTCAAACTGTTCATGGGTATACCAGTGAACGCAACGACAGAGCCAGCCGCCGACGGCCAACCGCAAACCGCAAACCGCAGCCGAGGCCACCAGTCCAGGATTCGGCGAGATTTCGGACCAATTCAGGTTATCCGCCAAAATGAAAATGAAAGTGCTCTAACCCGCCAACCACGCTGGAGTTCTCCAGTACCACGTTTCCGCTGTGTAGCGTCATCCAGTTTTCCCTACCCAGCGACAATTAGAATTCCCTGTTTCTGACCCTCCGTGCATGATCGCAACTCCCGGAATCTGGGAGAGTACTTGTTTAGCGCCCCAGGAGCAGCGTGGGCCGTGGGAGCAGGAGGTTGCCCGCACTTCGCAGCGTCTGACTGATGTGGTCCAGCGCCGATCGCG
>JAYTUG010000113.1:0-2584 GCA_043744695.1 Gemmataceae bacterium
CAGGCCCCACAAGCCGCCGATCCCCGCAATCGCACCCACGTCCATCAAGATAAACAGCGACGACTCGTGCGGGAACGTCGGCTCCACCCACCACACCACGTCGACGCCGCAGAAGACGAGCAAGTAGATTGCCATGATCCGCAGGCGGACCGGATGCAGTTTGATGTCGCGGAATAGCAGCAGCAAGAACGGGCAGGCGAAGTGGAACACGATCAGACCGGCCGAGACCCACCACCAGCCGTCCTTGCCCGAACGCTTCAGGTAGAACGGGATCTCTTCAGGCAGATTCCCGATCCAGATGAGCATCATCTGCGAGAACGAGGTGTAGGTCCAAAAGAGAGTGAACGCGAGCATGAGGCTGCCCATGTCCAACTGGAACTTCGGCCGCATCACTTCCTTGAACGGCGAACGGCTCGACAGAAATAGGAAGGTCATCACGCAGAAGCAAAGCGTGGTGAGGAACTGGTGGATGTGCATGATGACGGGGAACATCGTGGACGCCCAGCCCTCTTGCAGCGACATGACCCAGTGCGAGGCCGCCGCCGTCAGCACGATGGCGTGCAGGATCAGGCCCGGCCCCGAGATGTTCTTCAACTTCTCAAGGCTCGACAAAACCTTGTTCGGATCGTCTTCGGCGTCCTGGCCCCACTTGTTTAGGAAGAACGCGAGCGTGCCCCAGACCGCGAAGTAGACGAGCGAAAGCCCGATGTAACCCGCCGTCGAGAGGAAGTGGAAGTTCCCTTTCGCGTGCTCCTCGCGTTCGGCCGCGACTACATGATTCACCAGTTGTTCCGCGGCCTCGCGGCGTTGGGCCAACTTGGCCTCGTGCGCTTCGAGCTGCGCATCGCCCGCCGGAGCAGGTGCCGGCGGCGGCACGTGTTCGACTTCCTTATGTTGGGGAGCGGTCCACCAGTAAAGCGGATGGTCGCCGCCGATGCTCACGGCGGCAATCGCCATCGGAATGAAGAGCGCGATCATCAGCGGGAACGTTCGCGTGCAGGCTTCGAGGAACCGCTTGAGCAGTAGACCCCACGAGGTTTTGGCCAGGTAGTGAACCATCAGAAGCGACGTGGCCCCGATCGGCAAACTGACCCAATACAGCCAACCGGCGAGGAACGCCGAGACGAAGGAGGTCGCGCCGTACTTGTGATCCTGAGTTAGGTTGATGGCCCCGACGATGGCGTAGAGCGCGAACCCGCCAACCGCGGAGAAGAGTGCGATCTTCTGCGGGCCGGACCAGTCGAATTGACCGGGCGGCAGGCCGTTCGTCGTTGCGGGCGCTTCGGTGCTCACTTGTGACCCTCTGCATGGGCGGCAGCGCCCGACTCGACCCTCTTCTTCAAATCTTCCGGCAACTTCGACACATCCGCCCGGCGGCTGAACTGCAGCGTCCGAACGTACGCGATGATCCGCCAGCGATCTTCAGGCTTGATCTGGCTCGCATGGTCCGGCATCGCCCCGTAGCCCTTCGAGATCACCTCGAAGATGTACCCGACCGGCACGTCGCGAACCGGAATCGCCACGTCCCACTTCCAGTAGCCGCGCGAGAAGCCGAGGGGAATCTGAGCCGTTTCATCGGGCTCGGCCAGTTCCACTTTCTCGGTGTGGTACGAGGTCGGCTTCAAGAATCCGCGTTCCCAGATCTTCCCTTTGCCGTTGCCGAGCGGCCCGTGGCAGACGGCACAATAGGTGCTGTAGCGGTCGGCCCCGATGCTCAGGTCGCGGCCCGTGATCTCGAACGGATACTCGGTGGTGTAGATCTGAACTGCGGCGTTCGAGTGCGGTTGGCCGGCCCGCGGGTCGAAGCGCGGCGCACCGATCTGCAGCGTGCGATCTTCGTCCGGAGTCGCGGCCGCCACATCCACTTTCTTGCTGTCGCGATTCCAGAACCGAATCCATTCCGAAGGCGTGAGCCCGGTCACGAGCGGATCGGAATCGAGGTGCTGGCCACGATGGACGACCCCGGCTTCCAGCGGCCGATTCGAGCGGCCGTCCGCGAAGAAATCGCTCGGCTCCAGCGGCTTGTAGTAAGGCTGCTGCGCCATCTTCTGCTGGCAACCGGCGACGGATGCGAACAGGACAACCGCGAGCATGCTCAATCGTGACTGACTCATCCGTACACCTCCTCGACCGTCTCCGCGCCCAGGGTCTGGAGGAACGCCATCGTCCGTTCGAGGTTGAACTTCGGATCTTTCGCTTCCACGCTCAGGATGAAGCGGTCCTTGCTGAACCGATCGAACGTCTTGCTGTTGAACAGCGGGTGGTTCAACTGCGGCAGGCCGCACAGTGCCATGAGCCCGAAGAGCCCCGAGAGTGAGGCCGTGAGAATCATCATCTCGAAGGTGATCGGGATGAAGGAGGGCCAACTCATGTAGGGCCGCCCGCCGACGTTCAGGGCGTAGCCGTACGCGTTATCCCAGTATTGCATGAAGAAGCCGCAGATCGCACCGGCCATTCCGCCGATGAACATGATCGGTCCCATTTCGGACTTTGGGAAACCGAGCGCGTCGGCACTCTCGCCCACCGGATACGGCGTGTGCGTATCCATGAGCGAGTAGCCTTCGTGCTTCGCCTTCCAGGTCGC
>JAYTUG010000114.1:0-10043 GCA_043744695.1 Gemmataceae bacterium
GCGAACTGCATGCGCAGTTCGCGAACCACCCTCTCCCCAGCGGGGAGAGGGTCAGGTTGCCTACTTCCAGTGGCACACCCAGAGGGACACCTCGGCGGCGACTCTGGGTTCACGATTCGCGACCGCTCTGTTATGATAGCTGGAGTGGCTGAGCGCAAGGAACCGATATCGCAGGCGTTCGTAAGGTGGCCACAATTCCGGGCACCGTGCCCGCAACTGAAGGAGTCTCGCATGATTCGCACTTTGCTCTCCTCGTTCGCCCTGTTCGGGTTCGCGACCGCCGCCTCGGCCGGTGAACTCGACCAAGACGTTGTTCGAAAGGCGGTACCTACGCAGGTCGCCGCAGCTCCGAACGCCACGGCGAACGGAACCGAGTTGGATGGGGAGTCGCCACAGGCGGCCTATCGCGGTCACGGCGGATGGGGCTATGGACACAACCACGGCTACGGCGGACACGGCTACGGATATGGCGGTGGGTACGGCTACGGTGGCGGATACCGCCCGTACTACGGCGGCCGCTCCTATAGCTCCTACGGCGGATTCGGTGGTGGGTACGGCGGCGGATATTACGGCGGCGGCTACGGCTCGTTCAACGTCGGATTCTACGCACCGAGCTACTCTTCCTATTACGGATCGTACTCCAGCTACGGGTTCTCACCGTACGGCTGCAACAGTTCCTACTGGTACTAAATCCGTACCAGCCGCTCATCCCTTCTCCCGCCCATTCGGGAGAGGGGAATCAAATCTCGCCCGCGGTCACACTATGTTTCGCACATCTCTTTCGCTCACCGCCCTGGGCCTTTTGGGCGTTTCACTGCTCGCAGGCGATCCGCCCGTGCGCCCTCCGCAATCCGTTTCGAGACTCGCCAACGCCTACGAGGTACGCCAGAAACTCGGCCTCCTCGCGGACTACACCACCATTCCCGGCCTCAAGAACGTGAAGGTGGCGATCCTCGATTCCGGCTTCGCCGGGATCGACGGCAAGCGCTCGTACCTGCCGAGTTCCGCGGTGCTGGTGGAACACTACGACCGCGACTTCATTCGCCGATTCAATTTGGGCGATCCCGAGTTCACCCGGCCATTCGCGGCGGGCGATGCCCATGGCCGCGCCATGGCGCAACTCGTCTGGGCCGTCACGGGAAGCCATCCGGAGGGGCCGCAGTTTTACCTCTTGAACGCGAACGGCCCCACCCTTTTTCGGCGAGCGGCCCGATTCGCAATCGAGTCGAAGGTGGACGTGATCCTCTTCAGCGGGACTTTTGAAGGTGCCGGAAATTACGATGGCCGTGGTCCCATCGATGCCGCCGTGGACGAAGCGGTTGCCGCCGGCATTCTTTGGGTCAACGCCGCCGGGAACTCGGGAGGCATGGTTTACAACGGACCCGCGACCTTCGGCACCGATGGGTACGTGCAATTTCGCGGTACCTCCTCGGCCTTGCGCTTCACCAACCGATTCGATGAGAACACCGTCACCATCACGCTGACGTGGAACGATTACCGCGACGTCGAGGATGCGGGGACGGACAAAGACTTGGACTTGATCGTGGAGGATTCAAGTGGGCGAGCGATCGGTGAAAGCACGTTGACGCAGATGCCGGCGGGGAAGGCATCGGGCGAAGGCCAAACGAAGAACCCTCGGGAACGCGTCGTACTCGCGGACCTGCCGGCGAGGCCGGACGGCAAGGAATATCGCATCCGAGTGCGGGCCAAGGGGAACGCAACTGCGTTCGGTCCCCGCGACCGCATCCGCGTGCTCGTTGCCGCGACGAAGTCGGCTTCCTACACCGACCCCGACACCGGCAAAACGGTCCTCCCCGTCGAGTTGCTCGACGCCACGAAGGGCGGCGAGATCTATCCGCCTGCGGACCACTCGGGCGTACTCACAGTCGGCGACCCGTCGCGGTTTTCATCGGTGGGACCAACTGCCGATGGCCGTGTGAAGCCGGACGTGGTGCTCGAGCCGGCGACGGCGCGGTTTTCCAATGGGGAGGAATCGGTCGGCTCCTCGAATGCGGCCGCGTACTTCGCTGGGGTCTTGACCCTGATGCGGGCGCGCGAGCCGAGCCTCACGACTGCACACGTCCGAGAATGGGTGCGTCGGTTGGATCGCGCTTCGACCCTATCGCCCGCCCCGAGAGCGGCACTTCCGCCAACGGCCCCGCCGCTCAGCCCCAACACGCAACGGGCGCTTCGACTCGCCGAGGGCTCGATGGACGATAATCTTCGCCAGAAGGGACTGCAGCCGTACATCGTCCTGTCGGGACCGAACGGGACGTACGTCGTGCAGCGTGGTGGCGGTCTGCTGCGTGGCGACGCTCCGCCGAACACTCCGCGGGCACCGCTCGTTCCAGCTCCTCCACCGCAGACGCAGACACTTGTTGTTCCAGTTGCCGACCGCGTGCTGCCTCACGCGGTCTGGCTCACGCCGTCGTTGAAAGCACTGGCCGAACTCGTGCGTGTCCCCTGAAGTGATTGTCGTCTAAAAGCCCTCGGTCTCGAAACCCTTGCGCGCCGTGCGGCGAACGAACGCATTCGCTTCCGACACGTTCGTCACCTTCAGCGCCTTGGTGTCCCACTTGAGATCGGTCTTGGGGAAGCGCGTGGCCAGGCAGCCGAGTAGCACCATTTCCGTGAGCGGTCCCGCATAAGCGAACGGAGCCGACGTTTTGCCGTTGCCTCGAACCGCCTCCACGAACTCGAGGTAGTGGTCCGTGTTCTTCTCATCCGGGATCTTGAAGTCGGCGAACTTCTCAGTCGGCAGCAAGATCGGCGTGTTCCCCGAATCGTACTGCGAGTACATCACGCCTTCGGTACCAATCAGGATCGAGCCCTGGCCGTCGAGTTTGAGTTTGCCGATGTGTTCGACCACGTCTTTTGGCGGGCGGGCATTGCCGTTGTACCATGTCAGGTCCACGGTGTCGGTGGTGTATTGAGTGCCGGGGAAGGTGTACTTCACCTGAACGTCCAGCGACCAATTGTAGGCGTTCGGTCCGGGGAGTTCGGACCGGATACTCAGCGGGTTGCCGACGCCCAGTGCCCCGAAGACGGGATCGAGAATGTGGCAGCCCATGTCGCCGAAGGTACCGGTGCCGAAGTCGAGCCGCTTCCGCCATTCGCCCGGATGGTAGTAGCCCTGAATGAAGGGGCGTTCCGAGGCGACGCCGAGCCAAAGGTCCCAGTTCAGATTCGCGGGAACCTTATCTTCCTTCATGGGCTTGGGCTTCGCGTCGCCCCACGATTTGTTGCTCCACGAGTGGACTTCTTTCACCTTGCCAATCGCACCATGGTGGATGAGCTTCACCACGAGCTTGTGCTTGCGGTAGGAGTGAATCTGGATGCCCATCTGGGTGATGAGTTTCTTCTCGGCTGCGACCTCGGCGAGCCGGCGCGCTTCGAAGATCGTCTGCGTCAGCGGCTTCTGGCCGTACACGTGCAAGCCTCGCTGCATGGCCGCCATCCCGATCGAACCGTGCATGTGGTCCGGCGTCGAGACGTTCACCGAGTTCAGATCCTTCTCCTTGTCCAACAAGATCCGGTAGTCTTCGTAGACCTTGCAGTCGGGGAAGCGCTTGAGGATGCCGAGGCGATTCTTGTCCACCTCGGCGACGGCCACGAGCTTGAGATTCTTGCTGCCGGTGAGCGAACCGATGTCGTCACGGGCCATGCCGTCCGCGCCGAAGCTGGCGTGGAGAACGGTTTCGCTCGGAGCCGCGTGAGCGTGCTTACGCCAAACGAACGGCGCGGCACCCGCTGCGAGCATGGTTCGAATCGCGGTCCGGCGGGAGAGGTGCTGCATCGGAGCGTCCTTTCAGGTGGGGTAGGAAGAGATTAATCGAGGCGCGGGCGCGGTGCAAGTGAAAGCTCGATTTCGACCGGATTTACGCGGTTGCATCGTTCACACGTCGGAAGCGCGAGACGAACTTCCCTTCGTGTTCCACCACTTCCAGGAACATGCTGAGCGGCCTCACCCAGAGGCCCGTGTCGTTGTCGAGCGGCCGATAGACGACGAGCGGTTCCTGCGTCTCGCTGTGGCGGGCGACGCCGAGCACTTCGTACTCGCCGCCTTTGAAGTGTCGATAGCGGCCGGGGATGGGTTCGGTCATCGGATCGGTGGCTCCGGCAACTCGACGCCGCGATAAATTTCCGACAAGGGTATCTTCACCGAGCCCGTGACCATCGCGAACGCACCCGCCGGATCGTCGAATGTGGTGAGCACCCACGACTCGTCGGCCCCGCGAACGAATCGCTCGCAGAGCATTTCGTCCTGGGCGACGAATACGTATTCCTGCAGCGATTCGATGCGCTGATAGCGGCGGAACTTCCCGCGGCGGTCGAACCGCTCCGTGCTCGGCGACAGCACTTCAATGACGGCGGTCGGGTTGAGCAGGATGTCGAACTTGTCGTCGGCGAACTCCGGCTTCCCGCACAGAATCACGATGTCCGGATAACTGTAGGAACGGGCTCGGGGAATCTTCACCCGCATGTCGCTGGACAACGTGCGACACGGACCACCCTTAAGTCGGTTGCGGAGTTCACCGATCAGATTGTCTTTCACGAGATTGTGGAAGTACGACGCGCCGGCCATGGCGAACATCTCGCCGTCGTAGTATTCGCTTTTGAACTCGGCAGCTCGCTCGATGGCCAAATACTCGGCCTCGGTGAACTGCACATTCTTCGGGATCGCCGTCATGGGAACGCCTCCAGAATGTCATGATAGCGGGCCGTCGCTTCATCGCGAAGCCGCAAGCGGCTGTCTCTGGGTCCGCGGACCCAAGGGGTGCATGCCGCAAGGCTACTCCGTTCCCGGGCCGGTCATCTTTTCGGGGCGCACGATCTGGTCGAACGCGTCGCCGGTGAGCGGGCCGGTGCCGTCCTTGAGCGGTGGGGCGAGTTTCACCGCCTCCTCGCGGAGCGTCGTGCCGTTCTGGTGCGCGGACTTCGCGATCTTCGCCGCAGCGTCGTATCCGATGTGGCGATTCAGTGCCGTCACCAGCATCAGCGAGTTCTTGAGAATCCCGGCGATCGCTTCGCGGTTCGCGTCGATGCCCTTGCGGACCTTGCCACCTGCTTTCGGCTTCAGCTTCGATTGATCGACCTCGATCATGCCGGTGTCGATGCCGACGCCGTATTCGAGTGCCTCGTAATCGGTCTCGGGCATGTCGGCGGCGCAGTGTTCGCGGAAACTCCGGCAGGCGTCGGCGAGTAGCCGTACCGAGTGCAGGAAGTTGTGAATGATCACGGGCTTGAAGACGTTCAGTTCGAAGTTGCCCTGGCTGGCGGCGAAGCCGATGGCGGCGTCGTTGCCCATCACCTGCACGCAGACCATGGTCATGGCCTCGCTCTGCGTCGGGTTCACCTTGCCGGGCATGATGGAGGAGCCGGGCTCGTTTTCGGGGAGGGAGAGTTCGCCGAGCCCGCAGCGGGGGCCGGAGGCGAGCCAGCGAATGTCGTTGGCGATCTTCATGAGCCCCGAGGCGAGTGCTTTCAAAGCCCCGCTGGCAAAGACGAGCGGTTCGTGCCCGGCGAGCGCTTGAAACTTGTTCGGTGCCGTGACGAAGGGCAACTTCGTGAGGTCGGCAATCTTCTTCGCCACGCGGTCGGCGAACTCGCGGTGAGCGTTCAAACCCGTTCCCACGGCCGTGCCGCCGAGGGCCAGTTCGTGGAGCATCGGCAGCGTGGCGACGACCGCGGCGATGCCGTAATCGAGTTGCGCAACGTAGCCGCTGAACTCCTGGCCGAGCGTGAGCGGCACGGCGTCCATCAGGTGTGTGCGACCGATCTTCACAATGCTCTCGAACTCCTTCGACTTCGCGGCCAGCACGTCGCGGAGTGCTTTCACGCTGGGAAGGAGTGTGTGAATCAGCTCCTCGACGGCAGCGATGTGCATGGCCGTCGGGAAGGTGTCGTTGGACGACTGCGACATGTTCACGTCGTCGTTCGGATGCACGGGCTTCTTGGAACCCATCGTGCCGCCGGCGATCTCGATGGCGCGATTCGAGATCACCTCGTTCACGTTCATGTTGGTCTGGGTGCCGCTGCCGGTCTGCCAGACGCGCAGAGGGAAGTGATCGTCGAGTTGGCCGGCGATCAGTTCGTCGGCGGCCTTCGCGATCAGGTCCGCTTTCTCGGGCGCGAGCAACTTGAGGTCCGCGTTTACGAGGGCGGCCGCTTTCTTGAGCGTGCCGAAGGCGCGGATCACGGCGCGCGGCATCGTGTCGGCACCGATCGCGAAGTGAACCAGTGAGCGCGCGGTCTGGGCACCGTAGTAGCGATCCGCGGGCACCCGGATCGGGCCCATGCTGTCGGTCTCGGTGCGATAGGCGGAAGGCATTGGAGGCGGCTCTTGGGTTGGAATCGAAGCTGGGGTTATTGTAAGATGAGGCTCGTGAATGCCTACGGGCACGCCCGGCGGCAAGCGTCGGGCTCGCCCTTTGGACCGACACCGGTGCCGCGTGACTTCCAACCCCACTCCGAGTTCGAGCAAGCCGAAGCGGCTCGCCGTGCTCGGTTCCACGGGGTCGATCGGCGTCAGCACGTTGGATGTGGTCCGGCACCTGCCGCACCGCCTGGAAATCCTCGGTCTCGCCGCCCACTCCAAGTGGGAACTTCTGGCCGAGCAGTGCCGCGAATTCCTGCCTCGATTTGCAGTTCTCACCGACCCAGACTCCTTCAACCGAGCCGATCGTGCTCGCTTCCCCCGCGAGACGCAACTGCTTGCCGGTGAAGACGGCGTCGCCAAACTCGCGACCGCGCCCGATGTCGATGTGGTGGTCTCGGCCATCGTCGGGGCCGCGGGATTGCACGGCACCTGGACCGCGATCGAAGCAGGAAAGATCGTGGCTCTGGCGAACAAGGAAACGCTCGTGGTTGCGGGGCCGCTCGTCATGGGCTTGGCCGCGAAGTGCGGTGCGACCATTCTGCCCGTCGATAGCGAGCATTCGGCCGTGTTCCAAGCTCTCACGGGCTACTCGGCCGCGGATGTGACGCGGGTCGTTCTCACTGGCAGCGGCGGCCCGTTTCGCGGGAAGAAGACCGCGGAACTCGAACTCGCTTCACCCGAAGAGGCCCTGAAACATCCTACCTGGCAGATGGGGCCGAAGATTACGATCGACTCCGCCACGCTCATGAATAAGGCTCTGGAAGTGATCGAGGCCCGCTGGCTGTTCGGCCTCCAGCCCGAGCAAATCGACGTCATCATTCACCCGGAATCGGTGGTGCATTCGTTCGTCGAGTTCGTCGACGGTTCGGTTTTGGCCCAGCTTTCGCCACCGGACATGCGGCTACCCATACAATACGCGCTTCTCTATCCCGAACGTATCGGTGGCCCCGCCAAGCGGCTGGACTGGCGTACGCTCGGGGGATTGCGGTTCGAGCAGCCGGACCGCGAGACGTTTATCGCGCTCGATCTCGGCTTCGAGGTGGCCCGACGCGGGGGCACTTGCGGAGCGGTTTTGAATGCCGCGAATGAAGCGGCAGTCGGCCGATTTCTCGCCGGCACGCTCGGCTTTCTGGACATTGCCCGCTGCTGCCGGGCGGTTCTCGACGCACACGATTTCGATCCGGCCCCGACGCTCGGGAGGCTTCTCGCCCTCGATCGCTGGGCTCGTCAGGAGGCATCTCGTTGGACCCGAACGTGAATCCCGAGCCCAAGCCGCACCACCACGACATTGCCGAGCCGGGGCCGATCGACCCCGCGACCGGCCAGCCCGACCACGAGGCGGAAGTCTCGGCCGTGAAATCGTGGCTGCACCAGAACGCCTTCTCGCTGCTGTTCACGATTGCCGGCGTCGTGGCCGTCTGCTATTTCTGGGATCCGTTCACGGCGATGAAGGTCGCCCTCGGCCTCGGGTTCATCATTTTCATCCACGAACTCGGGCACTTCCTCGCCGCCAAGTGGTGCGACGTTCACGTGAAGACGTTCTCGATCGGCTTCGGCCCTTCGATTCCGTTCTGCTCCTACAAGTGGGGCGAAACCACCTACATGCTCGGCGTCATCCCGCTCGGTGGCTACGTCAGCATGGTCGGTGAAGGCACCGGCGAGAGTACGCCCGACGGCGACCCGGACGACGACGATAACGACCCCCGCAGCTTCAAGAACAAACCCGTCCGCAACCGGATGCTCATCATCTCGGCCGGCGTGATCATGAACATCATCTTCGGCATGTGCTGCTTCGTCGCGGCCTACATGCACGGCGTGAAAGAAGAACCCGCAGTCGTGGGTGCCGTGTTCTCCGGCGGGGCCGCCTGGCGTGCCGACCTCCGCAGCGGCGACGAAATCGTCCAGATCGGAAGCCGCGACAACCCGACCTTTAAGGACCTGCGGCCCGTCGTCATGAGCAGCGACAAGGGCGAACGCGTGCCCGTCGTCGTGCGCCGAAACGGCAAAGACATTGCGATGGAAGTGGTGCCGATTCGCGACGAAGGCACCTACTTCCCGCAACTCGGCGTTCAAACCATCTCGCGCCTTACGCTCTACGAGCCGCCCAAGAAGAGCAGCGACACGAAGCCCGTGTTTCCCGGTAGCAAGGCTGCCGAGGCCAAGGAACCGTTCCTGGCCGGCGATCGCATCGTGGGCATGACCGATCCGGCGAAGCCGGAGTCGATCTCGCCGGTTTACACTTACGCGGAGTACCACAAGCGTTTGGTGGAACTCGCTGGGCGTCCCGTCACGTTCGCGGTTTTGCGGAAGGACGCCTCCGAGGCTGCCAAGCCCGTCGAGATCGCGGTTCAGCCTTCCTATCGTGCGAACCTCGGGATGCGGATGCAAATTGGGAAGGTGTCCGCGATTCGCAGCGGGAGCCCCGCTGAGAAAGCCGGTGTCGAAGCTGTGAGTCTGGATGATGGTCCCAATGGCCGGGGCGATCGCCTCGCCGCCGTGGGGATCGTCGAGACGAATGGGAAGAAAACGTGGCTGGCAAACGGTGCCCGGCCGCCCGAGGCCAAGGATGGAGACGCGGTTCGCCCGCTCGATCCGATCTTGCTTCCCCAGGAACTCCGGCGTTGGGCCGCGACTCACCCTAGTGATCGCAAGGTCGATCTCGTCGTACTGCGCGAGACCGAAGCCGAGCATAAAGAACAGCGCAAACTGCTCACGATGGAATACGACGACTCCTACAGCTTCGATCGCGACGTGCTTCCTCTCCCGAACAGTCCCGTGGCGGTCGATGGGTTGGGGCTCGCGTACTGGGTCACGGGTGTGGTGAACGATGTCGAGCCGGATTCGCCTGCGGGCAAGGCCGGCGTCAAACCCAACGACGTGGTCGATGCCGTGATGTGGGATACCAAGCCCAGGGATTTGTCGTGGTTCCAGCGCCTCATCGGCACCAATCCCGAGAAGTGGGACGAGGTCAAGCCTCATCAGTGGGCCTATGTCGAATCGATCCTCCGCTCGCAGTTCACCGAAGTGAAGTTGCGGCTCAAGCGCGGCGACGAGACCGTCGAGGTTTCGCTCACCGGCGTCGAAGACAAGAACTGGCCGAGCGACGAACGCGGACTGCTTCTCCAGTCCGAAACGCGCGAACAGAAGGCCACCGATTTGGGCGACGCGGTGCGGCTCGGAGCCCGACGAACGGTGCGGTTCATCAAGGAAATCTACATCAACCTTTACGGGTATCTCCGCGGCCGCATCAGCGTGAAGACGATGAGCGGCCCGCTGATGATCGCGAACGTCTCGTACAAGATCGCGGGCGAAGATCTGTGGCAATTCCTGCTCTTCCTCGGCGTGATTTCGGTGAACCTCGCCGTGGTGAACTTCCTGCCGATTCCAGTCCTGGACGGCGGGCACATGGTCTTTCTGATCTACGAGAAGATCACGGGGCGGCCGCTGCCGGAACGCCTCTTCGCAGCGCTAATGTGGATCGGTTTAGCCATGATCCTTTCGCTGTTCATCTTCGTGATCAGCCGGGATATTCTGGCGCTGTACTTTTGAGCGAAGTAAGGTCCGAGCGGGGTGCGGTACATGGTTTGTAATCACGCCGCCATCCGGTGGCGGTGCTGTCCGGACTCGTTCGTCTCCCGGCGCTCCCAAAATGCCGCCAAGGGTC
>JAYTUG010000115.1:0-2579 GCA_043744695.1 Gemmataceae bacterium
GCATCGGCATGGCGACCTCTCCCCCGCGGGGAGAGGTGGGCGTCTTCGGCTTCTCTTGAATGGTGATTTTCGCTTGAATCAGGGGGCTTACGCCCCCCGCTCGCCAAGAACTTGGAAATGGTAGATCGCCAGGGCGAGCAGAGATTTGGCCGCCCGCAGTTGGGTGGTGGCGTCCGGCGAGCGCAGTCGAGCCCGGTAATGTTCCACCACCTCGCGAACGACGGCAGGGTTCGAGAGCGCTTCGCGCACGGAAAGCGTGTCCGTCATGACTGACCTCGGATTGGGGGAACGGATGTGCTGGGCGATGCGACGGGAAATGAGTCGCCGGGGGAAGCCTACAATCCGAATTTCAGCTTGCTGTGAAATTGTGGGAAATGTGTAAATCAGCGTTTGACCTGAACGGAAGGCCCGGATACGATCGCAGCCAAAGGCTGTTTCAGAACAGCCGTGCGAGATAGGTAGAAAAATTTCTGTCCACTTCTAGTAGTTCGGCGGCCGGAGGCGAACCCTACCCCATCGCGAACGGTCATCCCTCGTGGACGCCCGAGTTGCCCGAGGAACCGCCGTGGAAGCCGAACCAGTGATTGAGAAGATGCTCAACGATAACCCGCTGATCGGGTTCTCGGTTTACACCGACAGCCAGAGCAAGACCGTCCAGACGCTGGGCCGGGAGATTCTGGACTGCCTACAGGCGGGCATCTCGCCTGACCCGGAAGGTGGCTCTGGATCGAGATGTGACGGACAAGTGGTCATGCGGGCGCACGGGTTGTCCTGGCTGTGGGTGATCGGGGCTTACGAGGTCGTCCGGACAATGTGCCAAGCCGAGCGATGCTTCTCGCCGCGCGTGGGAGCCGAACTCAAGGCGCTCAAGCGGCGGCTGGCAGTCGTCCGGATGCCGTTCGCCAAGCAGGAGCTTCCTGGCAAGCCCGTCCCTGTTCGCGGTGAGCCGTCGATCTACGGAATCGGCGACTCACCGCCGGACCTCCGGTTTGAGGTTGAGGGTCAGGTGGTCTCGGTGCGGGAGTTGATTGGCGAGTTCGCGCGGGTGTTCGGGAGCATCACGAGAGCCGATGTTCTCGCCGACCACCGCGCCACCTACTCGCATGGTGCTGCGTGAGGCTGAGCCGCCCAGACGCCGAACCGCTCTCATGGCCTCTGAACTTTAGACAAAAAGACCCTGGGCCGGCGGTTCGTCACTTTACGAACGTCGGTGTTGCTCTTCCCAGGCGTCACCTTCGCAGCCACACGTCATTCGGCACCGGGATGGTTCGTTCGTTGGTCTCACAACTCCCGGGCTCGGCACTCTTGCCCCCCTTTCCCGCGTGTGGAGTTCGGTCGAAGTTTAGCAACTGTTCGATTCGGCATTTGAGGTGAACGGGAGGTCCGGGTACGATTTCTGCCGAAGGCAGATTGGGAATCGACGAGCGAAATAGACGGAACCAATTCCGTCCAATTATAGTTCGGTTGCGGAGGGCTTCGTGTGTCGGTCGTGGATGACCTTACCGGCATTGGGCTACTCGACGTAGCTGGCCGCGGAACGCGGTGGGGCGACTTCCTGTTCCTGCCCGCAGCCCTTTGAACGCCCGAACACTGGGGTAGAACTCCCACTTTGGCTGGCCGAAGACATCGTCGTTCCTCTGGACCTAGAGTCCTCGTACGAAGACACTTGCCGCATCCTTGGGATCGACTCGCTCATCCCCGACCCACCAGCGGCATCTTCGTCGCCATCACCGTGAGCGTGAGCACGTTGGCCTCCAGCGGTAGGCTCGCCATATAGACGACCGCCCGCGCGACGTTCTCCGCGGCCATCGTCGGTTCGATCGCCATGGTGCCGTTCGCCTGGGGCATGCCGGTTTTCATCTTCGCGGCCATGTCCGTATCCGCGTTGCCGATGTCGATCTGACCGCAGGCAATGTCGTACTTGCGGCCGTCGAGTGAAGTCGATTTCGTGAGCCCGGTGATGGCATGCTTCGTCGCCGTGTATGGTCCTGAGTTCGGCCGCGGAGCCTGGGCCGAGATCGAGCCGTTGTTGATGATCCGCCCGCCGCGCGGCGACTGCTCCTTCATCATCTTGAACGCTTCTTGCGTGCAGTAGAAGACGCCCGAGAGGTTCACGTCGAGCACGTGCTTCCACTGTTGCGGCGTGAGGTCTTCCAGCAGCACCGGCGGGGCGCTCGTGCCGGCATTGTTGAAAAGCAGATCGAGCCGCCCGAAGGCCTTCTTGGCTCGTTCGAACAGCGACCGCACGGACTCGGGATCGGCGACGTCCGTGGGAACGACGAGCTTCGGACCTTTGCACAGTGAAGCGGTTTGTTCCAACTCCGCGGCGCGCCGTCCCGCGAGAACCAGTGAGTAGCCTTCGTTCGCCAGGGCGGCCGCCGTGGCCCGACCGATGCCGGAGCCGGCCCCGGTGATGAGTGCGATCTTGTTCTGCTGAGTCATCGAAGCCGCTCCCGTGAATAAGATCAGTGCATGTCAACCACCACAGATTACGTCTTGGGGCAGTCGCCGGAAGCGGCCCGGCGGCTCGAAATTCAGGATCGCCACTTCGCCGAGGCGTCGGAGCAACTGCTCGACTT
>JAYTUG010000116.1:0-34704 GCA_043744695.1 Gemmataceae bacterium
CGGCGGGGCTCGCAAAGCCTCGACCCGCCCTACAAATGCCCGCTGCATGACCCCCAGAGATATTGGGTACACCCGGTGAAGCTGTTTGCACCCGTCCCAACCCAAGCAGGTGCTTTGTGATTGCGGTTGTGGTAGTGTAAATTGCAATTCTCCATCACCGAGTGCGGTCTCACCATGTCCCAGCGAATGCTGATTGCCGCGTGTGCCGTGCTTGTGTTGGCCTCGAGCGCCGCGGCACAACCGTTGCTCGATCCCGAGGCGTCGGGGCCGTGCCTGTGGCGAGTCGTGGTGAAGGCCGAGCCGCACCCGCTGTTGACGAATGCTTTCCGGGAGCAACTTCGCCGCGATCTGATTGCCGCCCTCCAACCCGCGATCGGGCCGCTCGGCACCGTCGATGCGATCGACCTGGAAGACGCGTTGACGGGCAAGACGGATTCACTCGTTCAAGACTTCGCGGCCAAAGGCTTCGCCGCACTCGAAGGTGCCCGCGACCTCACGGGAGTAAAAACCCACTTCCTCCGCATCGAGTATCGAGACGGCCAGTACCATTTGGAATCGCGTCAACACGATGGCTTCGTCGGGCTGGCTTCTCCCGTGATTCGCAAGCAATCGACGCGTTCGCCAGAGATGGTGGGCCGAACGGCGGGGCTGATGATCGACCGCGACTTCGGGCTGGCGGGCACGCTCGATCCGGTCGCTGCGAACGCCACGGAAGTGACGGTCCGCTTTCGCGGCGGGAAACTCGGGTCCGTGGATCGACTCGTGAAGGAAGGCGACATCTTCGCGCTGTCGCGAATCAAGAAGGCCGCGAACCGCGCCGCGCCGCCACCCGCCCGAACCGCCACCGGCAAAATCATTGCTCCGCCAGCTGGCACCGCACAACCCTCAGCCCTCACTCCCGAAATTCACAGCTACACGTACCTCAGAGTCGCGGGTCTGCAACCGGCAGACGGTTCGGCGCGGTGTACCGTGATTCGCTCGCCGAGCTTTCAATCCACGCTGCCCGGCGGTCCGGCCGTCATGGGCTATCGCTGCTTGAAGCTCAACACCGTGCAATCCGCCGTTGCCGTGCGACTCTCCAGTGGGGAGGGTGCCGTGGCGTCGTCATCCTCCGCGAACGTCCGCGCGACCGACTCCTCCTTCGCTGCCAAAGAAGACGTGAAGGATTACTTCGATTTCCGCGATGGCCTGTACCGTTCGCCGCGGCCGCTCACGAACCTGGCGTGCGTCACGATCACGCTGGGCAAATCGAAGGCGGAGCACTTCCCGGTGCCGGTGTTCGGCCCCGAGCCGATCGCACTCCGTTTCGAACTGAGCCCCGAGGCCGAGGCTCGCGCCGTGTTCGAGCGCTCGGCCATCGCGGTCTCCACGCGAACCGCCGATGCACGCATCGCCCAGAAGGGTGCCTACGACGACATCGGCAAGTTGATCGGAGCCCGAAAGAACGCCGAGGCTCTGGCCCGCGCCCGCGCCGCGTTCGATGGTGCCGATGCCGCGGACAAGGTACTCACCGAGGAACTGCAGCAGTTGAAGCTGCAATCGAGCACGGTGCCAGGTGCCGCTCAACTCTTCGCCAACGTCGAACAGCAACTCTCGGCGCTTCGCACTTCGAGCAGCCAACTCGCTGTCACCATCAAGCAACTCGAAGCGGTCGTGGAGAAGGAAAAGGACCCCGCCGTGCTCGGGGCCGAAGTTCAGGCTCAATCCTTGAACGCGCGAATCAACTTGCTGCTGGCTGGCGGCGAGGTGGAAGAAGCACTCGCGGCCTACGACCAGTTGTCAACGCTCCAACCCAACGACCCGGCGATCAAGACTCGCAAGGAGAAACTCGCCGCCGAGTGGAAGCCGAAGGATGCGGAACACGCGAAGAACCGCGAGTACCTGATCAAGACGTGGCCGGCGGTCGCGACCATCGGCGACTTGAAAGAGAGCCTGCCCCAACTTCGAGCGGCCCTGGATGCCTGCAAGAAAGCTGGCGACCGCCACGCGTTCCGCCGCTTGCTCGGCATCCTCGGTGCCTTCCCCGCCAAGCTCACCGATCTGATCAAGGATCTCGACCCGAACACGGAGGCCGACCGCAAGACCCTCGGCGACGCCAAGGTCGTGCGCGATGTCGTGGCCAAGATCGAACAAGAAGTCGTCGAGTTCTTGAAGAAGGAATGACCCGGCAATTTGTAGCGATCGTGCCGGTCCCGCAAGTTTCATCCTGCCCCGCGTTCACCCCGTGCCGTTGCTTTCGGGCCGGATCGACCGAATGATTCCCTGGGCGCGCGGCCGTCCTGGCCGCTCGACCACCGCGGATCCGCCATGCGAGCAAATCTTCGCTTCGCACTCGTTTTGATTCCCGCTCTCGCGGGTTGCACGGCCGCGCGGTCGGCGGTCGCCGCTCCCGTCGTGGCTCGTGCCGCCGCACCCGAAGCGTCTGCCACCAAGCCCGACCCGGCTGAAGTGCGGGCGCTCGAAAAGACGCTCCGCGAACTCCTGCTCCTGAATCTGCCCAGCCCGCTCGTGAAGTCCGACAAGGAATGGGGCCAGCAAAAGGAAGCGACCGTTCGCACGAACTTTCTTCGGGAAGGGCCGCGGTTGAGGTCCGAGTCGGTGAAAGGTCTGCGGAACGACGGCACGTGGCGACGATTCACGATTCGCGCCGCGAATCCCGAAAAAAGCCTGGGCCTCGGCATCACCGAAGCCGGGTTCCCGGAGCCGGGTCGGGCCGTCTTCACCGCGATGGTCGGAGTCGATTGCGATCTACAGTTCGAACAGCAAGTGTGGCGGAACGGCCTCCGCCTTTACAGCGGCGAAACCCGCGGCCGCTGCCGCGTCGCCGTGCTTTTGAAGTGCGAAGCCACCTCGCGGACCGAACCGAAACCGGGCAGCTACATTCCCGATCTCGTCTTCCGCGTGAAGGTGAACGAGGCGCAACTCTTCTACGAGAACCTCGTGATTGAGCACGCGGCGGGCCTCGGTGGCGACGCCGCCAAGATCCTCGGCGAACTCGCGGTCGACACCGCGAAAAAGGCCCGACCCGAACTCGAACGCGACTTGTTGAACAAGGCGAACGCGGCCATCGTGAAGGCCGCCGACACGAAGGAAGTTCGCGTCTCGCTCGATTCCCTTCTCAAGGGTGGCTCGACGCTCACGAAGACCAAGTAACTCGGCTTGTGCGGCTTGCCCCCTCCGCGTATATCCTCCCGGCCCCGCGGTCGGTCGCAAGGATGCGCCGGCCCAAGGTTCGGACTCTTCGGCAAGGAACGCCGCATGTCGCGTCTGCTACTTCCCCTCCTCGCGATCGTCGCCATCACGTTCACGCTCTCGGCCCGGCCTCCTCGCGCCAATCCGTTTCGCGGGGACGAAGCACCCACCCCGCTGGCCGAACCCGAAGGCGATGTCGAGTTCAAGAAGGGTCACTTTCGCGAAGCCTTGACGTGGTACGCCGGCGTCGAGGCCGTCGACCCGAAACTACTCGACGACACGCAACGAGGAGCCTGGGCGTTTTGCCGAGTGAAGTTGGCAGCGGAGATCGTGAACCTTCCCGCGTGCGATGCCAAGGCCGCCGCATCGGCGGAACAGGACGTGCTCGACGCACTGCAACTGGCCCCCAACAACGCCGAAGTTCAAAAACTCGGCCGAGCCGTGCTCCTGCTCGCGCGAACGAAAGCGTGCAGTCCACGCGAAACTTCAGAAGCGACTTTGCCCCAAACCGAAGCCATCGAGACGGCCAGCTTCACGGTTCGATGCGAGGGGACGCGCGAGATCGCGACCAAGATCGCGGAAGTGGCCGAGGCCAAGCGTGCCGAGATTTTTGAACGCTGGAGCGGTCCGGCCGGCGGTGCCTGGGTACCGCGCTGCGAGATCGTGGTTCACGCTTCCGCCGAGAAGTATGCCGCCGCGACCAAACGGCCCGCCGAGGGCACCGGGCATGCGACCGTTCGACTCGCGGACGGTAAGGCCACGGATCGCCGCATCGACCTCCGAGCCGACGACGTCGATCTTCTGCTGAACGCACTGCCTCGCGAACTCACGCACGTCGTGCTCGCCGATCTCTTCCCGTACACGCCGCCGCCGAAGTGGGCCGAGGAGGGCATGGCCGTACTCGCCTGCACGCCGGACGAAATCGGTCGCTACTCGCGGACGATGGCAAAGTGCGCCCGCGAGGGGAAACTGTTCACGGTCGCCGCACTGCTCCAGATGAAAGAGTTCCCCGCTGCCGAGAAGATCACGGGCTTTTATTGCGGCAGCGTTTCACTGGTCGAACACCTCGTGAAGTTAAAGGGCGAGAAGCACTTCACGACGTTCCTGCGCGACTGCCAACGCTACGGCAGCGCCTCGGCCTTGAAGCGCCAGTACGACATCGAAAGCCCGAAGGTACTTCAAGAAGCGTGGCTGAAGAACGCATTGAAGTAACGAGATCAGTACTTCAGCCAGCCCTTAAATTCCAGCAACTGCTGAATCCACGGCGAGCGCCACGGGTTCCACGCAGGATAGAAGACGGACAGCACCGAGAAGCCGAGCAGCACGGCACACACGCCTCGACCCCATCGCGAACTTCCCAATCGATCCGCGGCAACCGGGATCGCCAACAACCAGAGCGGAATCAACCAGAAGAGCCAGCGCGGGCCGCTCGTGAAGCCGCCGTAGTTGTAGCTGGTCGTGCGCGTCAGGTAGAAAACCAGCACGAGGAGCGACAGTGCCAGTGTGAGCGCGGCAAAGAGCGGCGGAGTGAACGCGGATGGGCTTCCGCCACGGGAGAAGAGGTTCTTCACATCGCTCGCGCTGCGGATGGCGAGCCCGATGAGCCCGCCCAACGCAAGCAGAAAGATCGGGCTCAGGCTGAACCAACCGTGGTGGCCGAGCAGGAGGTGGAAGGCATAGATGCGGGTCGGTTCGTCGTTGAAATCGATGCCTTTTCCTAACGGCGTGCCGCGCTTCGCCCAATGGCTGCCGTCGAAGTTGTACCAAGGCCCGCCGAACTTCTCATAAGCGGGCATCAACTCGCCGAGTGCCGCGTAGTTCGTGGCGAAGTAAGCCGCAATTGGGATGAGTGCTGCCGGTACGAAGAAAAGCAGCGTGCGCCGCGCGTTCGCCAGCAACAGCGGCACGCCCAGCCCGGCGAGCAGAGCGAGCGCCGGCAGGTCGAACGTGGCCGCGAACGCCGCAAAGAACCCGCACGCGGCGTACTCGCGCGGCGACAGTTCGCGACTCTCGGCCATCGCTTTCACGATGGGATAGACCGCGAACAGTACGCTAAACGCCGCCGGGAGGTGGTTGCTCAGCGTGCCGGAAAACGTCGTGAGAAACGTGCCGAAACACGCGGCCGTGAACGCGAGCAACTTGCCGAAGTCGGTCTTGCCCGTCTCCTCGATCAACCGCGACAACAGTAGCAGGTAGAGCGCGAACGGCAGGACATTCACGGTGAGCAGGATCGTGGGGATCACGAGCCAGCGATCCTTTACGATCGACCAGCCGAACGCCTTTTTGAGCAGCCAGTATTCGCCGGCGAGGATGGTGGCGTAGATGGGCGGCTTCGTCGAGTAGAACTCCTTCGACGCGCTGCGATCCGCGTCGGAAGCTTCCAGTGGCCGCAGGATGACGTCGAGGCTCTTGTACTGCGGGTCGGCGATGATTCCTTCGTCGCGGTAGGTCTTCGGATTGCCGCCGTCGGGGAAGTGGCGTTTGCCGATCACGTAGGTGCCGTCGTCCACGAGTGCCCGCACCGTGGCCCATCGCGATTTGTCGTTCGAGCCGTACATGGGCGAAGGGTCGGGCCGCACCGCGGGCCAATTTCGCGGCGGATCGGGCGGGCTCGCGGAATAGGCGTCTTTCGTCGGCGGAGTGAAGCGACTCGGTTCGAGTACGTTCTCCGCGCCGACGACCTTCGCCGCCGCGATCGAAACCGCGACGGCCGTGAGCAGCAAGTACGCCGAACGCCGAAAATCGGAAGCATCCGCCATCACGACCTCGCAAAGACCAACGCGATGGCATCCTGCACCGTGGCGAACGTCTTGCCACTTGTGAGCAGCGAATCGAGTTGGGTTCGCGCCTCGGCCGGCGCGAGCCCGAGCCCCATCAACGCCTGATAGACATCGTCGATCATCTTACCGCTTGTGGTGGGCACGGCTTCACCGGGAGCCTTCGGCTTGCTACCGGGTTCGGAAGGTTCCGCGGGGACCGAGCCCGCCGTGAACGACATCACTTTGCGCTTCAAGGTGGTGACGATCTGCTCGGCGGTGGTCGCGCCGATGCCGGGGAGCGTGCTGAGCCACTTCACATCTTGCCGGGCGATGGCGTCGGCGATCTCTCGCACGGGCCGGGCCATCGCCTTGAGCGCTTTCTTCACGCCGATCTTTTCCACCGTGCAGAAGAGGTCGAAGAAGTCGAGTTCGCTCTCGTGGATGAAGCCGATGAGCCGGGGGATGAAGCGATTGCCGCTCGAGTTGCCTTCGAGATACTCGCTGATGTGAAAGGTGAGTTCCTCGCCGCTTCGCATCTGAATCACGCGGCGAACCGCCTCGGCCACCAGCAACTGATATTCGATCGGCCCAACCTGGAGGCGCACCTCGTCGTCGAAAACGCGGGTCAGGGTGCCGGTCATTTTGGTGATCATGGTATTTTTAGAACCCGGTTTCTGCTTGGGAAGCCGGGTTTTTCTCTTGCGCCTAGAGATCCCAGGCTTTCAGCCCGAAGACCACTCCTCCGAGGTCGTTCTCGACCTCACTTCACGCTTCCACCGGTGAGGAAGCCCACATCCGGGAAGTCGATCTGGGAAACTCCAAGGATGGTTGGCAACCCGTTCGCCTTCGAGAATCCTCCAAACGCAGCCAGTCTCACACAGCGTCGCCTCCGGTCGCTACAAAACTCTACTCTTCCGCCAGAAGCGTGGTTCGGCCCAACGACACGTCGAACTCGCTGAGGAGCGGTACGAGCATCGCCGAGATGGCGAAGCCGAAGGCTCCGCCGAGAGCCACGAACGGCATTAAGGGTTCGGCCGATTCCTCGGTGCCCGGCTTCGCAATGAGGATGTTCACCACGCAGTAGAACATGGCCAATGGGCAGACCACACTTGCAATCGTCAGCGCCGGCGAGGGTCGATCCGCACTCAGCACGTAGAGCAGGCCGCCGATGCCCAGGATCAGGAACGCGACGAAACTCAACCACTGGTTCGCGAAGCTGCCGCCGTTGATGACGATCAGGTAAATCGTGATGAGGGTGCCGACCGAGAGGAAGAACACCGTGCCGAGTGTGTTCACAATGGCGAGTCGGCTGTTCTCAACCCGCAGCGAGACGTGCAACCCCAGCACGATGGCGAACGCAAAGAGCACGACAATCGAACCGAGCACGGCGAACAAGGGGCCGAAGTTCGCGGCGAACGCGGTCGCGGCATCCAGGCCTGGCGGCGTGCGCGTGAGTGCCCCCCGGATGGCGTAAAAGACCGCGAGCAGAAGCGCCGGCAGCAGGTATTCCTTCGTGTTGTAAACCACGGCCAGCAGTTTGCCGAAGACGAACTCGAAGGGCGAAATGTCCGTGACGAGGAGAATGTCCAGACAGCCGCCATCGCGTTCGGAGGTGACGGACGTAACGGCCTGGGCCGAGATCAGGAGAAGGCTCAGCACGGCGACGGGCACGAGGCCGTAGGCTGCGGCAAAGGCGGGCCGGCCTCCGGAGCGGTTCAACTCGCTGACCGCAAAATAGAGGATGAGCGCTAGCACGAGGCCGAACGCGAACTTCACCAGCAGCGGGCGGCGGCCATAAGCGAGGGTGCGGATTTCGCGCCAGAGTACGGGGTTCGCCCAGACCTCGCGGGCCTCACCCGGTGCCGCATGTGCCTTCGCTCGCTTCTCGAGTTCCACGGATTCATCCGTTTCCGACGAGGTTGGCGTCTCGCGCTGCATGATGGGTTCGCCGCTCGGATTCCACTGCCGCAGCTTCCAGATGCCGACGCCGTTGAGGATCGCGCACCAGCCGAGCATCACGAGTACGAAGCCATAGCCCGGCGCGAGACCGGCCCAGCCGCCGGCTGGCGGTTCGAGCACGGTAATCATCGCGACGAACGGATCGAACCAGGCCTGCACCGTTGTCCAATTCACGGAGCCCGCGAGCCGCGGCCCCACGACTCCGATGCCTTGCGTGAGGCAGATGTAGAGCACGAGGAAGAGCACGGAGAGCGCGATGGATTGATAGGTCTTCTCGCGCCAGAGTGCGATCAACCCGCCGAGCGAACCGGAGGCGACGGCCGCGGCCGCGAGTACGAGGACCGCCTGAATCACTTGCTCCGGGTCGATGCCGCCGAGGAACAAGAGCATGGCCAGAATGGGGGCCGTCACGAGAATTTGGATCGTGATCGGGAGCAGGGCCCCGAGCAGTTTGCCGACCACGATTTCGTAATCGCGCATGTCGGTGAGCAGGAGCAGCACGAAGGTGCGGCGATCTTTCTCCTGCGAGACGGCGCTGGCCGCGGAGAGTGCCGCGAAGAAGAGCGTGAGGAGCAGTTGAACGAAGGCGACGATCTGAAAGAGAAGCACGCCGAAGGCGGCGGTTTCGCCGAGGGTGGCGTCGCGGGAGAAGCCGACGGTGGCTTGCCAGGTAGTGATGCCGAGGATGCCGAGGAGCCCGGCCACGGCGGCTCGGGCGGCGTGGTGCCCGCGGCGCCGCGGCACCGTGACGAGTTCTCGCGCGAAGATCGGGCCCAGCAAGCGATCCCACCTTTCTCAGTCGCCAACTCGAGCCCGACGCGCCAGCAAGGAGTTAACCCTTGCTGGCGCGACGGGCTCGTCTGAACGCATCTCGGGAAGCTCTATCGATTCTCGGCTTAGCCTATAGAATCGGTTCACCATGCGAGCAATCGTCTTCGCGATCCGCGGATGCCCGGCGGGCTGGCTCGGTGCCTACGGCAACGAGTGGGTCGTCACGCCCCATCTGGATCAATTCGCGGCCGAGGGAATCGCCTTCGATCGCCACATCAGCGATTGCCCCGATCCGGATGCCGCGGGGCAGGCTTGGTTGCACGGTTCGCGCGTGCTGGAGCAACTTCAGGCGGCGGACGTTCGCACCGTACTCCTTCGCGCGAACCACACCGATACCGATGTTCCTGCACCTTTCTACGACGGCTGGGGCGAAGTGTTCGACGCCCGGCCCCAAGAGGAAGATTCTTCACCGCTCGATCACCTGATTCGATCGCTTCCATCGGTTCTCGATCGACTGGCGAACGTGCCGCGTTGGTTGCTATGGGTGGAGGTAGATCGCTGCTTGCCGCCGTGGGATGTGCCGCAGGATGTGTTCGATGCCTACATCGCGGATGGAGACGATGCGGAGCTTGGCGACGAGCTTGAAGAACCGGTGACGCCGTGTTCGGATCCGCCGATTGGGCCGTTCGATGCAGACGATCTCGTGGCGTGGCAGTGGCTGCAGATGTCGTTCGCGTCCGTCGTCACGAAGTTGGATGCGGAACTGGGTGAAGCCTTCGAGCAGATGCGTTCGCGCGGGCTGGATCAGACCGCGGCGTGGCTCATCACCTCCGATTTGGGCTACCCATTGGGCGAGCATGGGTCGATCGGCGTGAAAGGCTCGCGCCTCCACGAGGAACTCGTTCACGTGCCGATGCTGCTGCGGTTGCCGGGGGCGGCGGAGGCAGGGCGGCGAGTTGCGGGATTCACGCAGCCAGCGGATTTGGCAGGCACGCTTTTGGAACTGTTCGGGGTTGAAGGCACCGGGACGAGCCTGCTGTCGCTCGCGCGTGGTGAACGCGATTCGATTCGTTCGGTCGCTCATTCCAAGCTGGAACGTGAAGTCGCGATCCGCACCGATCGCTGGGCCTACATTCGCTCGAGGTCTGGCGCGGTATTGTTCGCCAAGCCCGACGACCGCTGCGAGGTGAACGATGTCCTCGGGCTGAACGAGGAGGCCGCGCTGGAACTGGAACGCCTCCTGCCAATCAAATCGTGACGACGACCTTCCCAAAGTGCGTTCCACTCTCGAGGTACAGCATCGCTTCGCGGGCCTGAGCCAACGGGAAGGTGCGATCGATGACGGGCCGGATCCCGGACTTCACAATGAAGGCGTTCATCGCTTCGAACATCGCCCGCGATCCGACGAAGATTCCCTGAAGCGTGATGGCCTTCATGAGGATGTTCATTGGGTTGAAGGTGCCGAGGCCGGCGAGGACGCCGATGAGCGCGATGAAGCCGCCGATACGGACGGCCTTGGCGGATCGTTCGAGCGTGCCGGCCCCGCCGACCTCCACCACGATGTCTACACCCCGACCGTTTGTCTGTTGGCGAGCCCACTTCTCCCAGTCCGGGGTCGTTTTGTAATTCAGGCCGGCATCGGCGCCGAGGCTCAGCGCTCGAGCCAGTTTTACGTCGCTGCTCGAGGTGATGAGCACGTTTGCGCCGAGTGCTTTGGCGAACTGCAACGCGAAGAGCGAGACACCGCCGGTGCCTTGAAGGAGTACGGTCTTGCCCGGCCCGCAGCCTGCTTGCGCGAGCGCGTTCCAGGCCGTGACGGCGGCACAGGGCAGGGTGGCCGCTTCCTCGAAACTCAGGCTCGCGGGCATGGGAACGAGCCCGTCTTCGGTTAAGACTGCATACTCGGCGAGAACGCCTTCGCGGTCGCCGCCGAGCGTGCTGCGAGCGGAGGCATCGGAGATCGGGCCGTCCGGCCAATTCTGGAAGAAGCAGCCGATGGCGCGGTCGCCTTGCTTCCAACGCGAAATGCCAGTACCGACCGCGACCACCTCACCGGCTCCATCGGAACCCAGGACGCGCGGCAACGGTAAGTTCGGGTTATAGATGCCCTTCGCGATCAGCAGATCGCGATAGTTCAACGAGGCGGCGCGAACGCGGAGCAACACTTCGCCGGGGCCGGGCACGGGATCGGGCCGCGTCACGAGAGCAACGTTGTCGAAGCCGAAGCCGTTCTGAACCGCGACTGCGTTCACGTTGTCGTCCCCATCCCAAATTTGGGAGAAATCGATGAGCGCCGCTGGCGTCGCATCTGTTAGAGTAATTCTATTCTGTTTCCGGGCTGGGACTCGCGTCCTCTCCGCCAGCCCCGGTTCACACGTCGAGTTGGCGGTCGATGACTCCGTCCGATTCCCTCCATCTCGACGAACACTTGGCTCGCCTCTTGGCGGCGTACGATCAGGGGATCGGCGACGGCGAGGCCGAAGTTCGCGGCCCCACCTTGCACCTCAAGGATCTGCCCCTCTCGAACGATGAACGCCTCGTCGAACCCCTTTCCGGTAGCCAGTTGAATCAGGGCTCGCTGGGCGAACTGCTCCCCGATCCACCGACTGCGGACCCCTTTCTCGCTGGGAAGCCGTTCCCCGAAACCCACCGCATCGGTCGATTCGAACTGCGCCGGCAACTCGGAAAGGGCGGTTGCGGCATCGTCTTCCTCGCGTTCGACCCGAAACTGCGCCGCGAAGTCGCCCTGAAAATCCCGCGGCCCGAACTCCTCCTGAGCCCGGATGCGCGGCGGCGATTGCACCGCGAAGCCACCGCGGCCGCGGGCTTCGACCATCCCAACCTCGTTCCCGTTTACGAGACGGGCGATATCGGCCCGGTCTGCTTCATCGCCACGGTCTTCTGCCCCGGCCAGACGCTCTCCGAATGGCTCGAACGGCAATCGTATCCCGTTCCCATCCGGCAGGCGGCCCGGCTCGTCGCTCAGCTGGCCGAGGCCGTTCAGCACGCCCACGATCGCTCGGTACTCCATCGCGATCTCAAGCCGAACAACGTGATCCTTCAGGAAGTGCGATCCGATCCGAACGCCCTGGATCCGCCGCCCGGATCGTGCCCCCTGCGTGGAGAATACTTCACTCCGCGCGTCGTGGACTTCGGCCTGGCGAAGTTCACCGATCAGGGGCCGAGCGAGACAGCTACGCGGCAGATTCTCGGCACCCCGAAATACATGGCCCCGGAGCAGGCCCAGGCTCGCCACGATGATGTCGGCCCCGAAGCGGACGTCTACGCGCTCGGCGTCATTCTCTACGAGATGCTCGTGGGAAGGACCCCGTATGAAGGTGCGAGCGACGTCGAAGTGTTGAGGCTTTCCATTGAGGGAAACTTGACCCTGCCCCGGAACCTGCGGCGCGAGATTCCCCGCGATCTGGAAGCGATCTGCCTCAAGGCGATGGCCCGCTCGCCGACCCGCCGCTACCGGACGGCCATCGACTTCGCGGACGACCTGCGCCGCTTTCTCGAAGGCCTCCCGACGCTGGCCCGACCGCTCAATGCCGTGGGCCGCGCCGCTCGCTGGCTGCGACGAAACGATCAGGCCTTCGCGCTCGTCACCGTCAGCACCATCTCGTGCATCCTGCTCGCCATCGGTATGTGGAACGCATACCAGACCCAGAAGTATCAGGTCGTCCGAAACGAGAGTCAGGTTCGCGATGCGGAACGGTCGAAGAGCGACGCGCAACGCAATTACGCCTACCACGTCCGCAATGCGTTTCTCGCGTGGAGGGCCGGAGACAAACCTCAGCAGGTTGCCTCGCTTCGCGAAGCGAGTCTCGCCGCCGGCAAGGTCGGAGAGGTGCCCGAATTCGCATGGGGCTTCCTCTCGCAGGTCGGGCATCCCGAGCGATCCTCGACGGCCGGACCCGCCGACAAACCGCTCGCCCTTGCGGTGTCCCCCAGCGGTGCCTGGCTCGCAACGGGACACGAGAACGGCACGCTCGCCATCTGGAACCGAGAGGCCACCACCGTAACGGCATCGGCCAAGGTCGACGATCGAGCGATTTCGCAGATCGCCTTCCTCTCCGATTCGCGCATCGCAACTGCGAGCGGGGCGGATGTGCGGGTCTGGACCGTCGGTGCGAAGGGGGAAGTGCAGCCGGGGCCGAACTTGCCGCGAACCGCAGGACCGATCGCCGCACTGGCCTCATCCCTCGACGGGAAGTTCCTCTACTGCGGAACCGCAACCGGCGAGTGCGAATGTTGGAACTGCGAGCAACGGCAAATTCTCCGGTCGTGGAAAGCGACGAGCGGCCCCCTGAGTGCCATCGCTGTTTCCGGTGATGGGAAGCGACTCGCAACCGGCGGCGGCCGCGAACTGGTCCGCGTTTGGGAGCCGGGCCGCGACGACGCACTCGGCGAGATCGTCGGCACCGCCGGAGCCACGCACCTCGCCTACCTTTCAAATGGAGTGCTCGCCGTCGCACGTCCGGATGGATCGATCCGATTTTACGATGGCGACCGTCGAGAGGTTCGCACCTCGATCGCGGGTCAAGCGGGCATGAGCACCTGGAGTGCGAGCCCCGATGGATCGCTCCTGGCAGTGGCTTTGGCGGACGAAATTGCGGTTTATCACGTTCCGGCTGGGACGGTTCGAATGGTGCTGCCCGGACGCGAGCGAGTCGTTCGCGGTCTGGGCTTTTCCCCCGATTCTCGCGTCTTGTTTTCCGTCGCCGAGGATGGAATGGTCAACTCCTGGGACGTGGCCGAACCGGTAGGACCGTCGATTCGCAAATTGCCGCGTGCAGTGTCGAACGTTGCGTTGAAGCCCGAGAGTCAGGAGTACGCCGTTTCGTTCGCCGATGGGTCCGTCGAGATCGCGGCCGCGCGCGGTGCCGTTCCGCGCCGCTTCGAACCGCAAGGGCGCGGTCCGCTCGTCCTCCTGCGCTATCCCGAAGTCGGTCCGCCGCTGGGAGTCGAACTCGGCGGCACCACGGCCACGGTCTGGGAGTTCGGCGAGAAGCCGCGAATCGCCTTCCGGACGGAAATTCGCGGCACGATGGCGGACTACAGCCCGATCTCCGGGTGGCTGGGCATCGGAGACGAACGCGGACAAATCAAGGTCTGGTCCCTAGCCGATCGCGAACTCCAGGGCACCTTCGCATCGGGGCTCGGCACGCCGGTCCGGCACCTCACATTTTCGGATAGCGGTCGCTGGCTCGTCACGCCGACGACCGATCGCAGTCTCGGAGTCTGGTACGTTTCCGATCCGGTCATTCGGCACAAGCTGCCGGACCACGGCGACGGCCTCTGGCAAGTGCGATTCCTGGGGAACGACCGCATCATCACCACGGGCCGCGGCAGCGCGATCAGAATCTGGAACCTCGCCGCGGTTCGCGAGGAAGCGTCGTTGCTCGGCCACGTCGGACGCATCACCGCGCTGGCCGTCTCCCCGGATTTCCGCACGCTCCTGAGCGGAAGCGCGAATGGCGAAACTAAGCTCTGGGACTTGCGAACCGGGCAAGAAGTCTTGACCCTCCAACGGCACGCCGGGGCCGTGCTCGCGGCCGACTTCTCGAGCGATGGGCGAGTCCTCATCACCGGAGGAGTCGGGAACTCGGGCTGCGGCGAACTCGCCTTCTGGGATTCTCTCAAAGAGTAAAATTGCATCATGCGATGTCCGTTGCTTGCCTCGCTGAGCGTATCTTGGTTCGTTGCGGGATCGGCGTTTGCCGCGGATGCCCCGTCGTACCTCAAGACCGGTCAGCCGCTTCTCACCCAGTATTGCACGCGCTGCCACAATGCAAAGAAGCAGGAAGGCGGGGTGAACCTGGCGGATTTCGCGGACGATGCCGCGGCGCTCGTTAAGCGCAATTTGTGGAAGCACGCCCTCGCCCGGGTGAAGGCCGACGAGATGCCGCCCGAGGATGCGAAGCGACTCGCGCCCGAGGACAAGGCGAAACTCGCGAAGTGGCTCTCGGAGGCCGCGGAGTATTTGGACTGCGATCCCGCTCGCCGCGACCCGGGGCCTTCTCTCCTTCGACGGCTCACGCATGCGGAGTACGCGAGTACCGTCGCCGATCTTCTCGGCGTTCACCTCGATCCGCGCAACGATCTCGGCCTCCCCGCCGAGGACGCAGGCGATGGGCGCTTCGACAATCTCTCCGCGAATCTGAGGCTGTCGCCGACCTTAATGGAGAAGTACTTCGCGGCCGCGGACAAGATCGCCGACACGCTCTTCGTGAATGAAGGAGCCCGCAATCGGCTCTTGAACCCGAAGCCCGGACAGAAGCTTTCCGAGCGCGACGCGGTGAGGAAGATACTCGCAAACCTCGCGCGCCGAGCCTTTCGCCGACCGGCAGCGGATGCCGACGTGGAGCGCCTGCTCGGCTTCTACGACCAGGCAATCGGGAAGGGTGTCGCGTTCGAGGATGGCATCCGGGCCGCGATCAAGCCGGTACTCGTCTCGCCGCGATTCTTGTTTCGCGTCGAAGAAGATCGCGAGGGCAAGACCCCCGGTGTGGCGGTGGACGATTTCGAACTCGCAACGCGTCTCTCGTACTTCCTGTGGGGCACGATGCCCGACGAAGAACTCTTCCGCGCCGCGGAGCAGAAGAAACTTTCGGACCCCGCCGGCCTCGAGAAGGAAGTGAGCCGCCTGCTGAAGCACGACCGGGCCCGCTCGCTGACCGAGGCACTCGCCAACCACTGGCTCGGCATGAAGAACTTCGCGCGGGCGCGCCCCACCACGGAGTTCTTCCCGACGTTCCACGACGAGTTGAAGAAGCCGATGGTGCAGGAAGTGCGCATGGTGCTCGATCACCTGAGAACCACCGAGCGGCCGATCCTCGATTTGCTCGATGCCGACTACACGTTCGCCAACGAAGCGCTCGCCAAACACTACGGCATCGCCGGCATCACCGGCAACCAGATGCGGAAGGTCGATCTGAAACCCGAGCACCATCGCGGCGGCCTCCTCAGCATGGGGGGCGTACTCGCGATGACCTCGCACACCTTTCGCACCAGTCCGACGCAGCGCGGCAAATACGTGCTCGAAGTGATCTTCGGCACTCCGCCTCCGCCACCTCCCGCGAACGCCGGGCAACTCAAGAACGACGACCCGAAGAAGAAGCAACCCGCCACGTTTCGCGAGCAACTCAGCCAGCACGCCACACAGGCGTCGTGCGCCGGTTGCCACCGCAAGATCGACCCCATCGGCTTCTCGCTGGATAACTTCAACGCCATCGGCGAATGGCGAACCAGCACCAATGACGTGCCGCTCGACGCGACCGGCGTACTGCCCACCGGCGAGAAAGTCGATGGCTATGCGGGCCTTAAAACGGTACTGTTGAATCGGAAGGATGAGTTCGCTCAGAACGCGATTGCCAAGGTACTGGAGTACGCGCTCGGCCGCGAATTGGATGGTCAAGATGAATGCACCGTGCGCGAAGTTGACGCGGCGATGAAGAAGGCCGACTATCGGTTCGCCGTGATGGTGAGTGAGATTGTTAAGAGCGCGCCGTTCCGCCAGCGGCGGGCCAAAGGCAAAACGTAAATCGAGCCCAGCCGGAGCGACCTCATGCACCTTTGGAATACTTCGGCAAACTGGACCGCGCCGCTCACTCGCCGTGCGGCACTCCGCGGCGCGGGAGCCGTACTCGCGTTGCCGTTCCTCGAGTCGTGGGCCGCGAGTCTCGCCAAGGCCGCGGGCCAACCTGCGAAGTCCGTCAAGCCGCCGCTGCGGATGGGTATCTTCACGGTCACCGGCGGCACCGTTCTCGAATCGTGGAAGATGAAGGAAGCCGGGCCGCTCGCGAAGTTGCCTTCGATTCTCAAGCCGCTCGAGTTCGCGAAGGACGACCTGCTCCTCGTCACCGGTCTCTCGCACGGCGGCGAATCCGAGAACCTCAACGGCCACGAGAATTGCGCGTTCAAGCACCTCACCGGGGCCGCGAAGGTCGGCAAGGCCGCCGGGCGGCGCTACGCGGGCATCTCCGTCGATCAGGCCGCGGCGCGGGTCGCCGGTGCGGAAACGTTCCTTCCCTCGATGGAGTTCGGCCTCTCCAATCACGAGACGCAGTATTCGTACCGCTCCGTGGATGAGCCGGTGCCGTACGAAGACGATCCGCGGCTCGTGTTCGACCGCATGTTTCGCGGCCGCAAGCCGGTCGTTCCCAACTGGCAGCGTCGAGCCTCCGCCGCGGGAAGCCAAGCCGTCCGGGATTCGGCCCCGACCGACACTTACGAACGTAGCGTGGTCGATGCCGTGACCGAAGAGGCGAAAGCGCTTCGGGGCAAGCTCGGTACCGCCGACCGCCAGAAGCTCGACCAGTATCTCGATTCCGTTCGCTCGCTCGAATCGCGCGTCGAAAGGCTCGAAGCCCGCCTTCGCGTGGAAGCCTTGGACCTGAAGGCCCCCGGCCCCTCGAAGCTCGTGGTGCCCGTATTGCCGGACCGCAAGCAGCCGATTTACAAGTTGAAGGACCTCGTGTACCGCGATCCCGAGAAGCACGCCGAGTACATCCGCGTGATGTCCGATCTCTGGGTGCTCGCGTTTCAAACGGACACGACGCGGGTCGCCACGCTGGCCGTGGGGGCAGACGACGCGATGTTTCCCGGCGTCGTGACGGTCGGTTACGAAACGCACTGCCACACGCTGGAACACCAGGGCAATGCGGGCCGGCCCGAAGACGCCGACCCAATTTCCCGCGAAGCCTTGCGGCAGATTCACACTTGGTACACGAGCCTCTTCGCGGAAGCGATTCGCAAGATGAAGGCCATCGACGAGGGTGCGGGCACGCTGCTCGACAACTGCTTGGTGATGTACAGTTCGTACATGGCGGACGGCGGCCACGGCACCGAGGACTACCCGATCCTCCTCGTCGGCAACGCTGGCGGCACGCTGAAGACGGGCCGCCAAGTGAGCTTCCCGAAGAACACGCCCGTCTCCAACCTCTACCTCGAAATGTTGGACCGCATGGGTGCGAAGGCCGAGTCTTTCGGCGAGAGCCACACCTCGAAGAATCAGCGTTTCAACGGACGCTTGCCGGGGCTCGTGTAGGGGTTGCGGAACGGGGACCGTCTCGACTGTGTCACAAGGCGTGCGTTCGAGGCTTGCGAAAGAACGATCGGACCCGTAGCGTGGAAGCGTTCGACACTAACGCTCCGCGGGAGTGACCCTTGAGCACGCGACTTCGACCTCTCGCCGCCATCCTCTTGATGGCCTTCGTCTCGACATCGCTTCGCGCCGCGGAACCCACCGATCCGGCGGAGTTGTTTCCGCCCGGAACGCTGGCCTACGTCGAGATTCACGACCCTGCGGGTATGGCTCCGCAGATCGCGGCCGCACTCAAAGGCAGTCTGCTCGAAGACAGCATTTCGTTCATTCACATGCGCCGGGATAAAGCTAAGGACCAGCGCGACCTTTTGGCGAAGGATCAACTCGCGATTCTGGGCTTGCTCGCTTCGCCCGAGATGGCTTTGGAATTCAAGAAACTCCGAGGCGTTGCTGGGGGTGTGGTCGGCTTCAACGACCAACTCGAACCGGAGTGGGCCGCAGCCGTGCTCACGGGCGAAAGTTCCGCGGCCGGCCTGATGGCACGGGCGTTCTTAACGCTGACTTCCGTCCGGAAGGTCGCCGCGATCGGCGACGTGGCCGTGTATCAATTTCGGCAACCGACCCTGAGTTACGATCCGAACGGCCAGCAAATTCTGCAGAACGAGAAGCCGCCGGTCGAGGGGCTTTACGAGCCGACGTTCGCTTACGTTCCCGGTCTGTTCGTGGCCGGCACGAGCAAGGCCGCGGTGGGAGAAGTAGTCGCGCGGTACCGAGGTAAATCGAAGGGCTCACTCGCGGAGACGCCGGCGTTCAAAGCGGCTGCTGCCGCCCACCGCCAGACGGGAGTCTTCTTCTTCGCGAATGTGGCGGAGTGCTTCGCGAAGTTCGACCAGGCTCGCAAGAAAGGGGAGGTCGCGGATGCCGATCCCGATTCGCTGGGTTGGTTCAAGTTGCTCGCGAATCCCAAGGCCATTCGAACCGTCGCGGGTCGTGCCTACTTCCGCGAAGGCGGTGTCGCTGTCACGATCGGAGCCACCTTCGACCCTTCTCAGAAAAGCCCGCTCCTGGAAGTGCTTTCCGGAACTGGTGCCAAGGTGGAACTGCTTCGTCGCGCTCCTGGCGCGACCGCGTTCGCTCTCGCCATCTCGTTTCCCGAAACGAATCGGACGGCGGCGGTGGTCGGCTTTCTGGATGCACTCGCGAAGGCGCACGGAGAACTGGGCCGAACGCCGGGCGAGTGGATCAAGGAACTCGAAGACAAGTACAAGATGCCGCTCGCTCAGAATCTGATCGGCAAAACGCGGGCCGCCATTCTCGTGCTTCCAATCCAACCGGCGCTGCCCAAGGGGGCGGTGTCGCTTCCGACATTGGTGTTGCAAACGGAGAGCGAGGAGGTCGCTACCGCCTGGGAAGAGATACTGCCGCGAGGGATTGGCGATCTCGGCAACACGGCACCACCTCAGGCCTCTTCCGAGGCGATCGGCAACTTGAAGGTCTTCTCGCTGCCGGCCGGAACTTTACCCTGGAAGGCCGCGGTACATTACGCACGAAAGGGGAACGACTTCGCCCTCGGCCTCGATCGCAAACTCGTGGCCGCTTCGCTCGACTCGGAGGCTGGAAAGGTCGAAGCCGCACCGCCGAGGGCCGCGGCGAACGCGGTGGTCGGTTCGATGAATCTCGGAGCGATGATCAAGTTGCTCACCGAGGTCTCGCCGCTCACGGGGCCGGTCGTCCCACGCGGTCCGGCCAGCCCGGCCAAGCCTCTGCCGGGCGGCGGTCGGGGCTTCAGCGAGGAAGCACCCAGCCTCCCGAATGGCGAGAATCTCCCCGAGAAGCAGAAGAAGGACGAAGCCGCGGCGATGGAGGCATTCTTCAAATCGCTTCAGGCCCTACCCGCGCTCTCGCTCGCCGCTCGGCGAACGGGCAACGAGTTGCGATTCGAGATGTTCCAGCCCAAGGCACCGAGCGGGGGATTCGTTCCACTCCTCGATGCCGCCGTCGGCTGGTTCGACAAGACTCTGAACCGCGTGCCGATTCCCAATGGTGGTTACGGCCCTCGATTCGGTCGCATTCGCGGCGGTTGAGCGAACTCCGATTGCCTCCAGGCCTCTCTTTGAGTAAAGTGTCATTCATGAACCGCGCGATTCTCCTTCTGGAACTCATTCGACTTCTCCGGCACGACCGGGGCTGTTGTCGATTCCGCGCGGGTTGAACGAATCCTTGCGGTACCCAACGGCCCCGGAACTCTGTTCCGGGGTTTTTTTGTTTCTCGATCCCGACCGTGGAGTGTTGCGATGTCGCCGAGCACCGACCCGAACCGCGTAATGGTCTTCGACACCACGCTTCGCGATGGCGAGCAGAGCCCCGGTTGCAGCATGAACCTCGGCGAGAAGATGGAGATGGCCCGCGCGCTCGCCGACCTCGGCGTGGACGTGATCGAGGCCGGCTTCCCGATTGCCTCACCGGGCGACTTCGAATCGGTGCGGGCGATCGCGCGCGAAGTGCAGGGGCCGATCATCTGCGGGCTGGCTCGGTGCAACTCGGCCGACATCGATCGCGCCGCCGAGGCCGTAAAGGACGCCGCTCGCGGCCGCATTCACGTGTTCCTGGCCACGAGCACGATCCACCGCGAGTTCAAACTGCGGATGTCGCGCGAAGAAGTGCTCGAACGCGCCGTGGAAGGCGTCAAGCGGGCTCGCGGCTACTGCGAGGATGTCGAGTTTTCACCCGAAGACGCCGCCCGCACGGAACTCGATTTCCTTTCCGAAGTCGTCGAGAAAGCCATCGAGGCCGGAGCCACGACGCTGAACATCCCCGACACGGTGGGCTATGCCGTGCCCAGCCACTACGCTTCCGTCATTCGCCATTTGAAGCAGACGGTTCGCGGCATCGACAAGATCGTGCTCAGCGTTCACTGCCACGACGACCTCGGGCTCGCCGTCGCGAACAGCCTCGCTGCGCTGCAGGAAGGTGCTCGGCAGATCGAGTGTACCATCAACGGCATCGGCGAACGCGCCGGCAACACCGCACTCGAAGAAGTCGTGATGGCACTTCGCACCCGCCAAGATTTCTACGGCCTCACCACCGGCATCAACACGCGACTCCTTTATCCAGTAAGCCGCAAACTCTCGCACATCACCGGCATGGCCGTGCAGCGGAACAAGGCCATCGTCGGGCAGAACGCCTTCGCCCACGAAGCCGGAATCCACCAGGACGGCATGCTCAAGGAACGCAGCACCTACGAGATCATGAGGCCCGAAGACGTCGGCATCGCGCGAACCGAACTCGTGCTCGGCAAGCACAGCGGTCGGCACGCACTCAAGCAGCGCGTCACCGATCTCGGCTACCACCTCACCGACGAGCAATTGAACCGCCTCTTCGAGGAGTTCAAGAAACTCGCCGACAAGAAGAAGGAAGTCTACGACGCGGACATCGAGGCGCTATCGGAGAACCAACTGCAAAGCGGGTCGAGCAACACCTGGACGCTCGCCGGCTTCACGAGCACGGCGGGCACGGGTTCGCAAACTTCCGCCGCCGTCGCCCTGACCCTCGCCGATGGCAGTGTGAAACGCGACTCGGCCGTGGGCAACGGGCCGATCGACGCACTCTTCAAGGCCATCAACCGCATCACGGGTATCCCCGTGAAGGTCGTCGATTATCGCGTGCGTTCCGTGACTCAGGACATGGACGCGATGGGTGAAGCGCAGGTCGAGATCGAGAACGACGGCAAGCGGTCCCGCGCCCGCGCCGTGAGCGTGGATGTGATCGAAGCCAGTGCCCTGGCGTATTTGGAAGTCGTGAATCGGGCGGCCTCGCGGCAGATCCGCGACCGCATCAAGCCCACCGATCACGTCGCGGCGGAAGCACGATCTGCGTGAGTACCTGTCGAGGCTGACGATTATCCGAATTCCGCGGATTCGGAGTGAAGGGACTGGAGGAATTCGGCCGATGTTCTCTTCATGCCGCCCGCATCGCCGGTTCGCCAGCTCGCCTTCCCGTTCCTGGCGCTTTTGGCTGCCTTCGCCATTGCGTCGGTCGGCCTCCGTTACCACCCGCTTCCGGGGTTGGCTTGGCTCCACCAACTGACCATCTGGTCCGTCGTGCTCGGCTCAGCGATCGGTTGCGTAGTCGGCTATCGACGACTTCGATCCGCTGAAGACTGCGCCAAAACCCGCAGGCTCCTGATCCTCGGGGCGGTGCCGCTCTGGGTGCTTGCCGTCGGCATCGAGCCGTTCGATTCCCTCGACCTCGCGGGCTACTTGAACAATGGCCGCCTGCCCGTGGTCTACGGCCTCAATCCCTATTCCACTCCCGTCGATCAAGTGCCCGGTTGGCAGTCGGACCCGTTGCTCGCGGACAACTGGCACGATACGGTTTGTGCGTATGGCTTCCTGTTCGCCAGACTCGCCGCCGCGGTTGTCGCCGCGGCCGGCGAGAGTCGCGAGCAGACCAATCTTCTGTTCAAACTGGTAAACGTCGCGGCTCTTGGGCTCACGGTCTGGCTCGTGGATCGTGGCTGCCGCCAGGCCGGCGTGTCGCGCTCGGTCGGAATCTTCCTCGTCGCCTGGAACCCACTCGTACTCCTTCACGGCCTCTCGAACGGGCACAACGATTTGCTCGCCGGTCTCGGTCTCGTTGCCGCGATCGTCGCGGCGCGGGGGCGACTCTGGTGGGCCGTCCTCCCGTTGCTCGCGGCCGCGGCTCTGATCAAGTACAGCACCGTTCTGCTCGTTCCGCTCGCGATGCTGTTTCTGTGGCGACGCCATGGAGGGGTGCGAACGGCGATCGGTGCGATAATCTCCGCCGCTCTTGTGGCGGTCATCGCCGGCCCTTACCTCGCGGATGGCTCGACCCTCGAAATCTCGCGGAACTTTTCGAACGTCACCACGTTCCTCAACTCCTTCGGTTCGCTGGTCATGGTCCCGCTTCAGATGCTCGGGAAGTTCGTGCCGGGTATCGCGGTCGCCGAGCCGATTGCCTCGACAGCCCTCAAGGCCGCGGGGGGTCTACTCCTGGTCGGGCTGACGAGTGCGTTGTTCTGGAAGCGTGCGCGATCCGAAGAATACACGGACGGCCAGTTCCTACACGATGTCGTGCTCGTGCAGTTCGCGATGATCGCGATCGCAAGTCCCAAGTTCTATGCCTGGTATCTGCTCATGTTTTGGCCGACGGTCGCGATGCTACCCGAGGCATCGCGGCTGCGGCGGGCCATCCTCGCCGTCGGGCTGGCCCAGATGGGTTCGTTCACATTCCTGTCGCGGGCCCACATCGTGAGCCCGCTCGCGTTGCTCGCACTTCCACTCGCCTGGATTCGCAAGTTGGAACGACGACGCTTCTCGCCTAAGATTGCGGCTTCTCCGCGGCAACCGACCCTGGAGCGGAAGGCCGCTTGAGAGCGGGAGAACGGTGCCGGACTGCCGTTGGATCCTGGGCGAGACATGACCGCGAACCCGGAAGTGCTGATCGTTGGGGCCGGTGCGGCCGGGCTCGCCTGCGGGAAACGGCTGGCCGAGTGCGGCCTGTCGTTCCGAATTCTCGAAGCGGCGGATCGCGCCGGTGGCCGGCTTCACTCGGAACTCTTCTTCCCCACCGCGGCTCCGGAAACCCGCCGCGCGTTGGACTTCGACGCACTCGACCTCCAGCCCTTCGCTCGGGCCGTTCTCGTGCGCTTCAACGGTCGTTTCCATCGCATTGCCGATCCGAGGTTCGAGCCGCTCGCGGCAGTCAAATCCCTCGCCAATCCCATCGGCACCCTGCGCGATAAACTCCGCCTGATGCGGCTCTCGGGCGAACTCCACATCGAAGGCGCGACGGAGACGCTCGCCCTCGACTGGCTCCGCTGGAGAGGTCGCTTCACTCCTGCGATGATCGACCGCTTCTTTCGGCCGCTCGCTGGATTGCTCTTCAACGACACGAGCTTGGCAATCTCGAGCCGGGAGTATCGCGTCGCGCTGCGGATGTTCGTGGAAGGGCCGATCGCGGTACCAGCCTTGGGCATGAGCGCCATTGCCGAGCAACTCGCGGAGCGGCTCCCGAACGACTCGCTCCGGCTGAACGCAAATGTGGAACGACTCGGAGATCGCGAAGTGTTCGTCGGTGAGGAAGCGATCCGCGCTCGTGCCGTGGTGGTCGCGACCGATGGTGCTTCTGCGGCCCATCTGCTCGGCGAAATTGCCTCGGCTTCGCGCGAGCGCGCAACTCTCTTCTACTCCGTGAACTCTGCAGCGATCGCAGAACCCATCATCCTGCTCAACGGGGAAGGGCAGGGGCCGGCGAATCATGTCGTCTCGCTCGGCCAATCGATGATTGCGGCCGGAGTTGTTGGAAGTTCGGCGGACGAAGGTGAACTCGATCGGCAGGTTCGCGTTCAACTCGCGGAGTGGTTCGGAGCGGCAGCGGCCTGGAAACTGCTTCGCATCGCACGCCACTCGCACGCGCTCCTGGATCGGCCCGTGCGAGTGCGTCCCGGTCTTTACGCATGCGCGGGGAATACGCTGGAGCACGCCTTCACGAGCGGCTTTCGCGCGGCGCAGGCCGCGATGGAAGACCTGCACGCCAACCGAACGTGAATCACAACAACTCGAGCAGGCTTGCGATTCGTGGGTCGAACAGCACTGCTTCGAGCCCTGCCGCGCGGGCACCCTCGTAGTCGTTTTGAAGATCGTCGCCGACGAAGAGCACCTCGTTCGCTGCGCAGCCCGCGACCCGCACCACTTCGCGAAAGAACTCCTTCGCCGGTTTACGAAAGCCCACGGCGGAACTGACCACCACGCGGCCCTGGAGTGGCGCGAGAATTGGGAAGCCCGCAATCGCGCGATGCACGCGGGAATCGAAGTTCGTCCCCAGGCCGAGCTTCACACCGCGTTGTCGAAGTGCGTCGAACACGGGTTCGGCCTCGTCGTGAAGTCGCCACGACGTGGGTTGTGCGAAGTGCTCGAACAGGTCGAGGAAGCCCGCTTCGGGATCGGGTAGCGAGTGCAGTGTACACGTGACGATCTTGCGCCATCGTTCGCGTTCGCGCTCCTCGGACGTGGTCCAGCCGTTGGCGAGGTCGGCTGCTTCTTCGAGCCGATAGGCTGCGTGGAACCGTTCCCGCACCGCTTCGAACGGAAGCTCGACGCCCTGCTTCTCCGCGATGCGTCGGTACACCTCGGGCGCGGAGGGTTGCGGGAAGAGCAGGGTGCCGACGGCATCGAAGAAGACGGCGCGGATGCCGGGATGAACCCATTGCGACATCGTGCTGTCACTCCCGGCGCTTGCCGGCGGCGGCGGTTTCTTCGCGGCGATGCGGCGGGTTCTGCGGGCCGGGAAGAACGTTCTTCGCCGGCGTGGGGCCGATGGGTCGGGCCGTGGGCCGCGCCCGCTTCGCGGGCTGCGCGACGGCTTCGCGCATGTGCCGCGCCGCTTGCGCCGCCACGGCCACCTTCAACAAGTGGATGCCCCCGCGAAAGATCACGAAGCCGACGAACGTCATCGGGACGGCTTCAAAAATCCGCTTCCGGAGCAGCAGATCGTACGCCTGATAGAAGGCGAGCAGCCCGATCGCAATCAGCAGCCAGCCGGCGATTTCTCGTGCCCAGTAACTCATCGCTTGCCCCTCGTGTTCGGTTGCTCGTCGTCGTTGGCTTTCGCGTTTTCTCGATCCTTACTCCAGATTCGCCACTTCTCGAGCCGGGTCCGTTCGCGGCGGGTCTCGTCCCAACCCGCGTCCTGGATCATCATCCCGCCCTCGGCGGCGCTCAGGGTGCGGAGCTTCCAGTAGCCGAAGACGAGCCGCGCGAGCAGCGTGCCGAAGAACCCGATGCCGAGCAGGATCAGGAGCCGCGTGTGCCAGAGGTAGAGTTCCTCGGGCAATCGCTTCTGTCGGATCGGCCGATCCTCAGCCCACCTGAACGGGAAGCCCGCGTTCACGTCAATTTCGAGGCTCGTGGCGAGCAGCCAGAGGAACTGCCCGGCGAGAACGACGCCGACGCTGAGGTAGATCAGGCGGGCGATCTCGCTCGAGCGAATGAGCGACGCGGGCAGCTTCGTCGGTTTCGGCTTCTTGCCACGTGAGGCCCGCTCTTCCAGTGCGACGGCTTGCATCGTCAGGCCGTACAGGCGGTAGTGTACCGAGATGTAGACCACGAGCGAGAAGGCCAAAAGCACGTCCGCGATGCGGAGGTTCCCGTTCCGTAGTTCGTAGGGGTTCTCGTAAATCGGCGGCAAGCCGAACGGGAAGGCCAGGAACCAGAGCAACCAGAGCAGCAGAAACGGCGGCACGGTCGGCCAGCGGAAAATCAAGCCGACCGTCCCCACCATCAGGAATCCGAGCCCGCCGATGTCGCTGCCCTGTTGCAGCAGAACCAAGAAGATCATGACGAGCGCGCCGAGCCCGACGAACAGGTAGTTGCGAACGGCGGGGTCGACGAATCGGCCGCGCAAGGAGTTCGGGTCCGGCGGCGGATCCACGACTTCGTATTCGATGGCGTTCGCGCTCATCGGCGGCTCCTCATGCCGCGCAAGCGGTCGAGGCGATCGAGCACCACCTGAACGGGATCGCCGTCGTTCACGCGAACGACCGTGGCCCCGACACGGCCCATCTGGCGGCGAAACTTGCGGAACGCGTCGTGGTACTGCTTCGTCAGTGCCTCGCGAATGATGGGCAGCAACTTCGCGGGCCGGTTCCCGTCGAACTCGGGCCGATCCTTCCGCTTCTTTTTCTTCCTCGGCTTCTCGTGTGCTGCCGGTTCCTTCACCTTCGGCGCGTCGTCCGGCGAAGGCATGTCCGCGGGCCACGGCACGATGACCATCACCTGATGGTGCCGGGCGCGAGCGAGTTTGGCGGCGCGAAGGAACGGTCCGAGGTCTGCGTCCAGTTCCGCGAGATCGGCCAGGATCACGTAGAGTTCGTTGTCGCGGGCGCGGCCCACCGCTCGCGCGATCGCGTCGGCGAGCACCTGCGTCTTCTCGGCGCAGCGGAAGCGGTACCGCCCCATCTCGTCGTAAAGCGGCACGGGCATCCGAACCTGGCGTTCCTGCAAAAACCGCCCGACGCGTTCGGAATAAACTTCGTCGTCGTGAATGAGGCGCTCGATGCCCGCGGGGCCGGTACCGTCGTGGAGGGCGAAGAGGGCCGCAAGTTGTTTGCGCTTCGTCAACTGCCGGGCCCCTTCTCCGAACCATCCGCGGAAGCCGTAACAGAACCAGAACAGCAGCCCCGTGACGGTGGGAAACCACCAGAGGAACAGCACGAAGAAGAGCTTCGTGGGCATAGGAATGAACATCACCCAGATCTGTTTCGCGCCCCAACTCTTGGCCATCGCCACGGCCACGTACGCGATGGCTTCCATCCAGAGTCGCAGCGGCAGCGAGGGCCCGAGGTAGAGCGAGGCCGGGAACAGGACCGGCGAGACGATCAAGAGCAACACGATCCAGCCCCACCACTTGTCGAGCATCGGCAACCACAGCCGACCGAGCGGCATCGTGTTGTTCCGCGCGTTCATCAGTTCCGGGTAGATTTCCTGAGCGAGCGGTAGCGCCCGCGAAGTGAGTTGCTCGGGCGGTACGCCCTTCGTGCTGGGTTGCAGGGCGGCGGCTTCCGCGAGTCGGCGCAGAATGCCGATCATGTGAATCTTGGTGCGGGCCGGGGCCACGGTTTGGGCATCGCGTTCGTCGAAGGTAGTCATGCCGACGAGGTCGCGGTTTCCGGCGGAGGCCTGCGCCACGCCCGAGGCGATGCCGGCCATGTGCGCGAGCGGTGTGTGAGCGGGCGGCCCGAGTCGCATGCCGTCCGAGGTATCGAGGAACAGCACGCACCGCACCGGCACGTCGCTCTCGTATTCCTTGGTGATGAGTCGATCGCGGCGAGCCGAGGCCTTCCAGGCGATCATCTTGGGTGGATCGCCGACGCGGTAGTCGCGGAGGTTGAGGAGTTCGCCGCCAGACCCGGGGCGGCGGAGGCGATGGATGCCGGGCGGCGGGAGCGTGTTGAAGCGCTTATCGGCGCGCTGCTTGCCTTCATCGTCTGCCAATGGCGGCAGGATCATGTACTCGATTTCATCGTGAATGAAGGCCCGATGGAAGAAGAACCCGTGCAGGTCGGAGATGCGAACCTTGAGGCCTTCGAAGCGCAGGATGCCCGGAGTCGGCGCGTTTAATGTGTAATCGATCCGCGCCACTTCGTCGCCGGCGAGGTCGGTCGCTTCTTCATTGTTGCCCTCGATGAGGGCCGCGACTTGGGGCAAGCGATCCTCGAAGATCGCGAACGGCACCCGCGAGACGGCCCCGTGCCGGATGCGAATGCGGACCTCGAAGGCCAGCCCCGCCCAGACCATCGGCACCTCGCGATCGCCCTGGAAGATTCGCCGAGTGGCTTTCAACTTCGAGACGGCCGTGTTGATGCGGACGTTGAAGAGCGACCACTCGAAGACGAACCAGGTGAGGAGCGCGAGCGCGACGAGTGCGGGAACGACGGTGTAGTCGGGCAGCACCGTCGCCCCCACGATCAGGATGAGGACGACGACCGAGAGGAACCACCATCCGCGCGATGTGAGCATGAAGAACTAACCGGGTTCTTGCCGCTAGCGGCTTCACTATGAACGGGGTTCTCGAATCGCGAAGCCGCAGGCGGCAGTTTCACTCCACTTCGAACACCCGAACGGCGGCGAGGATTTCGCGGACCACGTCGGCGACGTGCTTGCCCTCGATCTCGGCTTCGGGTCGCAGGATCAACCGGTGCCCGAGTACGCTGAAGGCGATGGCCTGAACGTCTTCGTGCGTGAAGTAGTGCCGGCCTTCGAGCACGGCACGGGCCCGTGCGCACTTGAGCAGATTCAACGAAGCCCGCGGGCTCGCGCCCAAACTGACATCGGGGTGCCGACGACTCTCCTCGGCTAACTGGACGATGTACTCGTACAGCGACTCGTGGCCGTACACGTGGGGTAGCTTGGCTTGCAGCGCGAGGATCAGTTCCGGAGTGAAGAGCGTCCCGACTTCTTCAGGCGGGCGGCTGTGCAACTTCAACAGATTCACTTCGTGGCGGAAGCCGGGATAGCCCATCTCGACGCGGATCAGGAAGCGGTCGAGTTGCGCTTCGGGAAGGCGGTAGACGCCTTCCTGCTCGATCGGGTTCTGCGTGGCGAGCACGAGGAACGGCAGCGGCAGGCGAATGGTCTGGCCGTCCACCGTGACTTGGTGCTCTTGCATGGCTTCGAGCAAGGCGGATTGCGTCTTGGCGGGGGCGCGATTGATCTCGTCCGCGAGCAGCACTTGCGTGAAGATCGGCCCCTTGCGCAAGACGAAGTCATTCGCGTTACGGTCGAAGATCGAGGTGCCGGTCACGTCGGAGGGGAGCAAGTCCGGGGTGAACTGCACGCGTTGATACTGGCAACCGAGAAGCCGGGAGAAGACCTTCGAGAGCGTGGTCTTGGCGACGCCGGGAACGCCTTCGAGCAGGACGTGCCCGCCCGAGAGCAGTGCGATGAGGAGTTGTTGCGTGATGCTTTCCGCGCCGACCACGACGCGTGCGACTTCGGCCGAGACTGTTTGGGAAAGCTCGTGGGCCTGTTGGGCCAGTTCGCGAGCGAGAGTGGAATCGTGATTCGCCGTCGGAACCGCACTCATGCTTGAGAGTCTCCGCAAAGAAACCAACGACTGAGAGGTTAGGATTCATCTCGCTCGACGAACCGCCACTTGCCTTCAGCGTGGGCCGTTCGGACGCGATCGAACAGCGGTTCGAGCAAGTTCCACCGCTGGACCGTGACTACCCTAGGAGGGCCGTGCGCGATTTTCCACAAGTCCGTGAGCGCTTCGCGCAGCGTCTCGGGTCGCGATACGACATCGGAAATCACGACCTTGGGCAGTTTCTTCCCGGCATCGGTCGGGGCGTTCGCCTCGGCAAACATCTCGCGGACGAGCGTGCGAATCGGCTCGGAGAGATTGTTGCGACGCAGCAGTTCGCGCTGCCTTCGGTCGAAGACGCCGGCAGGGCGATCGCCTTGGCTGGTCGGCGGCAATCCGCCGGCAACGGCCGAGGGGCCGTCCGGCTTGCGACGGGAAATCCAAAGCCGCTTCACGAGGTACCATCCGGCGCGAACGCAGAGCATCGCCAGGACGAACTCTATGATGAACTTGAATCGGCGATTGCGTTCCGCGTCGCCGCTGCCCACGAAGGCCTTGTTTGCCGTGTCGTTCGTCTCGAAGTGATCGATGACCTTGTTGCCCAGGTCGGTGAGCTTTTCTTGCATGGCCCAGATGTTGGGCATCGGCAGCGGCGGTCGCATCATCGAACGCAATGTGTCGAAGCGCTCCACGATTTCGCCGTTTTGGTAGAAGAGGCACCGCGTGCGCCGGCCATCTTCCGCCGCGAGAAACCCGATAGCACGAGCCGCGAACTCGAGATTGTCCGTGCGGCCGTTCAGGGGATCGTCGGCGAGCATCATCTGATTGATGAAGACGCTCGGATCGGCGAGCGCCAAGAAACGGTAATCCCGAAACGTATCCGGATGCGCCCCCGATCCGCCCACCGCGAAGAAGTGGCGATCTTCGTCCACGGGTTTGAAGCCCGCAAAGGGTTCCCAGACGACGCAGTCGTCTGGGAAGGTGGCGAGTGGAGCGGCGAGTTCCCCACGCGGCTCAGGCGACACGATGTAACTGGGCTTATTCGTGGCGATCCGCGCCAGGTCTTTGAATAGCTCCCACTGCGCGCCGCTGGCATTGGCAGGTTGTGGGAGGGGTACGACGAACGGGAAGTTGGATCGCCCCATGAAGAGCGATTTCTCCTTGGTGTCTGGACCGCCGGAAGTTGGGGAACCCATGATGACGGAGATGCCGGAATGGCGGAAGGCGTTCGCGAGAACCACGGAGGAGTCGGAGGCGATCAGCACCGCGCCGCCCGCCCGGACCACGTCGTTGGCGAGGGTGAGTTGCTGACGGAAGTTGCCGCGGCTGGGGTCGCCCAGAATGATGACGATGACGTTGTCGTATCGGCCGAGATTGTGGACTTCCGAGGCTTTGACGGGTTGAATTTTGGCCCGATCGAGGAGGTACTGGAAAACCTCGGTGCCGTCGGCGGAAATGGTCGGACCGTTGGGCCCGTCGGCGCGCGGCTGACGTGCCGCGGCGGGAGTAACCGCGAGGACGAGCGAGGCGAGAACGAAAGCGGAAAGTCGCCGGGTCATTCGTGCTCCAACCCGGCGAGCGAGCAGACGAGCCGTCGGGCTTCCGCCAGTTCGGCGGTACTCGGCGGTTCGTTCAGCGGAGCGTAGCGAGCCAGTTCGTACAGTCGGGCCAGCATTACGGCAGCCTCTCCATGCGTCGCGGCGAGTTCGCTCAACGCCTCGGCAATCGTGTTGTGCGTCCAGGTCTTGGCCGTCGGGCCGCAAATCAGCACGCTCAGGTATTCGAAGGCGAGAACCACGTGTTCGCGGGTGGTGATGCGCCGGGGGTCGATCGGCCAACCGGGGCCGCCGAGGCCGAGCGCCGCCGCTCGGGCGCGAGCGCGTTTGACCTCCCAGAACCGCCACACCAGGAACGCGAGCACGATCGCCACCAGTATGACGACGACGAGCCAACCGCCTTTCAGGCCCGGGACGCCAATGTTGAATCCGCTGAAGCCGGAGGAAGGAGCCCGGGGGGAGGAAGGCGAGGACGAATTGCGATCGCTCGTCAACCGCTTCCACCAGCTATCGCGAGGCGGCGACGAACCGGCTCCGGCTCCGCTGTCTCCCCCACTATCCGAACTGCCCCAGTTGAACGACGGGAGGTCGAACTTCGGCAGGCTCCAGCTCTCGGCTCCCGATGCGCCATCGAGCAGCTCCGAGAAGGAAGTCGATTCTCCGGTCTCCTTCGCGATGGTGTCCCAGAAGCTTTTGCCGTCGGAGTCGCGGAGGTCGTCGGTTCCATCGACGAGTCCGAAGAGTGCCTGCTTCACGGCCGGAGTTTCGTCCAGCGGGCCGATGTTTCGTTCCCAAAGCGAGGCGGCCGCGTGTGCGGCTTTGTCGCGGGGCGTCTCATTCGGTTCAAATGGATTCGGTCGAGGATTCGGATCGAACGGCGGCGGGGGAAGTTGATTCGGCAACGGCATCGGAACCGCGCCGTCGGGGAACTTCGGGTCGTTCTTGGGCAAAATCGGGGGCTCGCCGAGATTCTTCGGCGGCATCGGATTGTTGGGGCCGCCGTTCGGAGGGGCCACCTTGTCAAATTGCGGAGCCAGCCGTTCCAGTTGCTGTCGTTCCTCGGCCGTGAGCTTGTTCTTGCCGCCGTTGTTGCGGAGTTTGCGTCCCATCTCCTCGACTTGGCGGCGCAAGTCGGGGTTCTTCTGCATCATCTCCAGAGCGTTCTTGAGTTGCTTTTCGTCCACTTTCTTGCCGTCGCGTTCCATCTTCTCCTTGAAGAAATCGAGGAGTTCGGGCGGAAGATCGGCTCCGCCGCGCGAGAAGCGCTCGAGCGCGGACTTCACCTGATCCGCCGAGAGCGGCGTGGGCAGTGTCTCGTGCTGGCCGGGAGAAGTGGGATTCGGTCGCTGGGCCGGCGCACGGCTCGATGCGAGCAGCAGTGTTAGCCCGGCGAGAAAGGAAGCATTGTGGAGGAAGCGGCGGCGGAGATTCACTGTCGCCTCCGAAGCTGGGACGCGGGGATGAAGGCATTGTCCTGGAACGGAGCGTCCGAAGCAAGCAACGGGCAGAGGTCAATTCGCTGGCGGCTGCGGATTATTGGCCAGAAGATTCCGCAATCGAGCGATCTCGGCTTCGAGTTCTAACCGAGCCGCCCGCTCCAGATCCCGCGAATGCTCAGCTGAGATCCGAGCTTGCTCTTCGGCCTTGCGCGCTCGCTCTGCCGCCTTACGTGCTTTCTCCTCGGCCTTGCGAGCAACCCGTTCCGCGTTCCGCGAATCGAGCAAGTCCCCAGGAAGCTGGAGCAACTCGCCTCGGAACCAGTAGCGCACCCAGCGGTCGAGAATTGCGACTTCCAAGTCCAGGTCCGGAATCGCGAGCCGCTTGTCGATGTTGGGCTTCACGATCTCGTAGCGTTCTTCCACCATCCGAAAGAGAGTGAGATCCTGCTTCTCGGGATGGAAGACGAGGTAGTTCGGCACGTGCAAATCAACCTCGTACTTGAGTCGATTGTCGAAGTAGTCCTTGCGATCGCTGCTGTTCGAGACGTATTCGAGGACGAGCGTCGGCACGATCGTTTGAAGGGGAAGCATGTAGCTGCCGCGTGCCTGGATCGGCTCCGAGTGGACGAACACCATATTGTCGGGAACCACGCGGATCGGGCGTTTGAGGTCTTCGCCCGGCAAAACGTATTGGATCAACAGCTCGCTGAAGACTTGAAACTCCGGCCACATCCGCGTCACGAGATCGAGGCTCGAGACCGTGATCTTCCGCTGCGTGGACTGCGTGGTCGATTCCATGAAATGCTCCAGCGGCAAGGAGCGGCAGTACTCATCGGCGTCGCGCTCGTACAGTTCGTAAAGCCGGGCCGAATCGAGTGCGACGGTCGGCGACATGGAAACGCCCTCGGTGCGATGGTCGAGGTGATTATAGCGTCAATGAGGCGGGTGCAGCACCCACCCGGCGGGAAGTTCCTCCGCGAGTTCTTCTTCCGCTTCCGGTTCCCACTCGGCCACGCGAACGGCCACACAGTGCCGCGCGACGATCAGGAAACCGCCGTACCAGAGCCACGTGAAGCGAAACAAATTGTGTCCGAAGTTGCCCATGAAGAGGAGCAGGAAAACCGCGACGCCGATGGACGCGGGAAGCGTGTAGACGAGGTCGTTCTTCCGTTCGGGGAAAGCGGCGCGGACCCGTTTCACGGCGCGGAGGTTCCACCAGAAGCAGATCAGCAGTGTGGCGAAGGCGAGGATGCCGAGGGTGCCGGTCTCACCCAGGATTTGGCCGTATAGGTTGTGCGATTCGATGTGGGAGTTCGTGGCCGGCCTCCAGGCGCCGGGGCCGACACCCGTGAAGGGGCTGGCCGCCCAAAGGTCGAAGCCCGTGAGCAATCCCTGAAGCCGGCCTTGTCCGGATTCTTCCGCGTTCTTCGGCCCCACCTCGGGATTCACGATGGTCTCGAAGCGAGTTTGCAGTTCGTCCGGCAGTGCGATGAACGCCAGCGGTGCCGCCGCCGCGAAGGCCGCGAGCGCGAGGAAACGGTAGCGCGTGCCCCAGATCACGATCGTGAACCAGACGAGCAGCCCGAGCAAAGACGATCGCGAACCGGTGAGCAGCACGCACAGGCTCGCCAGGCCCACATAGCTTCCGAGCAGTGGCTTGCTGTACTTCCCGCCGATGCCCGCCTTCCAAAAGGCCGTCACGAGCGGCAGGGAGAAGACGATACTCGCGCCGAAGCTATTCGGGTCGCCGAGGGTGGTGTCGACGCCGATCATGCGCGAAATGCCCATGCGGTAGGTGTACCGGCCGCCGAGGTACTCGCGGAACGAGTGCATTAAGTACAGGCTCATCACGACGAGGAAGCCGACTGCGATGTGCTTCAAGCCCCGTTCATCGCGGATGGTCGTGACCAGCAGAAAGTAGAAGACGACGATCTTGAACCAGTCTTCGACGACGTTTTGCCCCTGGGCGGCCCACGGGCTCGCGATCCAGCAAACCGCGACCGCCAGTGCGAACGCGGCATAGGCCGCATGTTGCACGTTGGGCAGCCACTGCTTGTTCGGGTAAACTGACCACGCGGCTAGCGTGAGCAGCATGTAGATGCGTTCGATGTGCAGGTCGCCGAGCCACGGCCAGACCTCGAAGGGCCGGTCGATGAACAGAAACATGTAGCCGATGAGGAGCCACCGCATCGTGGATTCCGTCCGTGGTAAGTACGAGGGTGGAAAATGTTAACTGGAAACGTGCGCGGAGCGGAAGCCCAACTCGGAGGAGTTTGAAAGGGGGGTGCAGTACATGGTTTGCAGAATCGAGCACAGCCTTGAGCGGAATCTTGCCGCAACTCGCGGTGGCGAAGGCTGATGAGGCGAGGGGAATCAGG
>JAYTUG010000117.1:0-34652 GCA_043744695.1 Gemmataceae bacterium
CGACCTCTCCCCCTTCAAAGCCAAAGCAAAGGGGAGGGGTGAGAGGATGCCGCTGCCTGCTTCTCGAGTCACACTCACCCGTCGCGCTTCAGAACGCCAACAACCCCCGCAAGGCGGGGGTTGTCAGAGGTTCAGCGTCTGGTTCACGCATTCTACTTGCGGGCGGGCGGGGGGTAAGCCTTCACGCAATCCTCGACCAGTTTCGCGAAGGCGGGAGTCGGCTCCTCGAAGCCCTTCAGGTTCCACAGGAACAGGAACGCCTTGCCCTGGGCGTCCTTGCTGGCGTTCAACATCCCGGTGCGAATCTTGCTGATGGCGTGCTCATCGAGCCCACCCTTGCCCGTGTTGTAAATGATGACGGTGGGCGGGAAGACTTCGCTCGAAGCCAGCACCTTCAGCTTCATGCACTTGCCGGGATTGTTCTTCTGGTAGCCCTGAAGCGTCGCCTGATCGACGAGTGCCGCTGGGGTCTTCCCTTTCACGACTTCATCGAGCGCTTCGTCCGGGCCGAGTTCTTCCGGAGTCGTGGGGGTGAACGAACCGGAAGGACACGACTTGTGCAACTTCTCGATGTAGAGGAAGCCGTGAGCCTTCATGTTGAAGGGGATCTCGACGTTGGCACCCTTGAGGCCGACGGGCCCCACGGCTTCGTTCTTGACGTTCACTACGATGCAGGATTGAGGCAACCTCGAAGGGACGGCCACGACCAGTGCCGCGAGTTCCGGGTGCTGCTTCGAGATCCACGCCCACTCGAAGCCGTGAACCACGCCGAGTTGAATCTGATTGTCCTTCAGCTTCTTGGCGAGATCGGCGTATTGTTCTTCGCCTTCGACTCCGCCGGGCAGCCCGGTGAACTTTTGAAACAGGCTGCTGAACTGATGGCCGCCGGCCTTGATCAGGGGCTCGGGGATGCCCTTGAACATACCGTTCATGATCCCGACCTTGATGGTCGCGGGAGCCGGTTCCGGTTTGGCTTCGACCCGAGGCGTGGCCCCGAGGGCGACGGCCGCGAACGTTAAAGTCAGAATCGCGCACGCACGCAGCACGATGCACCCCCTGGTTAATCGGGCCGCCGGGAGGAGATCCCGGCGGCAGTTCCTCGCTTATCGACCGGGGAACGCGGGCCGCACGCCGCCGGCCGTCACGCGTTCCAGAGCACCGAGTGTGAGCAAGTACTTGAAGACGGCTTCCACGTAATCGGCCTGGGCCTGGACCGCCTTCCCATATCCGAGCAACAACTGCTCCTTCGAGCCCGCCTTGGGATTGGGATTGTCGAAGCCTTCGCGGATGATCTCCATCAGGTCCTTGGCCGCGAGGAAGCCTTCCTTGGAAATGGCGAGGTTCTTCGCCGCCTCGTCGAAGTCGATGAATGCTTTCTCGGCTTCGAGCACCATCAGGTTGCGGGCCTTCTCGTATACCATGTCCGCGCGATGGCTATAGGCCAAAACGCGGGCCACGCGATCCGCCTTACTTCCCACGACCTGCGGTGGCATTTCGGGCGAAATCGGCTCGGGCCGATAATCTTGCCCCGGATCGCGGCTCGCCGTGGGGAGCAAGCGCGAGTGCAGGTCTGAAGCGCCGGCGAGCGTCGGCACGGATCGGCGGAAGCGAAGCTGACCCTGAGCGTAAACTTCGAGCCGGAAGGCATCGGCGGCGGCAGCGGCCAGGGCCAATTCCGGCCGGCGGTCCAACGCCATGTCGATGACCTGCGCCTCCGTCAGCGGCACGTTCTGCGACATCACGGGAAGTTCTTTATCCTTCAACTGGAAGGCATAACTTCGCTCCACGGCCATCACTTCCCGCAAACCCGCCACGGCCAACTTCACTCCCGAGTGCGCTTTCCCTTGCAGCTTCCGAGCGTCCGTCAACCCGAGGATCATCAGGTTGTACTTGGCCTTGGTCATGTCTCCGGGCGTTGCGGAATTCAGGAGCTTTTTCCCGATGTCGACGAAGGCCTCGACTTGAGCGACGGTATCGTCGGCGAGTTGCTCCTGCTGCTTGGCGTAGACCACCGTGTAGTAGAGCCGCGTCACGTCGTGAACGACTTCGTTGTGGAGTTTCTGCACGTCGGCTGCGGCCGCGATCACGCCGCGATTCGCCTGCTCCTTGCGGATCGGCAAGTCCGGGCTCACCAGCGAGCCGATGCGGCGGATGTTGTGCAGCGCCCGCTGCCCGGCCGCGGTCGCCTCCCGGCTCGCATACACCGCTTTCAGTGCCGGTTGGCGTTCGACCGCGATCGCGATGCACTCCCCCAGCGAGAGTTCGGGCAGGTCGCTTTTTTTCTCGTCTTCGGGCGCTTTGGTCCGCGTGGAAACCGTGGCGTGGGGAACGGTACCCGGAGCGCGAACCGTGGGTTGAATCGAGGCCGGTTGCTGGCCCGCGCACCGATCCGGCACGCCGACGGCGAGCAGCCCCAGCAGGCCGAGAGCGAACGCGGCACGAACGCCGCACGAAGATTCGGTTATCGCTGCGGACTGCTGCATCGCCAATCCCCTGGCCGTCCTGGCCGCTGGCGGATGTTCCGAATATCCCGTCCTCGGGATCGCGAAACCCAATCTCGACCGAATGTACATCGACTTCTCCCGCAACCGGCTAAACTGCCGGCTGCGGGGAGTGGCGAATCCCGAGGAGTTTCCTGCCGGATAATCCGGCTGTGTCGGCTGCACCATGTGGCACGCTCCGATTCCGTGGTGTGGTAACTTGAAGTCAAGCGGCACGCCCCGCGATTCATCCGCAGTTGCGTCCGGAGAACCGGCACAGACCCCGCGAGTTCCCCCGAGAAGTTTTATGCATCAGACGAGCCCAGGTGTGGAACGTGCGGTGGCCGCGGCCCAAGTGTGGGCCGTGCGACTGGGGTCTCCCGGCGTTCGCCTCGTCGATTACGTTCTCGGTTTACTCGATGAAGAAGAAGGCCGACCTGCGGTGCTGTTGGAACGGTTCGGCCACTCGGTTGCTGAGGTCCGCGAGGCTCTGACTCATGTTGGTAGTCCGCACTCGGAGCGTGCGGACTACCAACTACACTCCCCGAGTGCGGCACCGCACCCGGAGGGTGCGGACTACCAACTGCACAAACTCTTCGATGCGGCCCGCGACTGGTCGATTGCGCATCGGGCCGATCCCGTCTTCCTGACCGATGCCCTCCTTCTGGCGGTTCTCCAGGCCGATCCCGCGTTCTGGCGTGCCGTGCCCCCGTTCGAGCAACTCGCGCACCAAATCGCCAGTTCGTTCCAACGAGAAGAGCGACCCACGGTGGGGCCGAACGAGCCGCCGGTTTCCTTCGAGCTGCCCGACCCCACAGCGGAAATCGGTGCGGCACGCGTCCTCGACGCGAACTTGAACCGGAGCCGCGAAGCGCTCCGCGTACTCGAAGACTATTGCCGCTTCGTGCTGGATGATCGCTTCCTCACGGAGCAGGTGAAGGAAGCACGACACGCGCTGGCCGAGGCTTCTTCAAGGTTGCCGGCCGGCCTCTTACTTGCCGGTCGCGAAACGCTCCGCGACGTAGGCACCTCCGTGAGCGCGGCCGGCGAGTACGAACGCCGCTCACCGCGGGATGTCGCTGCCGTGAACCTCAAGCGGTTGCAGGAATCGCTCCGCAGCCTGGAAGAATTCGGCAAGCTGTTCGGCCCTGAGCTGGGACGCGAGATGGAAGCGATCCGCTACAAAGCGTACACGCTCGAACGGGCCATCGTCCTCGGTTCGGCTTCCCGCGAAAAGCTAAAACACGCCCGGCTCTACGTCCTGCTCACGGGCTCTCAGTGCGCGTCTTCCCTGGACTGGGTGATCGAACGAGCTGCTGCCGGTGGCGCGAATCTGTTCCAACTTCGAGAAAAAGATTTGCCCGACCGCGAGCTGATCGAACGGGCCCGCCACGTTCGTCGCTGGACGCGGCAAGCCAACGTGCACTTCATCGTCAACGACCGCCCCGACATCGCGAGGCTCGTGGAGGCCGATGGCGTCCATCTCGGGCAGGTCGATCTGCCCGTGAAGGCGGCTCGCCAGATCGTCGGTCCGGATGCCTTGATCGGGGTCAGCACGCATTCGCTCGAACAAGTGAGGCAAGCAGTTCTGGACGGAGCGGACTACCTCGGCGTCGGGCCGGCCTTTCCTTCCAAAACCAAGTCGTTTGAGGCCTTTCCGGGCCTCGCGTTCATCCAGGCCGCTTCTCGTGAAACCTCGCTTCCGATGTTCGCGTTGGGCGGCATCGGCCCGGACAATGTGCGGGAGGTCGTTGCGGCGGGAGCCCGGCGCGTGGCCGTGAGTTCGTGCCTCGCGGAGGCGGACGATCCGGAACCGGTTGCACGGGTTCTTCGGGCCGCGCTGGAGGGGTAGCCCATCGCCGCACGCACGGATCATTCCGGCATCGATAACCCGCGAACGGGCGATTCTCCAGATGCCACCTGAGCTCGTTGAAGAATCGCGACGAAATAAGAGGCGTGGCATGGCGAATCTGGAGCAAATCTAAGGGATTGGTAAAATGGGTGGAATAGCCGCGCCCGTGGCATCGCGATCGGCACCGATGCTGCAACCCGAATGGGAGGCGATGCCACCCCGCGTTCGGAGTCAGGGTATGGATGGAATTCGAGAATTGCTGGAAGCGGTCCGCGATCGCGGACTCGCCGTGGGGCACTTCCGCGGTCTGCTGCACACCGCGATCGGCCGCCGGATCACGCGCACGAATGGAGCCGCCGTTTCCACTGGCATCACCTGGCGCGAACTCGCCGGCATGCTCAAGGAACTGCGCTACGATCGCGAACTGGTCCGCGAGTTCGGCGCCGACCCGGACACCCTGGCACCGCGCGATCGCGAACGCTTCTGGTACACGGCCATCGCCCAGGCCCACGTCGATTCGATCGAGGCTAACGCGGAGGCGGACGCACTGATGGCCGACTTGAAGAAACTCGGCTTCTTAGTCGGCCCGAACCCGACGCTCGCCACCTCGCCGCTCAAAAAGGCCGAGCCGAAGAGCAAGCCCAAGGACGAGAAGCCCGCGAAGGGGAAGAAGAAGTAAGAAGTAAGAAGTGGCAACCCGTATCCCCTTCGAGGTAAGGGTTGGCTTATCGATGGTGGCATCTGGAAACCGAGTGATTCCGGCCCTCTCCCCGCCGGGGAGAGGGTGGTTTGCGAACTGCGAATGCCGTTCGCAAACCGGGTGAGGGCATTGGCTTCGAAGGATGAAACCCTCACCCGCTCTGCCGATGCATTCGCATCGGCAGAGCGGCCTCTCCCCAACGGGGAGAGGTGAAGAATCGGCCCGACTCTTCGACAATTTAGTGTGCCGAAATCCGCTGGCATCTCCGTCGAGGTAAGACCATGTGGCTGTTCACGAGATATGGCTTCTACAGTGCAGTGTGTGCCCGGCAGGGGAGCGGGAAGCACGGGGAGCCGGTCGATCCGAACCGAATCATGGTCCGCGCCAGAACCCGCAAGCACCTCGAAACGCTGCAAGAGCGGTTCCGGGCACTCATCGGAGATTGCGAGATCCAGGACGATGTTGGAACCGATTACCCCTTTCGATTCTTTGTTGAGAAGGCGGTCTGGTCCCAGGTTGTTGTCGGGCTCTCCGAGGAACTCGATTACGACAACTTCAAATCCGAGGTCGCTCGTTTTCTCGGCGAGGATGGGGCCGATTACGAACGCGCACTCCACAAAGTCTGGGGTGTCATGGCCCGACTGCAAAAGTGACAATCCCCGCGCATTCTCCAAAGAGTAGTTGCCGGTAGCCGCGTTTCCGGGGATACTCAACACGTCCTACCCGCCTCCGCCCCCAACGGGGTCTCTCCATGCCGGTCGCCTTCAGCCATCCGGGGTTCTCCCGCCGTACCGCGCTGCAAGCCGGTGCCGTGGGGTTGCTCGGCCTCGGGCAATCCGAACTGGCCCAACTGCGTGCGGAGTCTTCGCGACCGGCAACCGCCAAGAGCGTCATCTACATCTTCCTGTCGGGCGGGCTCGCGCAGCACGAATCGTTCGATCCCAAGCCCGACGCCCCGGACGGCATTCGCGGCGAGTTCAAGACTACCGCGACCCGCACGCCCGGCTTTCGCATCACCGAACACTTGCCCTTACTCGCCGCCCGCTCGGACCGATGGGCTCTCGTGCGCTCGTTCACGCACAAATCGAACGACCACTCGTTCGGCCACCACATCATGCTCACGGGCCGCTCGGACTCGCCGGCCGGTTTCAATCCGAACCTGCCGAAGCCGAGCGATCACCCGAGCATCGCGTCGGTGGCTGGGGCCATGACGGTCGTTCGCAATAATTTGCCGCCGGCGGTGGTGCTGCCGGACCGCATCGTTCACAACACGGTGCGGACGCTGCCGGGTCAGTTTGGCGGCGCCATGGGCCGGGCTCGCGATCCGTGGTTCATCGAGGCTTCCGGCTTCGAGCCGTTCGCCTACGGTGCCTATCCCGAGTTCGAATTCGACCATCAAGATCGACCGTACACGCCGAAGCGAAAGGGCTTCGTGGTGCCCGATCTGAGTTTGCCTCAGGGCGTGGACGGCACGCGCTTCGATGCACGATTGGACGTGCTCCGGGGAATCGACCGGCAGCGGAAGTCGCTGGAGGAAGCGGCGGCGGTCGGGCTGTTCGACCGCTCCCGGCACGACGCGATTTCGCTGCTCACCGATGCCCGCGTTCGCAAGGCTTTCGATCTGAACCATGCGGACCCGAAGGAACTCGACCGCTATGGCCGCAATGCGTTCGGCTGGTCGCTGCTCATGGCCGCCCGGCTCGTCGAATCCGGCGTCAACCTCGTTCAAGTGAACCTCGGCAACAACGAAACCTGGGACACTCACGGCAACGCCTTCCCCCACCTCAAGGACAAGCTCCTTCCCCCGACCGATAAAGCGCTCTCGGCCTTGCTCGACGACCTCTCCGATCGCGGGTTGCTGAACGACACGTTGATCGTGATGGGGAGCGAGTTCGGGCGCACGCCGCGGGTGAGCACGCTGACGCAACATTACAAGGGGCCGGGCCGCGATCACTGGGGTGCGGTGCAAAGCGTCTGGCTCGCGGGCGGCGGCGTGAAGGGCGGTAAGGTCATCGGCACTTCCGACAAGACCGGCGGCTACCCGACCTCGGAGCCGCAATCGCCCGAGAACCTCGCCGCGACGATCTACTCGACGCTCGGCATCCCAAAATCGACCATGTGGAAGGACGCCGAGAACCGCCCGCACCACGTCTACCACGGCGACCCCATGCCCACCTCGTAAACCGACGCCGAGTGGCCGATCCAATTTTCTTCAAATTCCTTCTCCCATCGCGGCGTGCGGGCTGATATGCTCCACGAATCACATCGCGCCCGGAGATTCTCCATGACTTACGACTCGTATGGGAAGGCGACGCTCACTGAACGGGAACAGGACGAGTGCGAAGATTACCTGCCGACGCAGCACGACGAACTCGTCGAGGCGATTTTGAACAACGAGCTGGCCCGCGCTCGCACGCTGGTGAGCGCCGGGGCCGACATCAACGCCGTGGAAGCGGACGAGTACCCGCCGCTCTGCATGGCGGTCGATCAGATGGAAGTCGAGGAAGTGCGGCGGCTGCTCGCCTTCGGTGCCGATCCGAACATCGCCGATCCCGATGAGAAGGCGACGCCGCTCAAGATGGCGAAGCGCTTGCTCGAAGATCTGGGCTTCGGCCCCGTCAAAAAGAAAGATCCGCTGCTGGACGCGATGATCGCGCTGGCCCGTCAGGAATCCGGTAAGCAGTCGCACGAGGTGAAACACCGCCTCGAAGAGATCGTGCGCTTGCTGGAAGCGGCGGGCGCGCGGTAGCGAGGCTCGTCGTTCTCATTCCGGGGTTACACCATGCGAACGGTCATCGGTTGCACAATGCTGCTGCTCGCGTTCGCGGCGAGCGCGGCCGACGACAATAAAGACGTGAAGATCGACGGCAAGAAGCTGATCGGGAAATGGGAACCAAAGGACCGAAAGCTCGTCCTCGAGTTCACCAAAGACGGCAAGCTGAACGTCACTTCGGAGGAGTTCAAAATCGATGGGAGCTTCAAGCTCGACGGCAACAAACTCACGATCCTGTTGAAGTCGGGCGAGAACGAGATCAAGGACACCGTGACGATTTCGAAGCTCACCGACGACGAGATGATCGGCGAGAGCGAGACCAAGAAAACGAAGGAAACGTTCAAACGCGTGAAGTGACCTTCGCCAGACTTCGAATCGCGTCCGCGGCCCGCTGGCACTGTTCGCGGGTCGCATCGAGATGGGTCACGGCGCGAACCACGTTTCTTCCCAATGCCGCAACCAGCACGCCCTGTTCCTTCAACCGATTCGCCACGTCGCGCGCCGAACCCCACGGCGAACGCACTTCGAACCACACGAGATTCGTTTCCACGTCCGGCGGCAGCAGCTTGAACCCCGGCACCTCGGCGACCGCAGCCGCGATTAACTTCGCATTCGCGTGATCCTCGGCGAGTCGCTCCACGTTGCGATCCAGAGCGTAGAGGCAGGCGGCGGCGAGGTAACCCACTTGTCGCATCGCGCCGCCGAAGAGTTTGCGCACCCGCCGTCCGTGGGCGATCAAATCCTTGGGGCCGGCGAGCGCGGAGCCCACCGGTGCCCCGAGCCCCTTACTGAAACAAACCGAGACGGTGTCGAAGTGCTTGGCCCATTCCTTCGGGCCGATGCCCGAGGCCACGATGGCGTTCCAAAGTCGAGCGCCGTCCAGGTGCATGGCCAGCCCGTTGGCGTGGGCCCACGCCGAGATGGCCTTCACTTTTTCGAGCGGGTACACGGTGCCGCCGCCGCGATTGTGCGTGTTCTCCAAGCAGACGAGCCGCGACCGCACCGAGTGCATGTCGTCCGGGTGAAGTTGATCTTCGAGTTGGGACGCGTCGAGGATGCCGAACCGCCCGTCGATGGTGCGCTGCGTTACGCCGCTGAGTGCAGCGGGTGCGCCCGCTTCCCAGAGGTAAATGTGGCTGGTGCTTTCGAGCAGAATTTCGTCTTGCGGGCGGCAGTGGATGCGAACCGCAATCTGGTTCGACATCGTGCCCGTGGGAACGAAGAGTGCCGCCTCCATGCCGAGCATCTCGGCCACTCGGCGCTCGAGATCGTTGACGGTCGGGTCTTCGGAGAACACATCGTCGCCGACGGTCGCGCTCATCATGGCCGCGAGCATCCCCGCGGTCGGCTTCGTGACGGTGTCGCTGCGGAGGTCGATCATGGCTTCTTCTCGGGCTCTTTTGCGGGCTCTGCGACCTTCTCTTCCGTCTGCTTGTTCTCGACGTACCAGCGGTCCCCAACCTTTTTGATGAAAAGCGAGCGTTCCTTCACATCGACGGCTCCGATCTTCGCGGTGTCGCCCGCGGCCATGTCCGGGAAGTTGCCCTGGCTCCGGAAGCGGCGCAGATCTTTGAGCACCTCGGGATCGTCCGCGAATTTGTCCTGCACATCGCGGACGAGTTGCTTGAAGGCGGCCGTTTTCGAGTCGGCCACGATCCGCTCGCGGAACTTGGCCGCATCGACCGGGAGCCGCGATTCGATGGCGATCTTGTCGAGATTCTTCAACTGGAAGTCGCGGAGCGCGGCGAGGTTCGCCTCGACGGCCGGCTCGGCTTGCTTCGCTCGGTCGGCGATTCGCGCGTCCACGAAGGCCGGATCGAGCAAGTGTGCGACGAGGTAGCTGAACTCGACTTTCTCGGCGGCGTCGATTGCCGATTGCAGCGCGTCCTTCGGCGTGGCCTGCGAATAGACCTTCCCCTTGAACACGACTCCGAAGCGCGGCGGGATTTCGTCGGGCGTCTTCGCGCGGCCTTCCTGAGGCGTTGCCTGGGAAGCCGTTCCGAGAAACAACGCGAACGCGAACAGACTCCGCATGGCTACCTCCGGAAATATAGCCGCCGGCTGGCCGGCGGGATCGGTGCCGACCGCCGGCAAGCCGGCGGCTAAATGACAATGGGGATACTCTACCGACTTCCCGCGAACCGCTCCAGCGGAAGCGGATATACTGGCAGCATGGCAGGCAATACGTTCGGCAAACTCTTCTGCGTCACCACGGCGGGCGTGAGCCACGGGCCGGGGTATTTGTGCATCATCGACGGCTGCCCCGCCGGGCTCGAGCTGTCCGTCGAAGACCTGCTTCCGGACTTGCGAAGGCGCCGGCCCGGACAATCCAAACTCACGACGCAGCGCGACGAGCAGGACACGCCGGAAATTTGGTCCGGCGTGTTCGAAGGCAAGACCGACGGCACGCCCATCGGCCTGCTCTTTCGCAATTCCGATCAACGCAGCGGCGACTACGGCGACATCCAGGACAAGTATCGCCCCGGCCACGCGGACTTCACCTTCGATGCGAAATTCGGCTTCCGCGATTACCGCGGCGGCGGCCGCTCCAGCGCGCGGGAAACCGTTTGCCGCGTCGCGGCCGGGGCCGTCGCCAAGAAGATTCTGGCCCGCGAAGGCATCCGCATTCTCGGCTACGTGACCCGCGTGGGAAGCGTGATCGCGGACATCCCGGACCCCACCGCGGTCACGCTCGAACAGGTGGAAGCGAACCCGGTGCGCTGCCCCGTGCCCGAGGCCGCGAAGCGGATGGAAGACCTGATCGACGAGGTCCGCAAGGACCGCGATTCGATCGGCGGCATCTGCGAACTCGTAGCCGTGGGCGTGCCGCCGGGATTGGGCGAGCCCGTCTTCGACAAGTTGAAGGCGGACCTCGGCAAGGCGATGCTCTCGCTGCCCGCCGTTCTCGGCTTCGAGTACGGGGCGGGCTTTGCGGTCGCCAAGATGAAGGGGAGCGAGAACAACGATGCGTTCGTGCCGGGGCAGCCGCATCCGATTCACGAGCCGCCGGGGGCTTCCAACTTGTCGCCGGACTGCAACCAAGTCGTCGATTCGCACGCGCCCAAATCCCCGGCCATCAGCACCGAGTCGAACCGCCACGGCGGCATGTTGGGCGGCATCTCGTCCGGTCAACCGATCGTGTGTCGCGTCGCGATCAAGCCCACCAGTTCGATTCCGCGTTCGCAGAGGACCGTGACGCGATCCGGCGAGCCGACCGACATTCTCGTGAAGGGTCGCCACGATCCGTGCCTGCTCCCTCGCTTCGTGCCGATGGGCGAAGCGATGATGGCACTCGTGCTGGTCGATCACCTGATGCGGGCGAAGACCTCAAGGCTACACGCTCAGTAGTGCTTCCCGCTCTTGCGCACGTGTGTGGCCGGTCGCGCGTCGTTCAACACGACGCCACTCACCACGCGGCCGACGATGAGTACGTGATCGCTCGCCTCGCAGCGCTGCGTCACCCGGCAATCGAGGAATGCGTGGGCGGCGAGCAGCATCGGTGCCGCGTGGGGGTCTCGCTTCACGTCCAATCCTTCAAAGGCCGGCTCTTCGGGGTCGAAGCCTTTGCCGAAGTGCGACATCAACGGCTTCTGACCTTCGCCCAAAACGTTGACTCCGAACGCGGCCCCCTCGGCAAGCCAGTCCAGCACCCAACGATCCTTGGCGAACGCGGCTACGATTTGCGGTGGGTCGAAGGAACACTGCTGCACCCAGCTGGCGAGCATGCCGGTTTCGCGGTGGCCGTGACGGGCCGTGAGGATGAAGAGGCCGCTCGGCACCCGGCCGAGGGCGGCGAACAGATCGGGGGCAGCGTCGTGGCTCATGCGTGCCTCGGTGCGGATCGAGCGAACTGATACGATAGTCGAATCCTCCGCCGGAGCGACCCGATGATTCGCACGCTTCTCGCCATCGCGTTCCTGGCCGCATTCGCGAATGGTGCCGAGCCGCCGATCGACTACCCCGATCACACCGACCTTTCTTATAGTCTCGACCGCAACGGGAAGAAGACTTCGATTCGCACTCCCGCGGACTGGCAGGTTCGCCGCGAACACGTGACCGCGAGCCTAGCTCGCGCGATGGGGCCGCTTCCGAGCCCGGTCCAGCGAGTGCCGCTGGACGTGAAGGAGGTCGAACGCACGACGGTGGGCAAGCTCGTTCGCCGCAAGGTGACGTATCAATCCGATGCGAACGACCGCGTGCCGGCATACATCTTCACGCCCGTCGAAAAGCCAACCGAGAAGCTTCCCGCGATCCTCGCCTTGCACCAGACCACGAAGATCGGCAAGGACGAACCCGCCGGGCTCGGCATCAAGGACATGGCCTACGGCCTCGAACTCGCCCAGCGCGGGTACGTGGTGATCGTGCCCGATTATCCCTCTTTCGGCGAACATCCTTACGACTTTGCGAAAAGCGAGTACCCGAGCGGCTCCCTAAAAGCCGTCTGGGACAACGTGCGGGCCATCGATTTACTCGCATCGCTGCCCGAAGTGAATCCGAAACGCATCGGCGTCATCGGGCACTCGCTCGGTGGGCACAACGCGATCTTCACCGCGTTCCACGATCCTCGGCTCCAGGCGGTCGCCTCCAACTGCGGCTTCACGACTTTTCAGAAGGACGACGTGCCCAGTTGGTCCGGCCCGACCTACATGCCTCGAATCAAGAGCCAGTTCGGCAACGACGCGAGGAAGGTGCCGTTCGACTTCCAAGAATTGATCGCGGGACTCGCGCCGCGCGCCTTCCTCGCCATCGCGGCCGAGAAGGACGACGACTTCGACGTTTCCGGCGTCCGCGACGTGATGGTGGCGGCCGGCACGATCTACAACCTGCATGGGGCGAGCGACAAGTTGGCAGCCCGCTACCCCAAGGTGAAGCACTCGTTCCCGCCAGACGCTCGCAAGACCGCGTACGAGTTTCTGGACGAGCATCTGAAGAAGTGAGAGTTGCTCCCCACGGCGAACCTCAGTGCGGGGCGTTCCGAATCGCAAAGTGAAGTCGAATCGCGATTAGACTGCCCGGCCTTCGCTGCTTCCGTTACAAAAGAGCGGGAGCATTCCTTTACGCGCGGAGATCGCCGGTGGCCATTGCGTCTTGCCCGAAGTGTGCGACGAAGTTGAAGGTGCCGGACGGTGCGTCCGCGTCCGTGCGCTGCCCGAAGTGCCAGACCGTTTTCAAAACGAACCCTCCGGCTCAGCCGGCATTCGAGGTCGTGGACGAAACTCCGATCAAGCCAGCACCCCGGCCGAGCGCGACGGCGAAACCCGCACCCAAACCGGCACCGCCCGCCGACGATTTTGAAGTCGTTGACGAGGCTCCCGCCAAGAAAAAGGTCGTCGCCAAGACCGACCTGGACGACGACGACGATCGACCGCGCAAGAATCGCCGCGACGACGACGATGACGACGACGACCGCCCGCGCAGCAAGAAGCGCAGCCGCGACGACGATGACCGGCCGCGTAAGAGTCAGCGACCTCGTTTCTACGACGACGATGAATTCGACTTCAAGCCGAACCCCGGGAAGAGGGACGGATTCGCCTCAGGGAAACTCGGCGCGATGTTCCTTTCCATCAGTTTCTGGGCGGACGTCGGGATGTACGGGCTGCTCACCCTCTTCGTCTTGATCATGTGGTCTGGAGGCGATATCACGAGCGTTCTCGGGTTGCTGATCGGCCCAATGCGGGTGGTGAGTTGGCTCGCGGGTTTGGCGGGAATCGGCCTGTGCATCGCCGGGCCGGCTCGGGCGCGTAAACTCGCGGTTGCCTCCGCCATACTTGCGGCGATTCACATTCTCCTGATCTTCCTCGGCTTCTTAATCGTCGCCAAGCTCGGAGATTTCGACTTTCGCGACCGCCCTCCTTCGGAAAGGACCACATCGAAATCCAACGGGCCCACCGTCAGCATGGAAGGACTCGGCATGCTCGGCCTCGGCCTCGGTCTCGGCACCAGCATCGTGCCCGCCGAGTTCACGATGCCGACGATCATCTACGGATCGAAACTCCTGGGGAAGGGCCTCGGCAACATCATCATGTTTCCCCTGGCCTCGGCCTGCGACATCGCGCGCCTGATCCTGGTCATGCTGACGCTCAAAACGATGGCGGAGGCCGCAAAGGCGCACGACGGGGCCGACAAATGCCGCATCGGAGCGAAGACCGTCGCAATCGTGTGCGGGTCGGCCATCGTCCTGACGCTGTTCATCGTTATCATCGTCGTCGAGGGGGAAATGGGAAAAGCCGCTCGGCACTTCGCCGGCTTCACCTTTTTGGTGATCATGCTGAGCCACTGTCTGATGATGATCCTTCCCGCGCTCGGTGCGATGCAGGCTGCGGGCGGGCTCGGACGAAGGAAGAACTGACGGCCCACGGAGAGTTGCACGTGCTACTCACCTGTCCGACCTGCCGCAGCGGGCTCGAGGTGCCCGATGGCACGACGGCCCACGTGCGCTGTCCGGCGTGCCGCTCGGTCTTCGCGGCTGCCGCCGGGCTCGCACCGATCGCGCCCGTCTTCGCGCCCCCACCACCTCCCGCGCCGCTTCCCGTTCCCAAGCCCGCCCCCCGTCCGCGCGTTGTAGACGAAGACGAGCCGCGGAACGCGAACCGCGACGGCGTGCCCGATGCCGAGACTCAGGCCCAACCGCGTCGCCGGCCTCCGAAATCCAAGATGACCCTGGAAGAGCGACGCGCCCAACGCGCCGCCTTCGCACGAGGAGCGTATGGAGCCCGGATCATTCAGATCTCGCTCTTCTTCTACATTCCCGGCGTCCTCTTCGTGCCGCTCCACCAAATTGTCGCGGAGATTACGAAGGGTGAGGTGCCATTCATCCTCGTCATCGCGGGCATCCTCGGGCTCGCGAACTGGATTCTCGGCGCGATCGGCATCTCGCTCTGCCTCGCCGGCCCACCGGTGCCGGGGCACTATCGGTTCGGCGTCGCCGCCCTCATCGTCGCCTTCGTACATGCTGTGCTGCTTTTGGCCGTGGTCGCCAAGACCAGCGCGAACGCCGACTATCGCAGCCTCGACCGCGGGACCATGATGTGGGCCCAGATCGCCACGCAGTACGAAAGCCTCTCGTTCTACCTCGCCTACGTGCTTTACCCGGACGACATTCCACTGCGTCGCGCCGATACGATCTTGTCGTTCCTGACCGGCATCATGGAGATGACGCGACTCGTCTTGTTCATGATGACGCTCGGGTGCTTAGCCCAGGCTGCCGGCGACCGCGAACTGAGTGAAAATTGCACCCGCATGGCCGGCCGCGTCACCGTCATTCCCGGAATGCTCGCTCTCGGAGTGCTCGCCTACAAGATCGTGGTGATCGAAACCGGCGCGGGCGGGGCCGGCATGGTGCTGTATTTGCTCAACTACATGTACCGCAGCATCACGCTCGTGGTGGCCGGAATTCTCGGGATGACGCTGCGCGCGGTGGGCGACGTGGTCGAGGCGTGCGAGTCTCCATTCCAGATCGACCCCAACGGTTCGAGCGAAGGCGTGGCGATGGTCGAATCCAAGTGAGAATCTGGCACGAATGCTGCCTCGACGATGAAGCATCGCTGGCTCGGCAACGCGGCCTGGGTCATCGCCGGTGTCGTTGGCACTTCGTGCCGTACTTCCTCAAATCGAACGCGCCCGAGCCAACCGCTCCAACTCTTCCCCCGACAACACCGTGATCGCTCGGAGAGCCTGCAATTTTGGCAAGAGCAGGCCGAGCGAACGCCTCGAATCAAATCCCATCTAGGCTTTGCGATGCAAAGTTGATAGAACTTTGGAACGATCCGCGAAATTGCTGCGAAGAATGGAGTTTTGTGTGTCCCGTGAGTTGTGGGCCGAGCTGACGAGCCGGCAAGAGCGGGTCGAGGCCGCGTTGCGAGCCGTCGTGCCTGCCGCCAGTGGCGATGCACCCGCTTCACTCGTCGAAGCCATGAGCTATAGTTTGCTCGCACCTGGAAAGCGGCTTCGGCCGCTGCTGGCAATACTGGCCTGCGAAGCGATTGGTGGAACGATCGATGCGGCGTTGCCTGCGGCCTGCGCCCTGGAAATGGTTCACGCGTATTCGCTGATTCACGACGATTTGCCGGCGATGGACGACGACGATCTTCGCCGCGGGCTACCGACTTGCCACAAGAAATATGGGGAAGCCCTGGCCATCCTTGCGGGCGATGCCCTGCTCGCGATGGCGTTTGAAGTGCTGGGAACGAGTTACGGGCCGCGAACCGCGGCGGTTAGTTGCGTAGAGTTGGCCCGGGGCGCAGGAGCAGCCGGAATGGTCGGCGGCCAGGTACTCGATCTCGAAGCGGAAGGGCGGATACCAGCCGAACTCGCGAGCGATGGCGTCGTCGGCCTGGAGAACATCCATCGCCGAAAAACCGGGGCGCTGTTTCGCTCGGCCCTCAGACTTGGCCTGTACGCCGCCCACGGCGAGTGTGAAAATGGTGTGAAGCATCAAACCCTCGCGGATGCGGATGCTTACGCTTCGGCGTTCGGCCTCGCCTTTCAGGTGACGGACGATTTGCTCGATGTCGAGAGCACCGCCGAGATGCTCGGCAAGCGGGCGGGCAAAGACGCCACCCGCGGTAAGATGACCTACCCCGGCTTCCTCGGGATCGAGGAAAGTAGGAGTCGGGCGAAGCAACTGGGGCAAGAAGCCGCGTTGGCGGCCGAGCGACTCGGGAGCGATCTCCTGGCGCGATTGGCTCGCTATGTCGTCGAACGGAATCGATAGCGGAGTGATGAGGGAGAAGTGCTGAGTGATGAGTTCTCGCTCATGATTCAGCACTCGCGACTCATCACCTCTTCGAAGGGAACGAAGATGTCCACCCTGCTGCCTCAGATCAAGGGGCCTGCCGATCTGCAAACGCTCTCGGATGAGCAGTTGCAGCAACTCACCGTCGAGATTCGCGAGGAACTGATCCGCGTGCTCACCACGCGGCCGGCCCACTTCGCCAGCAACCTCGGTGTGGTCGAACTCTGCCTCGCGCTCCACCTCACCTACGACTTCTCGAAGGATCGCCTGATCTGGGACACCGGGCATCAGGTTTACCCGCACAAGCTCGTCACGGGCCGCTTCGACAAGTTCCACACGATCCGCACCAAGGGCGGATTGATGGGCTTCCCCAGCCCGAAAGAAAGCCCGTTCGACCTGTTCATGACGGGCCACGCCGGCTGCAGCGTCTCCACGGTATCGGGCCTCAAGGCCGGCGACGATTTGCTCGGCCACACGGATCGCCACGCGGTCGCCGTGATCGGCGATGGAGCCCTCCCAAGCGGCATTGTCTTCGAAGCGTTCAACAACATCGGCGGCATGGCCCAGAACATGCTCGTGATTCTCAACGACAACAAGATGAGCATCTGCCCCCGCACCGGCGGAGTGGGGCTCGCCCTCGATCAATGCCGCATGACCGGCCTCTACCAGGGCGGCAAGCGCCGCTTGAACCAACTCCTTCGCAACATCCCGCTCATCGGGAAGACGGCCCACGCCGCCCTGGAACACTTCCGCGACGGCCTCAAGGCCTTCTTCAAAGACGGCATGCTCTTCGAAGAACTCGGCTTCCGCTACTTCGGCCCCGTCGATGGTCACGACCTGCCGAAGCTCCGCAAGATCCTCCGCGATTTGAAGTCGCAGAAGGGTCCGATCCTGCTCCACGTGTTCACGAACAAGGGTCACGGCGTGCAGCAGGCCGCCGACGATCCGGTGACGTACCATACGCCGCCGATGTTCGCCGAGATGGGTCCGAACGGCACCATCGTCTCGCTCAAGAAGAGTAGCGCGAAGGCTTACACCGATGTGATGAGCGACGCGATCCACGCGGCGATGACGAGCGACCCGAAGGTTGCCGTGCTCACGGCCGCGATGTGCCAGGGGACCAAGCTCGAGAAGGTCCGCGAAGACTTCCCCGAACGCTTCTTCGACGTCGGCATCTGCGAATCGCACGCGGTGGCGTTCGCCGCCGGCATGGCCAAGGCCGGCATGAAGCCCATCGTCGATATTTACAGCACGTTCCTCCAGCGCAGCTTCGACCAGATCTTCCAGGAAGTCTGCTTGCAGAATTTGCCGGTGATCTTCGCACTGGATCGGGCCGGGCTCACCGGGCCGGAAGGCCCCACCCACCACGGCGTCTTCGACGTGCCCTACCTGCGGCTCTTCCCGAACATGACCAGCATGGCCCCCGGCGACGAGCAAGACCTGCAACCGATGCTCGCGCTGGCGCTGGAACACCACGGCCCGATCTCGATCCGCTACCCGAAGACGAACCTCGACAAGATCGACCGTCCGAACGAATTCGCACCCATCGAGATGGGCAAGGCCGAGGTGATCGAGTGGGGGGAAGACGGCTGCTTCATCGTCTTCGGCACGCTGCTTTCGAACTGCCTCGCGGCGGCACGCTTGCTCGCCGATGAAGGCATTCACGTCGGCGTGATCAACGCGCGCTTCGTCAAGCCGCTCGACCGCGAGACGATCCTACGGGCCGTGGAGACCTTGCCCTTCGTGGCGACGGTGGAAGAAGGAACGGTCGAAGGCGGATTCGGCAGTGCGGTGCTGGAAGCGGCGAACGCTGCGGGAGTCGATTCGCGAAACGTCGTTCGCCTCGGCATCCCGGACCGCTTCATCGAGCACGGCGACCGAGGCGAACTTTTCGCCGAACTCGGGCTCGATCCGGAGGGACTGGCGAACGCGATCCGCAAACATCGCGGGGCGATGGTCGCGGGATGAGCCGCTTGCGGTTACTCCGTAAAACGCGACAAGCCGCCGGGTTTCCCGGCGGCTTGTGTTTTGTGGTTAGTGGCGAGCGTCGTTCTTTTTACCCGGCTGATCCCCCTTCGGAGGAGGCGCGGGCGGTGCCGGAGGCGGCGTATTCACGGGCGGCCGCGGCGGATCAACTCGGGGCGGTGCGGGCTGAACCGGCGGCCGCGGCGGATCGATTCGGGGCGGTGCGGGCTGAACCGGCGGCCGCGGCGGATCGACTCGGGGCGGTGCTGGCTGAACCGGCGGCCGCGGCGGATCAACTCGTGGCGGTGCCGGCGGGGCCGGTTGAACCGGAGGCCGAGGTGGATCGATCTTCGGCGGTGCGGGCTGAGCCGGAGGCCGAGGTGGATCGACTCGCGGCGGTGCTGGTTGAACCGGAGGCCGAGGTGGATCAACTCGCGGCGGTGTCGGCGGTGCGGGTTGAACCGGAGGCCGAGGTGGATCGATCTTCGGCGGTGCCGGCTGAACCGGGGGCCGAGGCGGATCAACTCGTGGCGGTGCCGGAGGTTTCGGGTCCACCTTCGGCATCGGTTCCACCAGAGGCCTCGGATCCACTTTAGGCGGATTCTTCGGCTCGACCTTCGGCATCGGGTTCACCGGAGGATTCTTCGGATCGATCTTGGGCATCGGGTTGACCGGAGGATTCTTCGGCTCCACCTTAGGCAGTGGATTGACCGGAGGATTCTTCGGGTCCACCTTGGGCATTGGGTTGACCGGAGGATTCTTCGGATCGACTTTGGGCATCGGGTTGACCGGAGGATTCTTCGGATCGACCTTCGGTGCCTCGATCTTCGGATCGATCTTCGGAACCATCGGCGACGGGGGCGGCAATCGCTTCTCGTCCACAATCTGAGCCCGGGCTGCTGCGGCCTTCGGCACTTCGATCTTCACTCTTAAGGGTTGTGGCGGGGCGACCGGCACTGCTCCCGGCTGCGGCGGTGCAACCGGAGGCCGCGCCTTCAGCACTTCGGCCTCGGACTTCTGACGAACCACGGCCATCTGCCTCAGCTCGCCGGCGTGCTTCGCCTCGGTCTGACGCGCCTGAACCGTGATCGGCTGAAGCTTCGTATCCGGCTGCAGCTTCGCGGTCACCGCCAGCGGTGCCACCATCACGAGTTGCGACACGTTCTTGTTGTTCACGGTGATGTTGTTGTTCACCACCGTGAGGTTGTTCGTCACGTTGTTCACGTTGGTGACGTTCGCAAACTTCTGAATCACCTGGTTCTGTTGAACGAGGGTGTGAGACGGGCGTGCCACGGAGCCATCGTAACGACCGACGTAAGTGTCGTTGAGGTTCCGAGACCACTGCGGATTCTGGCGTTGGTCGATGCTGTAGTAGCTCCAGAGCGGGTCTTGATACCAGCCTCGGCGGGGTCCGCCGCCGAAGTTGCCTCGGAGGCCCTGGGCGCACCAGGGTTGGTAGCCGCCGCGCGAATAGCTGTTGTCGTAATAGTCGCCGAAATAGTAGCTCGAGTAGCCTCGGCGGACGAAGAGCGCGCCGAAGAGCACGGGCTGAGCGACGACGTACTGTGGGGTGTAGTAGTAGTCCTGTGCGAAGTTGCGGTTGGAGAAATAGACGGGCGTGAAGAGCACGCCTCGGGAGGCGATCGGGTAATCCCAGTAGCCGTCGATGAAGACGTAGCCGATGGGCGTCCAGCGGTAGTGGGCGGGCACCCAGATCCAATTGGGGCGGTGATCGATCCAGAAGCCGGGACGCCAGACGTAGCGACCGCGCCACATCCACGAACCCGAGACGTACACGCTCGTGGCATCGGGTGCCGGGATGTTCGGCCCCAATTCGATCGGGGCCGGCGGCGTCGGCAAGTATTCGATTTCCGGCTGAGCCGGTTGGTTCGGAATCGTCCTCTGCCAGAACCCGCTCGTCCACTGGTAGCCGGTTCGCACTTCATTCCAACTTCCCGGAACCCAGACGTGGTTCGGAGGCGGGACGCGCCAGAACCCGCTGATCCAGATGAAGTCCGTGCGCTCCTCGTCCCAGTCCCAGTAACCGGGAATCCACTGGACGTTGTCGCCCTCCGGCTTCTGATCCGGGGGGAGTTCTTCGATCGGTTCGGGTGGTGCCTTGGGGGCAATTTCGCCTGCGGTCGGCTGTTCGACAGACGCGGCAAAGGCCTCGTGAACGGGCCCGCGGGCCAGTACTTCGGGGCCATCTCCCGCACCGGGTGCGGGAGCGATGGACGGTTGGGCCGGCGCTTGGGTCAGCGTGACGGATAGTGCGAGGATGCCGAGGAAACCGGCAAGGGCGAGCTTGGCAGGTCGGGCTGGCATGGCAGTTGTCTCCAGTTGCGTGGCCGCAGGTTCTAGCGGGGAGCGGGCGTGCGGCACAGAATCAACGATTCGAGAGGCAAACCTTGCGCCGCTGGGAAGCGTCCCGTAGCAATACCCGGAAACAAGTGGGGCTGTCGATCCGTGAAATGCCCCGCGACGGCCGCCGTTTCTGAATTGACGGTGGGTTCGCCCCATCGCACATGTCTTCGCGGTTCTTAGTGTAGTCCTCACGCCATCCTTCGATCCAGGTGTCCGAATGCCGTCGCGCCCCGTCGTCGCGCTGATCGTCCTTTTCTGGGTCGCCACGCTCGGGCTGGTGTTCCAGCGCGACATCTGGCCCCGGATCACGGCGTCCGGCCCGCCGCCCATTGCCGTCGATCTCACCGACGAAGCCACGCAATATTTGCCGATCAAGTGGAAGGTGTTCCGCGGCGGCAAGCCGATCGGCACGCTCACCACGAAGCTCGCGTATCAGGATGCCGACGACACCTTCGAGTTCACCTCGCAGTACAAGGACCTCCACTTCGATGTCGGCGCGATGCAGGTCGTATTTCCGGACGTGACGACGAGAACCCGCGTGACGCGCTCCGGCTCGCTCCGCGAGCAGTCGATGACGGGCAAACTGCGCCTCGGCGACCTGCAAGCGGAAGCGAAGGTCGAGGGCCGCAACGAGAACGGCACGTTCGTGGGCCACTGCGAGATCGCGTCGCCGCTTTTCAATTTGAAGAGCGACCTCGCGCCGGTTCTCGTGAAAGACGGCCAGGCGTTGAACCCGCTGCAGCCGGTGAATCGCATCGCGGGCATTCGCCCCGGCCAGCACTGGTTCGTTCACGAGATCGACCCGCTGGGGCAAGCGCTTGCGGCACTGTTCAAGGAGAAGTTCGGCCAGGGATTGTCCCTTCCCGAAAGCAAGAAGGAGGCGCTCGAAGCCAGGGTTGGGGATGCGCCGGAGTCGCTGGTGTGGGGCAAGTCGCGCGAGGAAGCCTCCTGTTGGGTGATCGAGTATCGGAGCGGCGAAGCCCGCGCGAAGACCTGGGTGCGCGCGAGCGACGGCAAGGTGCTGCGCCAGGAAGCGACGCTATTGGACGATCGGATTTCGCTGGAACGGGAAGAGTGAACCAACGCCCACCCGTGGCAATGGGTGGGCTTCAGGAGGCCTCCGATCATGATTTCGATTGTAAATGTCAACAAGAGCTACGGGCCGAAGCCAGCGGTGCAGGATCTCTCGCTGCAGGTGCCGGCGGGGGAACTGTTCGCCTTCCTCGGGCCCAACGGCGCGGGCAAGACCACTACCATCAAGATGTTGTGCGGCCTCCTCTTTCCAACGACGGGAACAGTCCGGGTCGGTGGCTTCGACCTCGCGACCGAAGGCGATCGGGCTCGCGCGCTCATCAGCTACGTTCCCGATCAGCCGTACCTCTACGAGAAGCTCACGGGCCGCGAATTTCTCCAGTTCACCGCCGACCTCTACGGCATGCCCACCGAGAAGAGCCGCGACAAGATCGCCGAGGTGATCGAGCTCTTTCACCTGGAAGAGTTCGCGGACGATCTTACCGAACGTTACTCGCACGGCATGAGGCAGCGCACCGTCTTTGCCGCGGCACTCGTCCACGAGCCGAAATTGCTCATTGCCGACGAGCCGACCGTCGGGCTCGACCCGAAGAGCATTCGCGAGTTGAAGACGCTGCTGAGGCGACTCGCCGAGGACGGCACGACCATCTTCCTCTCCACGCACACCCTCGACATTGCCGAGGAACTCGCGGATCGGATCGGGATCATCGATCGCGGCCGGCTCATCGGCTGCGGCACACTCGCGGAGTTACGCACGCAGGCCGCCATGAGCGGCAGCCTGGAGGATTTGTTCATGAAGATTACGGAGGAAGCGGTCGCAACGTGACTTGCGCTACGGGGTCCTTTCGAGGAGCGTGCCGAGCTTTTGCAGTAACGCCGCGCTCCGGAACAGCGTGACATCGGGCTGTTTCAGCGACTTGCCCGTGGCGGGAATAACGACCATACCGGAAGGCGGGGACTGCGAATCAACATTCGTAGGAGCCTGAGGAGCAGGAACGACCGCAACGAGCAAAACGAGGTTTTCAGCCCTCCGTCTCTGCGGCGCGGCGCGTAAGTCATTCAGGGACGCAACGGAACTCATCAGTCCCAGTGTCCCAAGCAGCATCAGTTTTCGGGTATTCATGGTGGAGCCTCAGTCTTGCTGGGTTCTGGGCTCCTATTCTAAAGCAACCGACGTGCCGCTCGGAAGCGATTGGCGATTAAGAGGCGCGATAGGCATGCTCCACTCCGAACAATCCGACACTGCGAGGGCAATTCGTACTGCGTGCATTTGGGAAGTGACGGCCCGGAAGGTCGGCAACGTCCATCGCACGGCAGACTTCGCCGGTACGACCTACCTCGATTTCGTACTCTCGGCAGGGGAAGTCGCCGAGTCGTTAACTAACGGTAACGGTAACGGCATCGGGCTAAGTATTCTGAACGCGGTTCGAGCCACCTCGCGGGTCGCAAAATCAAATACGAACCTCGGCATCATTCTGCTATTGGCTCCGCTCGCCACGGAATTCCTCGATCGCACACTCGATCGCCTTTCGCACGAAGACGCCCGGCACGCGTTTGAAGCGATCCGCCTCGCACACCCCGGCGGCCTCGGCAACGCCAGCGAGCAAGACGTGCGTTCCGAACCGACTGTCACGCTGCTCGAAGCGATGCGGCTTGCCGCCGACCGCGACCTCATCGCCCGGCAATACGCGAACGGCTTCGCCGATGTCTTCGACTTCGGAGTGCCCGCGTTCCTCGACGCTCGGCAGCGGTTCGGCACCATCGAGGCCGCGATCGTCGACTTGCAATTTCGTTGGCTCGCGGCGCATCCCGATTCCCTCATCGTTCGCAAGCGCGGGCTCGCGGTCGCTGAAGACGTGCAATCGCGGGCGTCGGAGGTGTTGGAACGGGGCGGCCTCGCGACTCCCGAGGGTCGCCGGGCCGGTGTCGCGCTCGATCGGCATCTCCGTTCCGAAGGCAACACGCTCAACCCCGGCACCACGGCCGACCTGATTGCCGCGTGCTTGTTCGTCGCCTTACGCGAGAATAAAGTAAAACCGACCGATCCGTTTTGCTGGCCGGCCGACGACTGGTTGTGACATGAACACCGAACGCTTCTCCGTTAAGGTCGCCCGCGATCACCTCACCTTCTGCTGCGGGCATTTCATCAGCTTCGAGGGCCATCAGTGCGAGCGGTTGCACGGGCACAACTATCGGGCCGAGATAACGGTGGAGGGGCCGCTCGCGGCGGAATGGTACGTGTTCGACTTCGTTGCCTTGCGAGCACGAGCGAAGGAAATCACGGACGAACTCGACCACCACATGCTGCTCGCCACGGCGAACCCGGTCATCGTGCTCGAGGAGAGTTCCACTCAAGTTCGCGTGCGCTACAAGGATCGCGAGTGGTCGTTCCCGCGCGGCGACTGCATTCTGCTTCCCATCGAGAACACGACGGCGGAACTGATCGCGAAGTACATCGCCGGTCGGCTCGCGATTGCACTCCGGGAACGGCACCAGTTCGTGCCCGACGTGCTGCGGGTGGAAGTGGAAGAAGGCGTCGGCGTCTCCGCGGCCTACGAGTGGCGAGCCTGACTCCAGCGCAACACCGGCTCCTTCGCCGCCTTCACTTCATCGGGCCGGCTGATGATCTGCGTGTGCGGCGCGGTCCGGAGCATCTCCGCGTCTTCACCCTTGATCTTCAACAGCACCTCCGCGAACGCGTCCAGCGTCTCGCGGCTCTCCGTTTCGGTCGGCTCCATCATGAGTGCCTCCGAGACGACCATTGGGAAGTAGACGGTCGGGGCGTGGAAGCCGTAGTCGAGGAGCCGCTTGCAGATGTCCATCGCCTTGATCTTGCGTTCGCGCAAGAGCGAGCGGGCGCTGACGACGAACTCGTGCATGCAAGGGCCTTCGTGCGGCACGTCGTAGCCGACTTTCACGAGGGCTCGCAGGTAGTTCGCGTTCAGCACGGCGTTCTCGCTCACGGCCTTCAGGCCGTCCGGGCCGAGCGTGCGAATATAGCAGTAGCCCCGGAACAGGATACCGACGTTCCCGAAGAAGCTTCGCACACGACCAATCGACTTCGGGCGCTGATAGTTGAGGGAGTACGTGCCTCCGTTCTTCACGACCATCGGGGAAGGCAGATAGGGTTCGAGGAAGTCGCGGACGGCGATGGGGCCGCTGCCGGGGCCGCCGCCGCCGTGCGGGCCGGTGAACGTTTTGTGCACGTTGTAGTGCTGCATGTCGGCACCGAAGTCGCCGGGGCGCGTGATGCCGAGAATGGCGTTCATGTTCGCGCCGTCGAGGTAGACGAGCCCGCCCTTCGCGTGCAGCATCTCCGTGATTCGTTGAATCTGCGTTTCGAAGAGCCCGAGCGTGTTCGGGTTCGTGATCATGAACACGGCGGTATCGTCGCCGAGCTTCGCCTTCAAGTCGTCGAGGTCGACGAGCCCCTTGGCATTGCTCTTTACGGTGACGGCTTCAAACCCGGCGAGCGCGGCCGAGGCGGGATTGGTGCCGTGCGCGGAGTCGGGCACGAGCACCTTCTTGCGATGCGTCTGACCGATGTCGCGGAAGTAGGCGGCGGCGACGTAGAGTGCCGTGAGTTCACCCTGGGCACCCGCCGCGGGTTGAAGCGAGACGGCGGGAAGGCCCGAGATTTCCGCGAGGAACAGCTGCATCTCGAAGAGCAATTCGAGCATGCCTTGAACGGTGGAATCGTCTTGCAGCGGGTGGAGGTTGGCGAAGCCGGGCATCGCGGCGAAGCGTTCGTGCCGCTTCGGATTGTACTTCATCGTGCACGAACCGAGCGGGTAGAAGTTCGTGTCGATGGACATGTTCCGCGCGGAGAGGTTCGTGTAGTGGCGGATGAGGTCGCCCTCGGCGACTTCGGGCAGCGGCGGCGGCCGCTCCGCGAGGTGCCCGCCCGGCACGAGCTGCGACACTGGTATGTCACTGGGCACATCTGCCGCGGGTAGCCGATGGCAGCGCCGACCCGTCCGCGAGAGTTCGAAAAGCAGGTCGGTGGATTGGGTATTGTTCATGGGTCTCAACGTGAGGCTGTGGCTTCGTCAACATTTACTTCAACAGTCCCATTTCGCGCAGGATTCCTTCGGCCCACACTTGCTGCTCGGGTGAGAGTGGCGGATCGCATGTACCGCGGTAATCGACGAGATCGGAGTAGCGACCGGTGTCGTAGGCACGGTCGAGGAGCGGTTGAAGGTCGATCGTGATGGGGGCAGCATGAGCATCCAGTGGGATGCCGAAGGCCGGTAGCCGATCGCTGAGTTTGAACGGTGCCGCAAAGTACCGATTGGGGCTGCCGATCGCCACGACACTCACGTGATAATCGAACGGCTCCTTCACCTTCCGGCGAATCCGACTCAGCGGCACCGCGGAAACGTGCGGCCCCTGCCTGAGCAGATCGATCTCCACCAGGTTCACGCCGGCATCCAGGTATTCTTCCTGCTTGTCGCGATACGACTTCCGCCCTTTTTCTCCGGCTTTCTTGTTGGTTGGGCTGATGATCTCGACGGCCGTGACGAGTCGCTTGCCTCCGGCTGAAAGGATCTCCAGATAAGGCTCTTCGACGGGATCGGAACTGCGCTGCTGGCCGATGGCGATCATGCCCGAGAGCGTCGCCACGCCTCCGCCGTTTCCATTGTTCGGGCTGAACAGTGCGACATCCGGCTCGCGAAGTCGATCTTCGTCGACGTAGACGCGGTTCTTACTCGTGGCGACATACCCGGCAGGCAGCACTGCATTGATGCTGGCCTTGAGCAGGTAGATCAGACTTTCGTGAAGGTCTGGAAACACGGCGGAATCTTCCAGCCACGGATCCATTCCTGGAAACGGTGATGGCATGTTACTTCCCCTTCAAAGGAAACATTATTTCAACAGTCCCTTTTCGCGCAAAATGCCGTCAGCCCAGATTTGCTGCTCCGGCGTCAGCGGAGGATCGCAGGGCTGATCGTATTCGACATCTTCGCCGTAGCGGCCGGTGTCGTAACAGCGATCGAGGAGCGGTTGAAGGTCGATCGTTATCGGTGGCACTTCTGAATCCAGCGGGATCGAGATGGATGGAAGCCGGTCGGTGAGTTTGATTGCGGCGGCGTAAAAGCGATCCGGCGATCCCGCCACCGTCACGCTGACGTGATAATCGAATGGACCGGCTTTGCGTTGCAACCTCGACAGTGGGACGGACGTCGTGTGGGGGCCGCGACGGAGCAGGTCGATTTCGACCAGATTCACGCCGCCGCGACGGAACTCTTTTTGCTTGTTCTGATAGGCTTCGCGCCCCTTGTCCCCCGGCTTCTTGTTCGAGAGGCTCAAGATCTCAATCGCAGTCACCAATCGCTTCCCCTTTCCCGAGACGATTTCGAGGTAAGGCTCCTCCCACGGTTCGGAGGCTCGATCTTCGCCGATCGCGAGCAGACCGGGCATCACGGCGAGCGTGCCGTTACCAGTACCGAGCAGAGCGTCTCGGCCGAAGACGCTCACGTCGGGTTCTCGGCGATGCTCCTCGTCAATCCAAACGAGTGTGTTGCTGACCGCGCGGTAGCCCACGGGAAGGCCGGCATTGAGCCCCTCTCGGAGATACGTAATCAGCGAATTGTGGAGGTCGCGGAAGTACTCCACGTCTTCCAGCCACGGGTCCATACCTGGAAACGGCGATGGCATGTCAATTCCTCCTTACAGGCATTCTCGCAGCGCCGCGGTCAAGCCGTCGATCTCGGCTTTCGTACGCTGCTCCGTCACTGCGACCGTCAGGCCATCGGCGAAGCGCGGGTACCAGCGGCCGAGCGGCAAACCGGCGTGGTAACCGCGATCCCGCAACTGGCTCAACAGGCTCTCGACATTCCCCGGAACCGAGAGTGAGAACTCCTTGAAGAACGGCGTCTTGAACTTCAACGTCACGCCGGGAATCTGCGTGAGTTGATCCGCCGCGTAGTGGGCCTTGCGCAGGCAGAGTTCCGCGGTTTCCTTCAGACCCTGTGGCCCGAGGGCCGTGAGGTATACCGCGGCCCGCAGCGCGAGTAGGCCCTGGTTCGTGCAGATGTTGCTGGTCGCTTTCTCGCGGCGAATGTGCTGCTCGCGGGTTTGCAGCGCGAGCACCCAGCAGCGTTTGCCGTTGCGGTCGGTCGTTTGGCCGACGAGTCGGCCGGGGATTTTACGGAGGTATTCCTTCTCGCCGCGGCAGGCGAGGATGCCGAGGTAAGGACCGCCGAAGCCGAGCGGTACTCCGAGGCCCTGCCCCTCGGCCACGGCGATGTCCGCGCCGTAATCGCCCGGTCGCTTTAAGAGGCCGACGCCAACCAAGTCGAAGCTGGCAATGAACACGGCACCGACTTTCCGCGTGGCCTCGCCGATGGCCTGCATCTCTTCGAGGTGGCCTAAGAAGTTCGGGCTCTGAGCGATCACGCAGACTGTGTTGTCGTTGACGGCGGCTTTTACATCGTCCGGGTTCAGGAAACCCTCCGGCGTCGGAAGTTCCTTCACGCGGCAATTCAAGTTCGCCACATAGGTGTGAAGCGTTTGGCGGTACTCGGGGTGAACGCTCTCGGCGATGAGCACCTCGCCGGTGCGACCGGTGATACCGAGGGCCATGAGCATGGCTTCGGCAACGGCTGAGCCGCCTTCGTAGAGCGAGGCGTTTGCCACTTCGAGGCTCGCGAGTTGGGCCATCATCGTTTGGAATTCGAAGACGGCTTGCAGCGTACCTTGGCTCGCTTCGGCCTGATACGGAGTGTACGCGGTATAGAACTCGCTGCGACCCGCGATGGCATCCACGACACTCGGGATGAAGTGGTCGTAGGCACCGCCGCCGAGGAAGCAGACCGCATCGCCAGCGGCTCGATTCTTGGCCGCGAGGGCGCTGAGGTGCCGCGCCAGTTCCATTTCCGACAACGCCGGAGGAATGTCGAGAGGCCGCTTCAGGCGCAGCTCGGACGGGATCGGCGCGAAGAGATCGTCGACGGTTGCGACGCCGATCTTGGCGAGCATCGCTGCGCGATCTTCAGGCGTGTTGAGCAGGTACGGCATCAGGCCCCTCGAGTTCGCCGCGAGAGCCGCTTGCGGCTTCGCGATTCCGGCACGAATTGCAATCGCGAAGCCGCAAGCGGCGAAGCGGATCAGTGTCCTTCTTCGGCCAGTTGTGCATCATACCGCGCTTGGTCCATCAGGTGATCGAGCGTGGCCCCGTCGGCGAGTTTGATCTTGAGCATCCAGCCGGGGCCGTAGCAATCGAGGTTGATCGCACTCGGGTCGGCCGCCAGTTTGGCGTTCACCTCGACCACCGTTCCCGATACCGGGGCGTTCAGGTCGAAGACGGCCTTCACCGATTCGATTTCGCCGAACGGCTTTCCGGCCGTCACGCTCGCGCCGACCTTAGGAAGTTGCAAGTGCGTCACGTCCGTGAGTTGGTCCACGGCATGCTGCGTGATCCCGACGGTGACGATGTCGCCATCGAGCTGGGCCCACTCGTGAGACTCGGCATAGCGCAGGGCGTTGAGGTCCATGTGGGGCTCCTTGTCTTTGAAACCGCGTTTCGGGTCATTTCGATCGTTTGTAAAACGGCAGCGGCACAACAGTCGCCGGAGTCGGCGTGCCACGGATGTCCACATCCAGGGCGGCTCCCGGCTGCGAATACGCAAGCGGCACGTAAGCCATCGCCAGCGATTTCTCCACCCACGGGCAGTAGCTGCCGCTAGTCACGGTGCCCACCGCTTCGTCGTCGAGACCGCTGAGCGCCGAGCCTTCGCGGGCCGCACGCTTTCCTTGCACCTCGAGCCCGACGCGGACCGTGTTCTTCGACGCCGTTTGAAGGGCAGCGCGACCGATGAACTCACCTTTATCCAGCTTTACGGCCCACGCGAGGCCTGCCTGAATCGGGTTGATCGTCTCGCTCAACTCGTGCCCGTAGAGTGGCATCGCGGCTTCGAGCCGCAACGTGTCGCGGGCTCCGAGGCCGCATGGGATCGTGCCGCGTGCGATTAAGTTTTCCCAGAGCGAAATGCCCAGCGAATTGGGCACGATCACTTCGAGGCCATCTTCGCCCGTGTACCCCGTGCGGCTCACGACGCAGCTCTCGTTCTTGTAGCGCGTCGGCATGGCGAAGTAATATCGGAGCTTCGCGGGATCCGCCTCGAACATCCCGACACAGAGCTCGAGTGCCTTCGGTCCCTGAATCGCCACCATCGTCGTGTCGAACGTCTGGTCCTGAATCGCGACATCCAACCCCGTGCGGTGCGTTTTGAACCAGGCGAGGATCTTCTGCCGATTCGAAGCATTGATAACCGCCGCAAAACGATCCGGCCAACGGTAAACGAGGATGTCGTCCAGGATGCCGCCATCCTCGCGGCAAACGAGGCCGTAGCGAACCTGACCGTCCTTCATTCCCGCTACCGAGTTGGTAAACGTGCGCTCGAGTAGCTTCAATGCATCGGGGCCTCTGAAGTTCAGGCGGGCCATGTGGGAGATGTCGAACAGCCCAGCGGCTTCGCGAACGACGCGGTGTTCCGCCACGATCCCGGCATACTGCACTGGCATCTCCCAACCGCCGAACGGAACCAAGCGGGCCTTGTGATCCGCGTGCCATGAAAAAAGCGCGGTCCGGAGGTCGGACATGAGCTGTTCCATCGAGGGAGAGGTGATAGCAGAACGGACGGGAAACGAACGCCGGGGCGCGACCGCTCCGGCTACCTTATGGTAGCCGGGACAGATGTGAAATCCACCGTTCGGCGCGAGCTGAAACCGACGATTCCAGAAATGTCCAGGAACTTTCTAAACTCTTGAAGGTCTAAAACTGGAGAAGTGGTAACGGTTTGCGGGACTATTCAGGTTGCGAGATCAGGCCGAGCGCGAAAAAGGGTTTGTCCTTTGCCCAGGACTGAATTAGGGTCTTTCTGTCGGAAGAATCCGCTGCCTCGGATCGACCGACGCGAAACCGATGGACATGTACCGACTCGCGCGGTCGTGCCCGTTGTAGCGTATGATCGGTCGGACGGGATTGTTCGCGGAGTACGTTCCGCGCCCGTCGAATATTGACTCCGCCGTTCGATGATTCGCTGCGTTCATCGAGGTTATCGTTTTTTGGGTCGATACGTTCTTGCGGGTTCGAACGTCGGCGAGCCAGACTCGCGTTGCGATCGAACGCCTGGAACGGGTGACGCCGTCCTTCTTATTTCTGCCGACAGGATGCCTTCATGTCGCGACTTCGCCGCTATCGTCCGGACGTGGTGCAATCCCCGCTGGAGACGTACCTTCGGGAAATTAACGAGACGGCACTCCTCACTGCCGACGAAGAAAAATCGCTGGCCCGGGCCATCGAAACCGGGGACACCGAGGCCCGCGACCAGATGGTTCGCGCTAACCTCCGCCTAGTGGTCAACATCGCTCGAGGCTACACCGGCAAGGGCCTCGCCCTTCAAGACCTGATCGAAGAAGGCAACCTCGGGTTGCTGCGGGCGGTCGAAGGCTTCGACCCCAACATGAACACCCGCTTCAGCACCTACGCAAGCTACTGGATCAAGCAGAGCATTAAACGCGCTTTAGTGAACACGGCCAAGACGATCCGCATCCCCGCTTACATGGTGGAGCTGCTCGCCAAGTGGCGTCGGGCCACGAATAAACTGACGGACGAACTCGGTCGCCCGCCAACCCACGAGGAAGTGGCCAAGTTCATGGGCCTGCCGCGCAAGAAGCTCAACATCATCAAGAAGGCGATTCGCGTTTACAACGCCGCCCCGCAAACGGACCAAAGCGAGCAAGGCTGGAGCATCGACGAGATGCTGATGGATGGCCGGGCCAAGACGCCCGACTGCGAGATGGTCGAGTCCGACGACCTCAAGCACGTCATGATCCTGCTGGACAAGATGGACAAGCGCGAAGCGACGGTGCTGCGGATGCGGTTCGGTCTGGACGATGTCGAGCCGAAGACGCTGAAGGAAATCGGCGAGTGTCTGGGCCTGACGCGGGAACGCGTTCGCCAGATCGAGAGCGAAGCCCTCTCGAAGATGAACGAACAGCTTTGCGGGGAGTGATGTGTGAGCCCTGGGTGCGCGGGCGTCTCGCCCGCGTCTCGACGCGAAAGTGGATTGAGCGGCCGCTTCCAGTCTGTTGAAGGGTGAGCCGCTGGGATTGCCCCGCACTCGGAGAGTGCGGACTACCTTGGCGCAAAACCGTTACCAGTCGCACATCTCCCCCAGCTTCGCAGCGCAGTTCCCCATCTTTCCCCAACCGCGTGAACCCATTCAATCCGCGGAGTCGATGCCTTCTCCTAGCACGGGGAGGAAGCGTCGATGCCGGTCCGTTGGTTTGCACTGGGTCTCATCCTCACAGTCGGTTGCGCCTCGCTGCCGGTGCCCGCACATTTCGAGACGCCGAGCAACACTGAGAAGCTCGAAGTCGCGGTCGAGGACGACCCCCTAACTCTGGCCGCCGATTGCCTCGCTCGTGGGGACGAACCCGCTGCCGCGAATCACTTCGAAGTGTACGTTCGCCGCAATCCCGATCAACTCATGTTTCGCGTTCACCTCGCGGACCTGCTCTTCAAACTGCAACGCACGACCGACGCGAAGGCCCACTACGAACGATTCATCGCGGAAGCTCAAGACTCGACCGGCACGCCGCAGTCGCGCCTGGTCCACTGCCATACGCGGCTCATGGAGATCGCTCGGGAGGCGGACGACCTCTTCGCGGAACTCTTACACCGAGGCGTGGGCCTCGTACTCCTGACGCGGCAAGAAACCGACGATCGCGAATCGCGTGAAGAGATACTCTGCAAGGCGATCTCGACGCTGGTTGAAGCGAAAAATCTTCGCCCGGACGACCCGCGCGTGTGCGTCTACTTGGCGGAGGCTCACGAACGTGCCGGTAATCGCCGGGCGGCCGACACGGCCCGCGCCGCGGCGCGAAACCGGATGACACCGCAAGGTTTGACTTCGAACGAGTTGCGAGGCGTGATGAGGTAGGGCGGGTCGAGGAGGCTTTGCGACGAGCCCCGCCGTCGAGAGAATCACCCGCCGAGGTACTGCTTCAAGATCGTCTGCACTTTGCCACAACGAGTTCGCCACAACTTCAAATCGCGAGGCGGATATTCCTTGACCGGACCGCACGCCACCGACACGCGCGTCCGCGTCACGTTCGGGTCGGGCTTCTCCATGTGCAGTTCCACCGCGATCGGTTCCTTCCCCGGCGGCACACTCCCCTTCAATCGCTTCTTGAACCAGTTGATGATGCTGCTTTCGGTGACGGGACGATTTTGATAGTTCGAAGGAAGCCCGACCTGGAGGCGAATTAGTCCCGGTTCACTTTCCAAAACCGTGGCATCGACGTCTTCGACGAACCCGCGAATTTTCGCGGCAATGAGCCGCTCCGGAATCGCCACATCGAAGCTTTCCTTCACCTGAAACGGATCGGCGCGCTCGGGCAGTCCAGGCATCGCGCCGGGAGTGTGGGCGTGGATGTAGACGCCGGACTCGGTGGCCGCATCCCAACCGGGCGGCGCGGTTTCTTCCCACAGTCGTTCGCCGAGTGCCCGGCCGAATTCGTCCACGATTTCCTTGGCGTTCTGCTGACGTTCGTTGGGATACTTCGACAGTGCCAGTTGAACGACACCCTCGACGGCGGCCGCGATGTGCCCGAAGCCGATCTTGTGAAACCGCGGCGGATTCACCTTCACGTGTGCGGCGAGCAGGTCGTTCAGAGTATCTTGCTGAAAGGGGAGCTGGCCGGTGAGCATCTCGAAGAGGATCACGCCGACGCTGTACAGGTCGCTGCGCGTATCGACCGTGTCGCCACGGATCATCTCGGGGCTGACGTACTCGGGCGTGCCCATGGCGGAAATGGGTCCGCGGCCCGTGAGTTCGGCGAGTTGCAAGTGCGGCTTGGCCACGAATCCGGCGAAGCCGAAGTCCATGACCTTGAGCATTTCGTCCGGTTGCCCGGCATTCACGACCATCAAGTTGGCGGGCTTGAGATCGCGGTGAACGATGCCGCAGTGATGGGCGGCCTGGATGGCGTGGCCGAGGTACCCGAGCAACCGGCCGACGCGCTCCGGTTCCATTCTCTTCTGCTGTTCGAGCAAGTCTTCCAGCGTGATGCCCGGCACGTACTCCATAATCAGGCACGGGCCGATCGGATCGTCCAGCGAGGCATCGAGCAGGCGGACCGAGTAGGGATGGTTGAACTTCCGCATCGAGCGGACTTCGGCTTCGAAGAGTTGGCGGAACTTGGGGTGCTCGGCCGCCTTATCGTGAACCCGCTTGACCACGACGCAGTGGCTCGGGTAGCGGAGCGGCTCGGCGAGGAAAACCTCGCCGTTGCTCCCACTGCCGAGTGAGCGAAGGAGCCGGTACTTGCCAAGCGCCATCTTCCCGAGCATCCGCATCTCCCAACGAACCAAGACCGAGGTGTTCAAGCGTAGGTTGTGTTTCGGGAGGGAGCAACCGGTCGAGTGGGATGAAGCGAGCCGAGGGTATTGACGGGCGCGAATGGAGACGCGAATTCGCGCCGGTACACCGTCTCGATGAGGATTTTGTTGTGGTGTCGCGCGAAGAGGGAAGTTCGTTATCCGGCGTTTCGCAAGGCAAGGAATTGTCGAGCGGCAGTCGCTGCCGTTCAACGCCCCTGGATGTTGAGAAGTGCGTGTTTGGCTGCGTGGCGAAGTGTCTCGGGTCCCGTTTCCGAGACATGGCAAAGGTCGGGGATCGCATTCACCGCGGTCGCTCCCATTCGCCCCAACGCCTGGGCCGCATAGACGCGGCACGTTTCTT
>JAYTUG010000118.1:0-2566 GCA_043744695.1 Gemmataceae bacterium
GGCCACGAACTCGGGCAAGCCCAGGTTGTTCGAGATGCTCACGCCCTGCCGCGAGCGGTAATCCTTCCCGGCCACGGTGAGCACGGGCACGCCCATCCAAAGCGCATCGCAGGTCGTCACGCCGCCGTTGAACGGGAACGGGTCGAGGGCCAGATCGATCGGCTGATACGCCTCGAAGTACTCGTTGGTGGGAAGCCGATAGACGAGTTCGAGGCGGTCTGAAGCGATGCCCAGATCGGTGAAGCGTTCGGCAGTGGCCCGGGCCGCTTCGGCAGAACGGCCCGCGAGCAGAACCAACCGCGATTTGGGAACCGCCTGAAGCACGCGAGCCCAGGTTTCGGTACAGGCGGTCGAGAGCTTGGCGGGATTGTTCAAGCAACCGAACGTGAAGGTGCGGCGCGACTGCGACGGAAGTGCGTTGGGCTTGGGCGCGTTCAAAGGCGGTCGATAGGCCCAGGCCACGTCCGGAAGCCGCAACAGCGATTCGACGCTCAGCAATTCCGTTTCACCGGGCGGATCGGCGAAGGCATCGGTGATGCGGAAGTCGATTTCTTTCACGCCGGTGGTAGCGGGGTAACCGAAGAGTGTGGCCTGAACCGGAGCGGGTCGGCGTGCGAAGACCTGGAGGCGATTCCCGGCCGTGTGGCCGCTCAAGTCGATGAGCACGTCGATCTCGTCGGCCCGTATCATCTCGAAGACTTTGGCATCCGGGAACGCGGCGACGGGTCGCCAGGCATCCGCGAGCCGCCGCAGCCGATCCGTCGTTTCGTCGGCCTTGGTCACGTTCGCATAGCACGTCACGTGAACGCGGTTGCGGTCGTGGTGCGTCAGCAGCAGTTCGATGAGCCCGGCCACCGTGTGGTTGCGATAGTCTCCCGAGAGGTAACCGAACTTCAATCGGCGATTCGGATCGCTGGCCACGCGGCGCAGCGGTTCAGCAGGTGCAAGTGAGTCGGTGAAGGCCTCGGCCCAGGCCACGTGTTCATCGCGAAGTTGTTCCGGCGAAAGGTCCGACGAGTAGCACAAGGCAAGCAGCAGATTGTCGCCGCTGCGGGCATCGGAGCGGAGATCCTGGGCCTTCCGCAGCGATTCGATCGCTTCCTTCACGCGGCCCTGCTCGGTGTAGCTGGTGCCGAGGTTGCTCCAGGCATCGGCGTGTTCGGGCCGCAGTTCGGTGGCTTGCCGATAGTGGGCTTGCGCTTCGTCGGCGCGGCCGAGTGCCTCGAAGGCGACGCCGAGCGAGTTGAGAGCCTCGGGATACTCGGGACGCAGCTTGAGCGCGAATTCGAGTTCCAGCACGGCCGCATCGTAGTCGCCTTTCGAAGCGAGGTAGAAGCCGAGGTTGTGGTGCCCGCGGGGGTCGTCCGGGCAGTGGACGGTGAACTCGCGGAAGACTTCGATGGCGTCGTCCGGGTGGCCGGTGCGGCCGAGCGCGTCGCCGAGCAGGTTGTAGGCTTCCGGCAATGTGGGTTCGAGGCCGACGGCCCGACGGAAGCACTCGATGGCCGAGCCCCAGTCGCCGGAGTCGCTGACCGCAAGCCCGAGGTTGAGGTAGATGCGGGAATTGTTCGGGTCGATTCGCAGCGCCGTTTGATAGGCATGGGTCGCGTCTTGCGGCCGGCCGAGTTTGCGGTACAGGTTGCCGAGGTTGAAGTGGGCGTCCTTCAGGCCGGGGTTGGCGGCAATCGCGGTCGTGTACAGCCTCACGGCTTCCGATTGATCGGTCTTCGAGACGATGACGCCCAGATTGCAGAGCGCCCCGGTATGGTTCGCGTCTTCGTCCAAAATGCGGCGATAGAGCTTCTCGGCACCGGCGATGTCCCCGGCTTGATGGCGACTCACCGCGTCCGCGAATCGCGCTTCGAGCAGTTCCGTCACGAGGGGAATCTCCGGTCGAATGGGTCGGGTGGCACCGTGCTTCCAGCCGGTGCTGCTTTGGATGCACCGGCTGGAAGCCGGTGCCACCCAGAATGCGCTTCGGATGCACCGGCTGGAAGCACGGTGCCACCCAGGACGTGCTTCGGATGCCCCGGCTGGAAGCACGGTGCCACCCAGGCCCAGGATGCAACATTCCAAGTTTAGACGAAAAAACCCGGCGCGGAGCCGGGTCGGTCGGTCGTCGTTCAGAAACCCGGTTCGATCACTCGCCGACGAAGGGGAGCAGACCCATGAAGCGGGCTCGCTTCACCGCGTTGGCCGAGGCTCGCTGATACGTCGCGCACAACCCGCTCCGCTTGCGGCTGTAGAGCTTCCCCTGGCCGGTGACGAGCTTCTTGAGGTTCGACACGTCTTTGTAATCGACGAACGCCGGCCGCGGACAGCCTTCCTTGGTGCAAAATCGGCAGCGATTCTTCTGGGTCTTCCCGAGGTCTTTCGTCCGCATGTCCCGCACCTTCATGTGAATTTGGCAAACTACTAGCGTAGGAAACGAAGGTGGAAGTGGCAAGAACGGGCTTCTCAGGGCTTCCGCTTGGGTGCAACCAGTTTTTCTGGGGTAGGACGCTCCCGTAGGGCGGGTCGAGGCTTTGCGAGCCCCGCCGTGCGACTCCGGACATCTACGGCGGGG
>JAYTUG010000119.1:0-2558 GCA_043744695.1 Gemmataceae bacterium
TCAGCGACCCGGACAATCGCCACGGTACGTTCTCGTTCCTGTATTTGGGGCCGTACTTCAATATCCTCCCGCTGATCGCGGTGAGTTTGATGCTGTATCAGCAGCATAAAATGATGCCGCCGCCGACGGACGAGCAGCAGGCCACGCAACAGCGCATGATGAAAATCATGATGATCGTGGTGGCGTTCATGTTCTATAAAGTGGCGGCGGGGCTCGCGCTCTACTTCATCATCAGTACGAGCTGGGGCCTCATCGAGCGTCAGTTAATTCCGAAGGCACCAGACAAGCCCGCGGACGATTCGGGGAACGGTGCGGAACTCGCTCCCAAAAGCGGTTCGCCGGTCGGCCAGGACGAACCCGTGAAGCCTCGGGGAAGGTTCGGACGAATGCGGCAACGCCTACAGGATAAGGTCGAAGAGTTGCAGAAGCAGGCGGCGGAGCAGTCGTCGCGGCAGGTCAAGAATCCGCCCCGCGATCCCGCCCGCGATAAGAAGAAGAAAAGGAATTGAACCGACCGCCCGAATATCCAGTTTGGCGAACCGGCAACGTAAATCGACTTACGTCGAGGGTTCTCCTTGAGAAGCCACACATCCCAGCCTCGGGACCCCGCGAACGGTTCGATCTTTTTCCACGACGCCAAGAACGTTAAGCTGCCGCCTCACCCGACGAGGGTTCTCAGAGGCGTCACGGATGATCTTCGGCACGAAGGCGTTCTTCATTTTCCTTCCGACCGTGCTGGTGCTCTACCACCTGCTCCGCCGGCGCTCGCACAAGTACGGCGTCCTCCTCGCGGCCAGTTGGCTCTTCTACTCGTGGCTCAGCCCGCAATATCTCTGGGTTATCATCGCCTGCACCATCATCGACTACCTCGCGGCACTGAGGATCGAGGGAAGCGGAAACGAGCGAGCCCGAAAGCGGTGGCTCCTCTTGAGCATTGCCGCCAATCTCGGGCTGCTCTTCGCCTTCAAGTACACGATGTTCGCCTTCGATAACGCGGTGTCGCTCGCACAACTTTGCGGCGCGAGGGTCCACGACCGCACCTGGGAAATTCTCCTGCCGATTGGCATCAGCTTCCACACGTTCCAGGGCATAAGCTATACGGTGGATGTGTATCGCCGGCAGATCAAGGCCGTGCGGAGCTTCCTCGATTATGCACTCTTCGTGTCGTTCTTCCCCCAACTGGCCGCGGGTCCGATCGTGCGGGCGGTCGAATTTCTGCCGCAGATGAAGACGCCGCCATCGGCGACCGCGAAACAGCTTGCCGAGGGGCTGCACTTCTTCTTGTTGGGGCTGTTCAAGAAGGTGTTCATCGCGGATCAACTCGATCAGTTATTCGTGTCGCCGGTGTTCTCGGATCCGGGTGCATTCGATCCCGCGGCCCATCGTTGGGCCTGCCTCGCCTGGGCGGCGCAAATCTATTGCGACTTCTCCGGCTACTCGGACATGGCCGTGGGTTGCGCGAAGTGGTTCGGCTTCGAACTGCCCCGCAACTTCAACTTCCCGTACCTCGCCACGAGCATCACGGATTTCTGGCGGCGCTGGCACCTCACGCTGTCCACCTGGCTCCGCGACTACGTGTACTTCCCACTCGGCGGCAGCAAATTCAGCGCGGCGAGAACGTACTCGAACCTGCTGATTATCTTCGTGCTGTGCGGGCTCTGGCACGGGGCGACATGGGCGTGGCTGGTCTACGGCGTCTACAATGGCGTACTCATGAGCTTGCACCGCGTCTGGGATCGTTCGCTCACAGGCAACCCGACAGCCGATGCCATCCGCGCAACCTGGGCCTGGAAGCTGATCGCGTGGGCGTTTACGCTTTTGCTCGTCGCGGCGGGCCTCATCTTGATCCGCATGCCGAGCTGGGAAGCAGGCGGGATTCTGCTTCGCTCGCTTCTCGGGTTCGATCTCGTTTCCGGCTGGAGCCGCGCAATTCCGATCTGGGTTCCCGTTCTGCTGGTACTCGCGGTGATGGGGCATGCGTTCAGCGGGTTGCGGTCGAAGGTCTGCGGTCTGCTGGAACTGCCCGCGTTCGTTCGCGCCGCCTCGTATGTGTGCGTTGTCTTCGTGCTCGTCGCGCTGAGCCCTGGAGTCGGGAAGACGTTCATCTATATTGCGTTTTGAAGCTGAGACATGTCCATGCGACGGTTTCGTTGGCCGATCCTGATTCTCACGTCGTGCCTACTCGGCATCGCGCTGGGGTTCGGCCTGTGGGCGTCGCTGATGCGGCCGGCCAATCCGTTGCCTCGGCCGCTTGCGGTGCCGGACGGCGATCGCGAAATCGCGTGGTTGAACAACACCTCCGCCAGTGAAACGTGGTCCCTCTTCGTCATCGGTATCAAGCGCATCGAGATGCCCGTGAACGGCTCGCCGAGCGGGCTCTCAGTCGACGATTCGAATGCGTTTCCGGAACAATCGACGGCCGTACCGGAACTGGTGATCGCGCGCGACGGGTTTGTCGGGAAGCTGCGCATCCGCTGGTACAAAGTCGCAACTGAGTCACCGATTGGTGGCTGGGTGAAGGCGTTGGCCGCACGCGATCCCGCGCCGCTGGCCATCAT
>JAYTUG010000120.1:0-9948 GCA_043744695.1 Gemmataceae bacterium
ACCCGGCGACTCACGTCGCCGGTTCGCCAAAACTAGGCTGTTCGCTGGTGAGATTGCAATTCTGACCGTCAGAAACAGACCTGTTTGCGACCAATTCCCGCGAACGCTGCGATCGAAGCGTTGCCGATCAATGGCCGCGGCGAATCTCGGACGGCGGGAAGCGCACTTCAATTCGATACACCTTCTTCGTTCGGCACACGATCTCCCACGTCTCGGGATTCACGCGTTCCGGCACGTCCATCCGCTGCAGGTCCACCGTCGCGTGGAACCCGCGCTCCGAAAACACGTCCAGCATGATCTTGAGCGCCAAAGGGTCGTCCAGCAACTTATCCTCCGAGTTGATCCGCGCGTGCCCCGCGATCGCGTGGGCCTTCACGATGGGGATCATTCGGTCCTCGATCAACCGCACGACCTTCTCGAAGGTATCGCGGTTGTCTTCCTCGTAACCCTCGAGTCGCTTCACGAGTTCTTGGCGAGCGTGGCTACCGAGTTGCGTGGCGAGCGGGATGTTGCGGATCAGGTCGAAGACTTCGTGGCTGAGTTCGAGCGAACTCTGGTAGCTGAACTCGCGGACGATGTTCTGCTGCACCTCGGGTAGGTCGCCCTCGGCGTCGATGTGGTGGTAGTGGAACAGATTGCGGAGCGATTGCAGGGCGTCGTAAGTCGTGTCCTTGTACGTCTTGTAGCGCAGGCGGCACTTGTCGGGATCGAGATCGGTGATGCGTTCTTCCTGGGGTTTGCCCACTCCCGTCTCGAGTGCGATCTTGTTTTGCACGACGATTTCGCGGCCGCGCTTGAGTTGCCGCGCGACGCTCACTTGTTCGTTGACGTAAAGCATGGCAATGCGAAAGAGCGGCTTGGGGAACTCGGCCGCGAGCGGCGAACCGCGATGCTCCTTGTGCAATTCGAGCATTTTGTCGTAGAAGCGCTTCAAGCACTCGACCTGCACGCGGGTTCGTGGGAAGCCATCCACGATCACGCCGTCGCGGTATTCGGGTTTGAGCAATTCCTCGAAGATGAGTCCGATCACGATGCGGTCGCCGACCATCTTGCCAGCGTTCTTGAGTACCTGCGCGGCCGGGCTATCGAGCAAACTGCTCACGACGACGGGCGGGGCCGTGATGTCGCGCGTCTTCGCGATGAAGGGCGTGTTGGTTCCTTTGCCGGCACCGGGCGCTCCGCCCAGCCAAATGAACTCGCTCGGGAAGCGCAGTTCCTCTTTGCCGCACTTCGCGAGCAGGTCGTCCCATACGGCTGAGAAGATGAGGAATTCGTCCTTCACCTCCAAGTCCGCCACGGTGGTCGGCACCTTGTTCGAAGCAATGGAGTCGGCCATGAGGGCACCGGCGGGCGCGGGCGGGTCAAACGAATCCCATGCCTACAGACTATTGAGTTCCCCACCCGCGGCGGCTCCGTACAATTCCCACACCGATGTCCTACTCCGTCGCACTCGAAGCCTTTCACGGCCCGCTCGATCTGCTTCTGCACCTCGTCAAGCGCAGCGAAGTCGACGTGCTCGACATTCCCATTGCCCAGATCGCGGAGCAGTTCCTCGGCTACCTCGGCGTGATGCAGGCGCTCGACGTGGACCTCGCGGGCGATTTCGTGGTGATGGCCGCCACGCTCATGGAGATCAAGAGCCGAATGCTCTTACCCGCAGGTGCGATCGCGGAGGAAGACGATGCGGCCGACCCGCGCCGCGAACTCGTGAAGCAACTGCTCGAGTACCGCCGGTTCAAGGATGCGGCGGCGGCGCTCGAAGCCCGCGTGGAACGGCAGGGCGAACGCAGCGCGCGTCGCGACGTACCGGAAGACGAGGTGCGCCGGGATCCGAGCGTCAAGCCCGTCGAACTTTGGGATCTCGTGAGTGCGTTCGCCCGACTCATGCGCGAAACGCAGTCGCTGGAACCGGCGACCATCGCGGTGGACGACACGCCGCAGCACGTTTACGAGGCGCAGATTCGCGTACGCGTCGCCACCGAGGGTCGGGTCGCATTCCTCGCGCTGTTCGCGCCGCCATTCTCGAAGGCGCGACTCATCGGCATCTTTCTCGCGATCTTGGAAGTGATTCGCCACCACGGCATCGGCCTGGAGCAATTGGAAGTAGGCGGCACGATTTGGCTCGTGGCCGTGCCGCGACCGGCGGAGGAAACTGTTTGACCGGTACACCGCGAGCGTCGTATCATGCAATGTGTCGGCTCGATCCGGAGTTTCGCATGTTCTCCACCTCTCGCCTCCTCTTGCTCCTCGGCGTGCTGGCCTGCAATTCGACGGCCGGCGCTCGCCCGGATGAAGACCCCATTTTCGACGGCAAGAAGCCCGTGGTGTGGCGCGACATCTTGCGGGAAGACGCGTCGGCCCGCAAGCGTTCGCTCGCGGCCTCGGCACTCGGCGAACTCCGCCTCAAGTATCCCGCCAGCGACGAGGTGAAACTCCTGTTCAAGGATCTCGGCCGCTCCCTCCGCGTCGATTCGAGCGTGGCCGTCCGCGTGCAATGCGTCACCGTGATTGCCACGCTCAAACTGGAAGATGTGAAAGCACTGGAGTCGGAGATCATCGAGGCACTCAAGGCGGAGAAAGAGTCGCGGGTTCGCAAGGAACTCGCCGTACTGCTGGCTCGCTTCCCGGAAATCGCGAAGCGAGCGGTCGGCCCACTGGGCACCGTCTTGAAGGACGCGGATCCGACGGCCCGCGCGGCCGCGGCCGACGCCCTGGCCAGGCTCGGACCCGATGCCAAGGATGCCGTCACCGATTTGCTTCCGCTGCTGGACGATGCGGACAAACTCGCTCGGCACGCCAGCATCTTCGCGCTGGGTCGCATCGTGCCGGAGAATGCCTCGTTCGTGACGGCCGCGCTCATCAAGCGATACGCGGAAGAAAAAGAAGCCGACCTCCGGCGCGACATCATCCTCTCGCTCAAGCTCATCGGCGACAAGTCGGACGCCACGATCGCGGCACTCGCCAAGGCGCTCACCGATCCGGAAGACGAGGTGAAGGCCGCTGCGGCGAACTGCCTCGGCTCGTTCGGCACTGCGGCGAAGCCCGCGATCGAATCGCTCTTGAAGCTCGCCACGGAATCGAAGGACAAGGGGCTCCGCATCGATGCCCTTCGCGCGTTCGGTTCCGCGCTCGGCTCCGGCCTGAAGGAACGCCTCCCCGTGATGATTCGCATTATGGAGACGGATGTGGACTTTGAGGTGCGGCTTGCGGCCGTGGAAGAAATCGCCGCTCTGGGAACCGAGCTGAAGGAAGATAAGGACACGCTGACGGCACTGCGAAAGCGGCAGAGCGATCCGCAGGTGAAGGTGCGCGAAGCCGCCGCCGCCGCAATTCGACGCATCGAGAAAAAGCCTTAAAAGCCCGTGGAGAAGAAGCCTTAACGAGATCCGAGACTCAGCGATTCCCGTCGCCAACGCCGTCTGATCGAGCCCCCCGGCTTCGCGCGGCGTTTATTGCCCGAGCAATTCTTCTCCCATCGCGACGCGCGTTCAGGTCACGCCTTCCCGTTTCGTTTGACTTCATTCCTGCCCGTTCTACATACTGTTGACCCGCTCGAATGATTCGGCCGCACGCACCTGCCCGGCGGCATTTGGAGAAGCCGCGATGCCCCAGTTGGGAACCCTTGCTGCCGCGCTCGATTTCCTGCCGCAATGGTGGCAAGAGGCCGCGGACGCCGCGGCCTTCGACTCGACGTTCGCGGGTTGGGTTCGCGCCTGCGGTTGGAAGGTGGCTGGCTTCACGTGGCCGGTCGAAGGCCCACCGAGCATCTCGAAAGTATCTCCGACCAATGCGGCGAGCGAACCGCTCGCCACCAAGTTAAACGAGGTCGCGCGTCGATTGCGAGCCGGTGAGCCGACGGTTGTCGTCTCGGTGCCGAGTGGCGCGTCGCGGGTCTATGCCCCGGCGACGTTCCCCGGCCGCCCGCTCGCGGTGCTCTGGGCAGAACTCCCGGCCGAGCAATCGTGGACCGATGCGGAACTCGCGTACTTGGCTCTCGCGGCTCGGACCTTCGAACGCTCGCCGCTCGTAGCCGCGCTCGTCGGCCCCACGATCGACGCCGTTCGGCTTCAACAGCGGCTCGCGGATGCCGCGATCATCGCCGGGCGGATGGCTCACGATTTCGACAATATCCTCACGGGCATCCTCGGCTTCGCGGACCTCACGCTGCCGCTCGTGCCGGCCGGTTCGCAGCAAGCGTCGTTCATCGGTGAGATCGCGAAGGTCGGGCAGCGCGGGATCTCGTTTACGAAACAACTGCACGCGTTCAATCGCGGCGGCGAGTCCAAGCCGACTCCCGGTTCCGTGGCGGCGACACTCGGCCGCGAAGAGACGCGACTCCGAACGACGATGCACCCGGCTGTGATCATCGAGAAGGATCTGCCTTTAAACTTGCCCGCGGTCGCCATCGACGCCGCGCCGTTGCAAGCGGCTCTCGGGCACGTGTTCGAGAATGCCGTCGAAGCCTGCCCCAAGGGCGGCACGGTGAAGGTCGACGTGAAGCATGAGGACCTGACCGCCCACGAAGCTCAGCGCTTCCTCGGGAACGTTTCACCCGGGCCGCACCTCGTGATTTCGTTCTCGGATACCGGAGCGGGAATAAAGCCCGAAGTGCGGAAGCGGCTGTTTGCCGACCCGTTCTTCACGACGAAATTGCGGCATCGCGGGCTCGGGCTCGCGATTGCCTATCGGATTGTCGCAGCCCATCGAGGCGGTTTGCAGATCGATGCGGTTCCGCTTCCGGGAACCGGCACGCTGGTTCGCGTGGCGCTGCCGCTCAGCGTCTCGCGGCCCTCGATCGCGGCCGCGACTCCGCCACCCGTTCACCCCGGCCTCCGCGAGGATGCCGTTCGTTCCGCCACTGCCAGCGCCACCGCTGCGCGAGGATGATCTCCATGCCGTTCGACCTCCAAGACCGCTTGCTTCAAACGCCGCGGCCGCTTCGCACGGTCGCCCAACAACCGATGCGCGATCTCCAATCGTCCGGCGACATCCGGATTCTGATCGTCGACGACGACACGGCCACGTGTTCGGTCATCCAGGCCGCACTCGCCAATCGCGATTTTCAAACCGATGTCGTCTCCGATCCCGCGCTCGTGGAGCACGCCCTTCGCGGCACCACGTACCACCTGATCATTCTCGATTACGTGCTTCCCGGGCTCGAAGCCGAGCAGGTCTTCGCGTGGATCAAGGACACTCAGCCCGATGCGAAGGTCGTCGTCGTCACCGGCTACCCGTCGGTGGACAACGTGCTGAGTTGCTTGCGGGCTCGCGCCCACGATTACCTCACCAAGCCGTTCCAGGTCGAGCAACTTCGCGAGATCGTGTTCCGCTGTTTGGAGGAAAAGGGCCTGCTCCGGATGACGGAGGAAGCGCTGCGGGAATCGCTCGGTGCCGCGATCCGCGAACGCCGCAAGGCGCTCGGCCTCACGCTTTCAAATATGAGCGACCGCACCGCCGTCTCGCTCGGCTACCTCAGCCAGATCGAACTCGGCAAGAATTCCGCTTCCATCGAAACGCTCTACCGCATCTGCTTGGCGCTCGGGATGAAGATGAGCGAACTCTTCCAGTCCGTCCAACGGTGCTGAGCGAATTGCGCAAGGAGTTCCAGTCGACTTCAAGGTCGTGGGAGTCGCTGGAACTGCGGAGCGATGGCGATGTACGGCAAGCCGAGCAGCTTCTTCACCGGGATGAACTCCCCCACGTCGTTCCCTTCCACGCAGTGCCCGATCCACTGAAGCAAGTAGCCCATCGCAATAGCCCCCACGCCCCAGTACCAATCGGCGAAGAACAGCAGCGGCACGCCCCCCAGCGCCAGCGGGATGCCGAGCATGTGAATCCAAAAGTTGAAGTCGTTCTGATGGCGTTCGAGCCACTTGCGGCGGGCGCGGCCCGCGAAGGACTGCAACTTGCGGGCAATCGGAAAATTGTGAGCCATGGGATTCGCCGAGGTTCGTGCCGCCGGTGATGAAAGTGAAGTACGGTGCCAGCCGCGCTTCGGCGAGAGCCAACGCCGGTCCGACTTTCCATAAGTCAAACGAATCGACGGGCTCGCGCTCCGCTTCACGAGAACTACCATGCTCATCGGCATCGCCTTCAGCTTGAAGCCCGAGGGCCCGCCGCCCGCCGGCGCTCCGGACGACGTTCACGAAGAGTACGATTCGCCCGTCACGGTGAAGGCCATCGGCGACGTCTTCCGCTCGCTCGGGCACACCGTACGCGAACTCGGCGACGGCCGGGCGTTCCTCGAAGCCGTGCTGCGCGAGCCGCCCGATCTCGTCTTCAACTTCGCTGAAGGCTCCGGCATCTCGCGGTCGCGCGAAGCCCGGGTGCCCGCCGTCTGCGAAATGCTCGGCATCCCGTACACCGGCTCCGACCCGCTCGCGCTCGCCGTGTCGCTCGACAAAGACATGACCCGCCGACTCGCTGAGTCTGCGGGGCTCACCGTGCCGAAGGGCATCACGATCTCGTTCCCGAGCGAGCCGTACGACGGCGATTTCTCGGAGTACTTACCCGTACTCGCGGAGGCCGGGCTGCCGTTGCCGGTGATCGCGAAGCCCGTGTGCGAAGGGTCGAGCAAGGGCGTGCGGAGCAAGTCGCTGATCCACACTGCCGAGGAACTCGGCCCCACGGTGCTCGCGCTCTGGAACGACTACCATCAGCCGATACTCGTCGAGGAGTTCATCAGCGGCGACGAGGTGACGGTCGGCATCACGGGGAACGACCCGCCGCAGCCGCTCGGCATCATGCGCGTGATCCCGAAGCAACCGACCGAGCACTTCGTTTACAGCTTGGAAGTGAAGCGCGACTGGAACAACACGGTGGACTACGAGGCACCGGCGAAGTTGCCTCCGGCAGTGTCGCAAGCCGTGCTCGCGGACGCATTGAGCGTCTTCTCCGCGCTCGGTTGCCGAGACGTGGCGCGGGTGGACTTTCGCATTCGCGATGGCGTGCCGTACTTCCTGGAAATCAACCCGCTCCCCGGTCTCAATCCCGAGTCCGGCGACTTGTGCTATCTGGCTTATCGCCTGGGTTTGACCCACGCCGACTTGGTGAAGCAAATCCTCGACGCAGCCATGAAGCGCTATGGGATGTGAGGCGTATCTCGCCAGCTTTGTAATAGATTGTTGCGAACGAGTTGGCTTCGCGCAAACGGTTGGACTTGATAGGGCCGAACGAACGTCGCTAGACTACTCTACTCACAACGCGACCCTGTCGGGCCAACGGGCGACGTCATTCGACGTCAGTCGCAGGGTTCTATGGCCCGGCGACTGACGTTTTCGGTCGCCCAGCACAAGCTTCGGAAAGGACTTCCGCCCTTGACCCGCCCCGTGGCCGAACTCGACGAACGCACGGCCCTCTGGCGAGAAGACGTAGCCGAGGCTGCCGAGCGCGGTCGATGCGGGCTGCTCGCCCGCCAGCGCCCCGACGGCCATTGGGTCGGCGAACTCGAAGGCGACACGATCCTCGAGTCCGAGTTCATCCTGCTCCTCGCGTTCCTGGGCAAGTCCGACGACTCGCGCATCCGACTCGCCGCCAACTATCTTCTCAAGAAGCAACGCTCCGATGGCGGCTGGGCGAATTATCCCGGCGGGCCCGCGGAAATCAGCGTCTCGGTGAAGGCCTACTTCGCTTTGAAGATCGCCGGACACGACGCGGATGAACCGCGAATGCAGCGCGCCGCGGAGGTGATTCGCACACTCGGCGGCGCGGAAGGAACCAACTCGTTCACGCGCTTCTACCTCGCCCTGCTCGGGCAGCTCCCCTACTCGGCGTGTGCATCGGTGCCCGCCGAGATCGTACTGTTGCCGCGCTGGTTCGCGTTCAACATCTACGCGATGTCCGCGTGGAGCCGGACCATTTTCGTGCCGCTGAGTGTGGTCGATGCGTTCAAGCCGGTCGCGGCCTTGCCGGAACGGATGCACATCCGCGAACTCTTCCTCGACGTGCCCGAGTCGCCGCGCTGGCCCGCGAAGCCGACGAAGCAGTGGTTCTCGTGGACGAACTTCTTTCTCGGTATCGACTGGTGTCTGAAGAAGGCCGAGCGCTTCCGCCTCACGCCATTGCGAAAGTACGCGGTGCGGAAAGCCGTGGCCTGGATGCGCGAACACTATCGGGAAAGCGATGGCGTCGGCGCGATCTTTCCGCCGATGGTCTACAACGCGATCGCGCTCCGCTGCCTCGGCGTGTCGGATGCCGACCCCGAGATGCAGTGGGCGATGGCGCAGATCGACGACCTCTGCCTATACGAAGGCGATACGCTGCGGCTACAGCCGTGCCTCTCGCCGGTCTGGGACACAGCCTTGAGCCTCATTGGGCTCATAGATTCACAGGCAGGAATGCCCGTGCCACAAGAGGATGAGATTTGTGGCACGGACATTCCTGTCTGTGCAGCGATCGGCTGGCTCCTCGAAAAGGAAGTGCGGACGCCCGGCGACTGGTCCCAGACCGTTCGCAACATCGAGCCCGGCGGCTGGTTCTTCGAATACCGCAACGCCTCCTACCCGGACGTCGACGACACGTCGATGGTGCTGATCGCATTGGCGCGAACGGGCAAACATCTGACTGAAGCGTGCCGTCCCGCCGTTCGTCGCGGTTTGAACTGGTTGATGGCGATGCAGAACTCGGATGGCGGTTGGGCCGCCTTCGACCGCAACATCGCCAACGAGATTCTCACCAAGGTGCCGTTCGCCGACCACAACGCGATGCTCGACCCGAGTTGTCCGGACATCGCGGCTCGGGTCCTCGAATCGCTCAGCCACTACGGTTACCGCATCGGGCAGAAGCCCGTCGACCGCGCGGTGAAATTCATCCTCTCACATCAGGAGGAGAACGGTTCGTGGTTCGGCCGCTGGGGCGTGAACTACCTCTACGGCACCTGGCAAGTACTCGTGGGTTTGCACGCCATCGGTTTCGACGTAGGATCGCCCAGCGTTCGCCGGGCGGTTCGCTGGCTGAAAGACGTGCAAAACGCCGACGGCGGTTGGGGCGAAAGTTGCCTCAGTTACGACGATCCCACTCAGGCCGGAGTCGGCCCTTCAACTGCTTCGCAGACCGCCTGGGCGCTCCTCGGGTTGCTTGCCGTCGGCCCAGCGGATAGCGACGAGATTCGAGCGGGAATCGAATACCTAGTCGGCACTCAAGACGAAGACGGCGGATGGACGGAAGAGCCCTTCACCGGCACCGGCTTCCCTCGCGTGTTCTACCTCAAATATCACATGTACCCCGTATACTTCCCACTCATGGCCATCGGCCGGTATCTCGCTGCAACTTCACAACGCACGACAAGCCAGTCTCGAGAGACTGATTCGTCCTACCAACTAACCAATAACCAATAACGGCCCCACCATGCGATTCCCCCTCAGCCTGACCACCGACATGGCAGGCTACATGATCAAGAAGAAAATCAAACGCACGCCGCGCTTTCCGCTCGTGATGATGTTGGAGCCCCTCCATGCGTGCAATCTCACCTGTACCGGGTGCGGCCGCATCCGCGAATACGAGGACACCATCAAGGAGAAGCTCACGGTCGAGGAATGCCTGGCATCCGTCGATGAGGCCGGCGCGCCGATTGTGAGTATCTGCGGCGGCGAGCCCCTGATTTACCCCCAGATCGGCGAACTCGTCCACGGCATCCTCAAACGCCGCAAACACATTTACCTCTGCACCAACGGCATGTTCATCGCGAAGAAGTTGAATCAGTTCCGGCCCACGTCGCGATTCTTCTTCAACGTCCACCTCGACGGCCTGGAGAAGACGCACGACATCGCGGTAGAGCGCGAGGGCGTGTTCAAGGAGGCCGTCGAAGGCATCATCGCGGCGAAGAAGGCCGGGTTCATGGTGTGTACCAACACCACGGTCTACAAGGAAACCGACATGGCGGAGATCGACGCCCTGTACGGTTATCTCACGAAGCTCGGCGTGGACGGGTTCATGCTCTCGCCGGCATAT
>JAYTUG010000121.1:0-9906 GCA_043744695.1 Gemmataceae bacterium
GATCCAGTGTCGGCCTTCGGTCGGTGCCACGTTGCGCAGCACCGTCACCGGTTCGTTCAGGTGGCTGATCACGCAATCGACCTTGCCGTCGTTATCGAGATCGGCGAAGGCCAGACCGCGAGCATTGTGCGGTTCGTGGAAGTACGAGCCGCCGCTGGGCGTCACCTCCTTAAAGCGGCCGCTCTCGTTATGGAGCAGCACGGGTTTCTGTCGGCGGTCCGCCTTGGAGGGAAAGCGGATCGCGTGGCCGTTCACCATCATCAGGTCTTGCCAGCCATCGAGATCGTAATCGACGAAGCCGATGCCCCAGCCGACGTAGAAGCCGCCGATGGCCGCCAGCCCACTGGAGAGAGTCGAATAGTGGAACCGGGACGACTCGCGGGTCGACTTGTTCAAATAGAGTGCGGGCAACTCGCCTTCGTAGTTTGAAACGATTAGCGAGGCACGCCCCGAGCGATCGTAATCGGCGGCATCGACCCCCATGCTGCCGTTGGCGATACCGCGGTCGTCGCGGGCCACGCCAGCGAGTATTCCGACTTCTTCCAGTGCCAGTTCTTTGCCCTTCGAACGGTTCACGTAAAGGAAGTTCTCGTCGGTGTCGTTGGCGACGTAGATGTCGGGTCGGGCATCGCCGTTGATGTCGACGAAGAGGACGCCGATGCCCTTGCCGTCGGTGCGGAGCTTCATTTTTTCGGAAACGTCGGTGAAGGTGCCGTTGCCGTTGTTCCGGTAGAGGGTGTGAGGAAGTGCCTTGAACCGCCTCGGTTGGCAGACGTCGCGGGTCTTGCCGTCGTAGACGCAATCGGTGGGGTGGTTGGTTTCGAACCCCCAATCGCCGTAGTGGCTGATGTAGAGTTCGGGGAAGCCGTCGCCGTCGAGATCGCCCCATGCCGCCGTCGTGGACCAGAGCGCATCGTTCAACCCGGCCTTCTTCGTGACGTCGACGAAGCGGCGACCGCCCTTCCCGTCCGATTCGTTGTGGAGCATCACGAGGCGGTTGTAGCCCGTGATGAGCAGGTCGGTCCAACCGTCGCAGTCGAAGTCGAACGCGGCCGCGCCGTGGGAATATTGGAAGGCGGATTCCAGCCCGACGGACTTGGTAACGTCCTCGAACTTCCAGTTGCCGAGGTTGCGGTAGAGGCGTCCGGGAAGGCCTAGAACGGTCTTGCCGTCGTAGCGGCCACCGCCGGGAAAGAAGATGTCGATGCGGCCGTCGTTGTCGTAGTCGAAGAGCGCGACGCCCCCGCCGAGCGATTCAATGATCGCAAAGTTTCCGGCCTCTTCGGCGTTTCGATACGTGAATTCGACACCGATCTGCTTGGTGATGTCTTCGAACAGCGGCGGCCCGATGGGTTCCTCCACCGATGCGGGATTCGGCGACGGGGGCGGGGCAGGCGAACAGGAAAGCGTTGCGACTACTCCCAGGAGCAGCGCGACGGAAATCGCAGAGAGGCGCACGGCCAGTCGCGGCAAGCCGAACCAATCGAGTTTGAGTTCGCCCATCGATGATACTCCTTTTACAATTCGATCGCGCTTCATTCGGCGATTCGGGAACCGGCAATGAGGCGCAAGCCATCCTCGGCCACACGCCGTCCGGAAAAATCGATCCATCCCGCCATGCTACCGCGCCCACCCGGTTTCCACTTCGACAGGGCTTTGCGAAATAGCGATTCCGCGTCTTCGATCTCCCCGTATTCCAAGGCGAGCAAACCGGAGACGACGGTCGCGTTCGCCTCGCGCCGCAAGGTCGCAGTAATCTGCTCGACTTCCGCAAGCAAACCTTCGCGAACCAGGATCGAGTGCATCATCATGCCGGGAGATGCGCAAAAAAACGGTGTTGCGACTATAGCTCGGGAGATATCGTAAGACGCTTGCGCGTGCGGGTTGGGTAAGCGACTCGGAACGTTCACGAGTTCTTGGGTGACGCCGCGCATCGCCCGATCCGCCTCGCGATAGTTGCCGGTGACCGCGGCGAGACACACCAGAATTTCGCGATAGGTGGCCTTCCCCAGACTGGTTTCCAGCGCCGGATCGAGCCAAGCGCGAACGTCGTTCGCCCGGCCTGCCCAAAGCAGGAGTTCGAGTTCCAGACGCACACCTTCGGAGCCGAACTCGGACGCATCGGATTTCAGCAGGATTGTCAAAGCGCGATCGGGCAACCCCAACTCGATGGCCTCACGAGCGAGATTTAGCGCTCGCCCCACTCCCTTGCCCGTTTCGCAGATCGCCTCGCGTCGGCGAACCTCCGCCGCCAAGCCGTCCCGTTCCCGTTCCAAAGCGACGAGCGATTCCCGGGCGCGTTCGGGCGCTTCCCCCGGCTGCGGGCCGCGCACTCGAGTTGCTTCGATCAATCCATTCAGGTGGCGAAGTGCCAAATCGAAGTTCCCGAGATCTCGATAGAGTCGGGCCAGTCGGCCGTGAGCGGCGTGGGAGTCGGGTCGAAGGGCGAGAACGCGGTGGTAGGCGTTAATCGCCTGCATCTGGCGGATGCGGTCGAAGATGGGGAGCTGATGTCTCCATGACCGTTCTTGCGTCGCCTGGGCCAATCGCAAATAGGCCTCGCCCAGCAAGAAGTAACTCTTGGGGTCGTCGGGGTTCGCTTGCAACGCGCTTCGGGCGGCTCGAACTGCCAGCAACAAGGCGCCGAGCGGGCCGTCGTCCTGGGTTGTCAAAAACGTTGCCCAATCTTCCGGAACACCGATGGCCCACTGGCCTGAACTGGCCGTTAGTGGTCCCCATCCCGGCGAGGGCGAGGCGAGAGCCCCGAGGTAGAATCCATACTGGCTCGCCAGCCACATCCTTCGAGATCGGGCGTTGTAGAGATCCCTGTGACCATCGAAGTAAGCCAGGTAAAGTGCCGCTTCAGCTTGTTCCAGAAGCGACGGCGGCGGTTCCATAAACGGACGCAACCACACGCGTTCTTCGGACCGCACGCCCGTGCCATCGAGCGGTGCCCGTAAGTTGGCTCCGGGTAAAAAAGCCCGCTGGTCCAATCGCAGTGGCGTTGGCGCAAGCCGGATCTCGGCGACAGGAGCAATCGGGTCGCGCCACCCGAAGACGGCCGTCCGCCCGCGAAGGTAAAGGAGCGGCCATTCGTTGGGCTCACGGGCGAGCCGCGTCACGATCTGTTCGGTCGGCTCCGCACCTCCGCTGTGAAGAATAATATGGTTCACACCTCGGGATCGAAGTTCTCCGCGCCAGTCTGCTTCCGCTTCCCCGACAAGCCCGGCCTTCACGATCGCGAAATCGAGACTCGCACCGTTGAGATCCGACGCATCCCGCGCCCCGCTTCCAAACTGCGACCAGTAGTCGGCCACTTCTGGTGAAAATGTCAGGCCTCGTCCGTTGGGACCCAGCCGGCCGTCGGTACGCCACTTCGCCATCTCACGAACTGCATCTCGCAGTGAGTCGTCGACTTCCACCGACCACGAAGGCCGACCGTAAGGTGGGCCGACGACCCACCCCGGCCAGGCCACTGCGAGTAGCGCCAACGCTGCAACCAGGGGAACCAAGCGCACGCCTTGCCGCAAGAGTTGATGGATGCGACGCCGCTTGATGGGCTGCGCCGGAGCAGTCGACCAATGAACCCCGAAGAGGCTCAGAGCAGCGACCGGTGCAGCGATCGCGGCGAAAAAAGGCGCGACAGTCGGCCGGACGACCGCCAACCCCAGTAGCACAATCCACAACGGCATCCAGACCCGCGCTCGTCCCTCGGTGTCTTTCCGGAAGGCCATGAGTCCCAACAGCACCAGAATTGCATATGCCAGGCTCACCAGGACGGTGCCAAAACGGTACCCCTCCGGCCAGAACGGTGAGGGAGTAGAATCCAAATTCCCCCAGGAAACTATTTGAGTCGGGTTCCAGACCATCAGCACGTTGGGACTGAGAAGCGAGGCAATCAGTCCGATCAGAAAGAGTTTACCCAGGTCTTTGGCGATTTGGCTTCGCCCGCGCCGCCACTCGGCCAGCGCCAGCAGGCCGATCGCGAGCGGGCCGAGCACGACCCAACGATCCACATTCGCCCAGACCACAACGAGTACGGGAACTAACCAACGCATATTCCAGCGATACCGATCGGAACGAGAGGGCTCGATCGACTTCCGCAGGAGCAAAACCAACAGTGCGAGAACTACTGAGGAGAAGAGCCGCGGCGTTAGCCCGAACGATGGAACAATACAGAGGAGCGAGAGTATTGTGCAACCGCCTGCCAGTGTCGAATTGTTCGCGGTACGCCCCGCGACAAACAACACGACGGCGAGCAACGCGGCCAGGATCGCGTTCGGAATCGCGACGCCCGGCCCTCCCCACACTTGGAATTGGCCATCCAATACGAGATCGTAAAGAATCGACGAGTACGCGGGCTGCTCGCTCGTGGGTGAAAGCAGTTGCGGGTCGCGTTCGGGGAGCGGGCGGCCCTCCATCAGAACTCGCCCCCGCGCCAAGTGGGACCAAACTTCCGGTTGTTGACGGACGGAGGACGATGCGAGTACGAACGCCAGCGCGGAGATGATGAGGACGATCCCCACTTCCTTCCGGCTTCTAAAGTTCTCCGTAAGTGGGGCCACAGCGTTCGAACCTGTCGGAGGGCGGCTCAAGATCATGAAGTCGTCCTAGGGAAGCGAAGAACGGAGGATGGGGTCAGCGGATCTTCACAAGGTGGCGACGATGGATCGCGGCCTTTTCCGCCGCCTCCAATCCTCCCTGCAGTTCATAGTATTCGCACAGTCGCTGATGTGCGCGGCGACAATTGGGATCGAGACCCAGTGCGATGTGAAACCAGTGGACTCCCCGCTCGCGAAGTGCCATGCGGAGGTAAATCTCGCCCAATTCGCAGCGAAGTTCGGGGTTCGAGGGTTGCGCGGCAAAGTCGTGCGTCGTCAATTCAATCAGCCGTTTCTGGTCCTTCTCGATCCGTTCGAAGCGAACGCGTATCTGCGCGGCGTCTCCCCCGCGTCCCAGATGCGTCAGGCAGAGCATCAGGTTGTAGCAGGCATCCAGATTTCGGGGATCGCGTTCGAGAGCTTGGCGAAGGAGCGGCTCCGCCTCGTCCAGGTGATCCAAGCGAAATTCCACCAGACCGCTGATCCACAAGAAAGCGGGCGAATCTCGCTTGTCGGCCGGCATCGCCGCGAGTTGCTCGCGGGCCTCCTCCATCCGGCCGAGTTCGCAATGAGCTTGAGCGAGGCCGAGCATCGCTTCCGCATTCCTGGGCTCCTGCTGCAGCACGAGCCGATATTGCTCCGCGACCTCGGTAAACTTCTTGTCCGTGCGGATGATTTCGGCGTAGGTCAGACGGATATCGATCCGCTCGGGATCGATCTGGAGTGCGCGGTGCAAGTCGTCGGTTGCCCCCCGCATATCCTGTTGCTGGGCGTACCACGTGCCTCGCCCCAAAAAAGCCGCCACGTTCGTCGGTTGAATCTCGATCCACTTGGCGAGACACCCCCAGGCCAGATCGGGGCGATACACCGACATGTACGCCCTCGCCATTCCTTCGAGGACGTAAGGAGTTAGCGGGCCTTCCTCGACAATGTAAGGCATCAAAAACTTGTAAACTTCATCGACTTCGCCGGACTGAGCCCTGAGGAGAAAGCCCTCGATTTGCTGCTCTTCGGTGACTCCTTTTTGCAACTCTCGGCACTTGTGGAGGTGTTCTCGGGCCGCCGGAAAATCGCCGGCCTGCCGCGCGGTTCGACCAGCACGAAGGTGGAGTTCGGCACTGTCGGGCCGGTAGTGGATAGCTCGTTCGTACGATGCGAGTGCTTGAGGATATCGCTGTCGTTCCAACGCTTTCTCCGCCTGCCGTTTGTGCCAATGCGCAACTGAGAATCGAGCGGCATTCCAAGAAGCAAATGCGATGACGACGAGGAGCGAGGCGGCAAGGACGAAACGACCCGCCTTACGCCGGGTCATCCAAACGGACATGATGGCCTACCTATCCTGGCGAAACATGAGAAAATACCTCACTTAACGACTTTGGCATCGAAGGTATTGTCCCCCTTGGACACCTTCAAACTCCATCCCGACAGCTTGGGATCGGAGTATTTTTCTGGGATCTCGGGGAGGAGAACCAGGGCGTCTTTGATCCGACGACCTGCCTCGGCATTCGATTCCTTCTGCTTGGCGTAATACTCCTTGGCCTCGTCGGGCATCCCGGGGCCACCTGTACCCGGAGCCATGCTCTTTTGCTTGCCCACATCATCGCTCTTGCCGAACTTTGCGGCCACTGCAGCGGCCCCCCCCCCCGACTTCGGTCCTGCCTTTTCAGCTTGTTGCTTGAGACTATTCAGATCGAGGGATACGCTCACATTTCCCGATGGAACGCCCACAGCGGAGTACTTGCCGTCCAGGATTTCTGCTGCAACTGCCGGCCCCGAATCCGGAGTGAAGACGATAATACCCATCGGCAGCGGCTTGCCGCCAACAGTAACCTCACCGGAGACAGTGCCCTTCCCGCCACCACCACACCCACTGGCGAAAGTTACGAGTAACGAAGCGAGCGCGATTGCGACACAAAACCTTGTAAATCGACGATGTGGGGCGCTCATAGTGCAGTTCCTGATGGAGAGATTAACGAGTACATCGTTGGTGAGTGATGCGAAAACGCATCATCGACAGTGAAATTTGCCGAGGCTCGATTAGAAAATCGAGCTTCGGCTGGGAAGGTTGGACCGACAACATTAATCCCCGACTGCAACTACCAGTTGCTACCGAGGACTGCACCGTCCGATGGGTGATTGGCCGCGTACCAAGTGCCCGCGGAGACGGAAGCCGTAACGGCACGGACCGACCCGTCCACGAGTCCGACTTGGATGGATATGCCGTTAAACGAATTCGGGCGGTCCCATAAAGCCGTTTGAGGGCGGTCAATTGTAAAGGGAGGATTCGTCGAGGGCGTAGCAAGGTACGAAGAACCGTTGCAGCGCCCGCCATTCGGGCAGCTCCCGTTATCCATCGTGCCGTACCAGGGATTGTTCGTGTTAGGAATCTTCCCATAGCCTTCCGCGAATGCAACGGTATTCGACGTTCCGTCCGCGAACGATGCAGGAAGGCGGGGTCCGCTCCAGCTGTTGGAGCCGGGTGGATCGGCGAATGCGAGCAGGTTTGTCCGGTAGCTCGAAAAGTCTTTCGTGTTGTCGTTCGTAGAATCCGCAGGGGCGGCATACGTCTTCACGAAGCGCGGCTTCCCGGCCCATGATAGTTGATAGCCGAGGTGACCGTTATTTCCAGTAGCGGCCGACTTCCACATGTTGTCCTGTTCCACGTAATTCAGCAGGTGGAAGTACATCGACCCCTCCGCGCCGTTGTTAATCCAGTCGCCTCCGACCGGGAAATAGCCGTAAGAGGGTGGCAGTTTACCGTCATTAGCACTCGCGATGTTGTGGAGCGCCAGCGACATCTGCTTCAGGTTGTTGGCACTTTGGCTCCGAGCAGCCGCTTCACGCACCTTCTGAACGGCCGGCAGGAGTAGGCCGATGAGAATCGCGATGATCGCGATGACCACCAGCAGTTCGATGAGTGTGAATCCTCGGCGCTGAGGAGAAGGTAGAGCACGCGCTAACATAAGGCACCTCGGGAGAAAGAGGAACGCAGAATAGAGAATGAGAAAGCTGGAACTGAGCGATCAGTCTAAAAGTGAGCTACCCCTAGAACTGCGAGTAAGTAAATTATTACGAGCCGCTTTAGGGTAGTCAATAGAAATATTTAGAAACGAAGGAGGCTGAGCGCGGTACGAAGCTTTATAAGGTGCAGAATCCAGTTCAGCTGATGCTATCAGTCTTTCCACACCGCCACTCGTCCGGTCCGCAGCGATTGGTTCGCCAGATGGGCGGCCCCCGCGGAACTCACGCCCGCTTCCGCGGGACAACTCGGCTTCTTCCGCATTCGGACCGCTTCCACCCAGTTCGCCAGATGCAGCAACTCGCCGTCGGGCTTATCGTAGAAGTCGAGCCCCTTCCGCGGATCGGTACCCAAGATCAGCGAACTCGGTTCGAGCTTCTTATCGCGATCCGGGATCACCTCGTAGCGGCCGCGGTCGATGTACAGCGTGCCTTCGCTTCCCATGAACTCGACCATCGAGCCGTTGCGGTTGTTGCTGAACGTTCCTTCGAAGTAGACCTGCACTTCCTGGTCGGGATAGCGGAGCAGCGTCTGCACGGTGTCGGGCGTTTCCCACACGTTTTTGGCCGAGAAGAAGTCGCCGACGCTCAGGGCCGACTGCGGATGATTGAGGTCGAGGAACCAGTGGATGACGTCGATCCAGTGGACCATGAGGTCGGTGAAGATGCCGCCGCCGAAGTCCCAGAACCAGCGCCACTGGCGGAAGCGATAGGGATCGAAGACTTGATCCTTCGCGGTGCCGAGGAAGCGCTTCCAGTCCACGGTCTTGGCGTCGATGCCGTCTTTGAATCGCTGGGCGCGGGCGGCGTTGCGGTTCCACGTGCAATGCACCTTGTGAACCTTGCCAATGTGCCCGGCCTTGTGAAGCTCGTAGGCCTTGGCGATGTGCGTCATGCTGCGTTGCTGCGTGCCGACTTGCACGATGCGCTTGTGTCTGTTCTGCGCGTCGATCGCTTCCTTGCCTTCGCTCAGGTCGTGCGTCAGTGGCTTCTCGACGTACACGTCTTTGCCGGCCGCACACGCCGCCACGGTGAGTGGCACGTGCCAGTGATCGGGCGAACCGATCAGCACCGCGTCCACGTCTTTTCGCGCCAGCAATTCCTCGAACTGCTTGGTACTGAAGGCATCCTTGTCCGCGAGTTTCTTCCCTTCCGCGAGGTTCGCATCCCAGATGTCGCAGACGGCGGTGATCTTCACGTTGGGAATCTGAACGAGCGACTTCATGAGCGTGCGGCAGCGGCCACCGGTGCCAATGCACCCGACGCGCAGCGTATCGTTGGCGGCGAACCCGCGTGCGGATTCGGTCAGGGCTCCGGAGAGCAAAGCAGCCGTGCCTGCGGCAATGAACTCGCGGCGATCGAAAGGAGTCATGGAGCGGCTCCGAGAAAGGTTGTGTGGACAGAATACCGCGCCGAGCAGAAAGTGGCAAAAAGGCCTTTTAGCCACGGATGGAACACGGTGGGAACACGGATGAAGAACGCAGAACGCAGTTATCCTCACCCGTGTTCACACCGTATTCCATCCGTGGCTAAAAATGCCGATAAAGATGGACTACAGCCACGGATCAAACACGGAAGGAACACGGATGAAGAACGCAGTCAAACTTCATCCCTGTTCCATCCGCGGCTAAAAAGCGTTAAAGAATGAACCGCTTGAACTCGACTCGAGATCGACCGAAGTTGATCAAGAGACCAACCCGGATTCCCGTTGCTTTGAGTTCGTTCAAGAGTTATGCCTCATCGTAAGACATGTACTCCTTGGCCACCTTCAACTCGACAATCACACATTGGTCGACGAACAAATCCGCCTGGTAGTCGCCGACAATCGTGGCTTTGTAATGGACCTTGATCTTACTTTCGATCTCGGCGACGAAACCTCGCAACTCCAACTCGACCTGCATCGCACGTTGGTAGACCTTCTCCAAAAAACCAAAGCCGAGTACTCGATGAACCTCGAACGCAGCGCCGATGATTTGTTCCGTGATCTCCTTGTGAAGTAACTCCACGATGAACTCCGGGATTGAATTTGCGTTCTTATCCGTGTCTCATCTGTGTTCCATCCGTGGCAAACAACTATGTCTTTGGATCACATCAATTCCTCGATCGGCTTGCCGAACGGTAGCACGGGGTGCGGCCGACCGCTGCCATCGGGATAAGAGACGTTCACGTCGATACCGAGGTGCTGGTAGACGGTGGCGAGTACATCCTGCGGGCTCTTCGGGTTCGCCTTCGGGAAAGCGCCGTGCGAATCCGATTCGCCGACGACGCGGCCACCCTTGATCGGGCC
>JAYTUG010000122.1:0-9898 GCA_043744695.1 Gemmataceae bacterium
GCAGGCATGAAGATAAGACGAGGAGACCCCGGCAGATGTAACGCATGGCGGGTGACTCGGCGGGAAAAAAGCCGCTCGCGGCTTCGCGATGGGAGCTTATTGGGCATTATAGCGCGAGAGTTTCTGGTGGCACGCGAAACAAAAAAGCGGTGGCCGGTTGGGTCGGCCACCGCCAGAGTTCGGTTCGAAGATAAACCCGGTTTCCAGGGCAGAAACCGGGTTTCGAGGGGATTACTTCACGCCGTGAATGCGGTTCAGCGACTTGAAGTATTCGTCGATCATCGGCTTGTACTTCGCCGGCAGTTCGCGGGTGAGGTCTTCGACGACCTTCGCGCGTTCGGAGGGGACCATGCCGCCCCACTGCTCGGAAACGGCGCGAAGCTTCTTATCGTCGATCTTGCCGGCCCCCGACCCACCCATGACCGTGCTGTCCGGTGCTGGGCTCGAAGGATTGAGCGAGCCCTTGCCGGGCTTCAGGCCGCCGCCGGGGCAGTTGCCGCCGTTGCATTGGCCACCTTTGCACTGATTCTCCAAGTCTTTGATGACTTCATCGAGACGGAACACGATCTTCTTTTGGATGTCCTGAGTCTTCTCGCCCGGGCGGGAAAGATCCAGGCGACGGCCGCTGTTGTCCATCAGCTTTTCGATGTTGGACAGATCCTTCGGGTCGGCGGCCCAGTTCACTATGTCGAAGAACATGAGGGTCGCGACCATCTTGTAGCGATCCGGGGCGTCCGAAACGTCGTCGAGGAGGCGGGTGATGCTGCTCACGGCCGCGTCGCGCTTCATGGTCGCGTGCTCGGACACGGCTTTGAAGAAGAAGTAGCTAGCCGGATCGACTACGTTCTCGGGGGTGATCGCGTTCAGGGCTTCGAGGGCTTCCTCATAGGCCTTCTTGCCGGCGTTCGACTTGGCGAACACGAGGGCCAGATTCGACCGGACGAAGGCGTCGGCCTTGGCGTCCTTGAGCATGGCGGGCACTTCGGCGTGGGCCGGGGCGTCCGACTTGCGGGCGGCTTCGAGGATCGCGGCCGCTTCGGTGTTACCCAAAGCGATAGAGTCCGCGACGCGATCGAGAACGGTCCTGGATTCGTCGGCCCAGGCCCTGTCGAAGGCAACTTGCTCGAACTTACCGGTCGCTTTGAGCCAGGCTTCGGCCTTAGCCTTGGCGGCGGGGGCCTCGGCGGACTTCAGGGTGCTGAAGCCGTAGGCTGGCTTCTTCACCGTGTCCACGGCGAACGACGGAGCAGCTACGAAGCCCACTGTAAGGGCTGCGGCCACCAGGCTCATGCGAATCTTCACAAGAAACCTCCACAAAACAGGTGTCGGCGGTGAATGAATGGGGGCGGTGAGAGTTCGGTTCGGATCGATTCGGGGTGAAAGCGGGAGATTGTGGAATCTTCCACCCAACCCCGAATCTACCTTGACGGTCCAGTCAACACAACAGCTTTCTCAATCTTTTCACTTCTTCTTAAGCATTCGGCTTCCACTTGCGGCTTCGCCATTTGCAGTCATCGCGAAGCCGCAACCCGCGGAATTCCTACTGATTCATCATATCCGCGACCTTTTGGAGCATCTTCTTGAGCGTCTCCTGGCGGTCGCTCAATTGCTTGAGCTGTTCCTGAATAAACGGGTCGCCAGCCTGGGCTCCGGGGGTTCGCTTGCCGAACGCTTCGGTCCGCTGGTTCACTTGAATCTGAAGTTCCTTCAGCAACTTCAACTGTTCGACCAACTGAATCAGGTTCTTCTTCGGGTCGCTCGGCGGCGGCATGCCAGGCGGCGGAGGAGGCGGCGGGTTGTCCAAATCCTGCTTCGCCTTCTTCAGAGCCTCGAGCATCCGCTTCAACTGCGCGATAATCTGCTCTTCGACCAGTTGCGTGTCCGGGCCCACGTTGGTGCGGTCGAGTTCCTTCTTGACGGCATCCATATCCTTCTTCGCTTCGCCGAGTACCCCGGCGAATACGATCGCCGTGCCTTCGCCTTCGAGCAGGCGAAGGGCCTTTTCGGCTTCCTGAGCGATCAGCGCTTCCTTCTCGGCCTCGACGGTCGACTTTTGGCGGTCGGTCGTCGCGATCTCATTGCCATTCTTCTTGATCGCGTTGTCGATCCGCTTGGTCGCTTCGTACACTTCGCTTTGCATCTGAAGCATCTTGGCGATGCGGCGTTCGAGGTCTTCCAGCTTCTGACGCATTTCCTTTTCGCGAAGCTGCTTCAAGCGTTTCTCGAGTTCCTTGATGGCGGCCGCGATCTTCTTGATCGCCTCGTCTTCATTCTTGCCGGCCTCGTCGTTCTTCTTGTCGTTCAGCTTCTTCTCGGCTTCCTTCTGATCGGGCACGGCATCGTCGAGATTCTTCTGAGCGTCGTCGTTGGGGTTGTTCGGGTTCGGCGGCCGCTTGCTCGGCGGGGGTGGACTGCCGCCGGACGGCGGGCCACCTTTGGGCGAACCGCTCATCGGCGGGCTGTCGCTCGGCGGGCTGTCGCTCGGGCTCATCGGCTTCGCTTCGCCGCCCTTCCCGTCCGAAGGCTTGCTGTCGCCCTTGCCCATGCCCTGCGCCTTGCTGTCGCTCGGCTTCGGTTCCGCCATCGGCGGCATCTTCGGGTCCGTCGGCTTCGGGTCGCCCATGGGCTTGGCACCCATCGGGTCCATCGGCCCGTCCTTCGGCGGCTCCTTCGACAATCCGGCCATCGGCATGCCGCCCTTGGGGTCGCCCGGTTTCGGCTCGCCGCTCTTGGGATCCCCGGCCATCGGTTCCTTACCCGTGCTCTTCGGGTCCATCGTGTCCGACTTCGGCTCGGCCGACGGATCGCCCGGCTTCGAGCTATCCGGCTTCTGCTCGGCCTTATCGTCCTTCGGTTCGCCGCCCTTGGGATCGCCCTTCTTGTCCTTGCTCAACTGATTGGCGAGGTCCTTCGTTTCCTTCGCAATTTGGTTCTGATCCTTGGCGATCTTCATGGGATCGCCCTTGCCTTCCGTGCGGGCGCGGATCGTTTCCTGCTCGCGGAGAATCCGCTTCGCTTCCTTTACGAACTCTTCGAGCTCCTTACGCTCCCGCCTGATTCGCTCGGCTTCGTCCTCGGTGTTGAGCGTTTCGAGGATGTCTTTGAGGGCCGCGATGAGGGCCTTATCCTTTGCGATGAGATCCTGGAAGTCGCCGCCGCTCGGGTTCTTGGTCAGCGGGTTCAGCAGCACCTTGAACATGTTCTCGACGCCTTTTTCCTCGGCGATCTTGAGTGCCGCGCGGAGCGTCTTGGCGCGTTCCTTTTCGTCCGGACTGTCGCTCTTCTCCCACTTCTGGGCGAGCTTGAGCAGTTCGTCCGCGAACCGCTTGTAGAGCTTGAGGTTTTCTTCCTCGGTCCGCTTGATCCCTTCGGGGGTCGGCGGCGCGGCGGGCGGCTGGGCCGTCAGCATCGAGGTGAGGGCGAAGAGACCGACCGCGGCAACGAACGCGAACGGCAGGAATCGCAATCGGGAAGGCATGGAGTCACCTCCGACAGGAAGCGGGGCCAGAAGCCGCCGCGTGAGTTCTCATAGTTCCAGACGAGACGCTCGGCGTCAGCAAACAGCATACTGCGAAAAAAGCCGCGAAACGAGGGTAGCGGTTACCGGAACGTTACGTCGAGGTTTTTGTTGGTAGTCCGCACTCTCCGAGTGCGGCACCGCACTCGGAGAGTGCGGACTACCAATCTCACTTCACCGTGACGATCACGATCACGGGTTCGCCCACCGCCGGAACCAGCGTGAGCGTGTATTCGCCGTCCTTCGCGCCGGCCTTCACCTCGTACTCGAAGGCCGTCTGGTTCTTCTCGAAGTCGAGCTTCAACTCGGCCGGGAAGCCCAACGCCTCCGCGGGCACCGGCTTCTTGTCCTTGTCGACGGCGACGAACTTCAGCACGAGTTCGTCCTTCTCGTACTGCCGCCAGTTGATGGTGTGGCGAACCTTCTTGACTTCGCCCTTGGTCAGGAACACCGGGCCGACCGTGCCGATCTTCGGATCTTTCTTGAACTGGTCGACTTCCCAGAGTTCCTTTAGGAGCGCGAACTCCTTGCCGATCCGTTCCTGCTCGTCGATGACCTTTTGAAGCTGGGCCTTGAGCTTCTCTTTGCTTTGAAGTTCGCCGAGTTCGGCGCGAATGGCCCGGACCACGCGCTCGAGTTCGAGCAGCGCGAGTTCGGCCTGAATGACGGAATTGAGATCCCCCCAGTTGTTCGCGTTCAGTGCCGCCTGGACGAGTTCGAGCCGGCGTTCCGCCTCGGGGAAGGTCATGGTCGGCTTCAAGAGCCCGGCCTGAACCTGGCCTTCCTCTTCCTTCGTGACGGAAGGCGGGTTCTCGCCGACCACGCGGTCGATGCGGTTGGCGAACTTGCCGAAGCGGTCGCGGGTCGCCTCCGTCACGTCGTTCACGATGCACTCGCGGTGAATGCGGCGATACTCGCGGACCACGGACTGCACGATGTCGCGGGCCTTGCCCACTTCTTGCGACACATCCGAAGCCTTGACCTTGGCGTCTTCGATGCGGTCGGGGATGCCGTAGAAGGAGCGGACGACGCCGAAGCGGTTCTTGGCCGCGACGAGTTTCACCAGCGCTTCGTCGAACCGCGTGGCGAAGGTTTCTTCTTCCTTGTTGATCTCGGCGAGCAGATCGCCTTCGGACACGATCAGCAGCCGAATCGGTTCCGAGTTCTGGCCGGTCTTCGGGCCCGTGCTGAAGTTCGTGTCGGTCGCCACGATGTTCAAGTCGAGCCGATAGCGGGTCTGCACCTCGGAAACGTTCGCCAACAACTTCAGCGGTTTGAGGTCGAAGAAGTCGACGTCCGGGCTCTTGAGTTCGATCTTTGTGATCATCGTGGCCGCGGCTTCGTCGCGCGGGGAATCGAGGTTCTTGAGCAGCGTATCCCGCGTCTCGAATTGGAGGGCGGCGCGCTGGTCGATGTAGCGACGGAGTTCCGCCGAGCCGTTCTGGCGCTGGTCGCCCTTATCGAGATCTTTGAACTTGGCGGCGTGGTACGCCGTGGCCGCGGCACCGGGCGCGTTCGCGAAGCCCTGGGAATAGAGGAACGAGCGGGCGAGAATCTGCACGCGGAGAGCGCGGCCAATGTCCGAATCCTCGGACCAATACGTGAAATCGTAGGCGACCTTCGAGAGCCCGTGATCGTCGCGGATGTAGCTCTCGGGGTTGAACGGAATCTTCGCCCTGGGCGTGACGTAGTAGACGTTCCCGACCTTGCGGATGGTCTCGGCCGCGAGTTCGACGACGGGCGGTTGATCGTCGGCGATCTGGATCATGATCTGCCGCTTCGCCGTCACCTTGTCTGCCTGCTCTACGATCAGGTCGAACTCGATACTTGCCTGCGTGGAGACGGGCGTACTCACGAGGTGGCCGTCGGCATCGAAGTAGTAGTGGTCGAAGGTGCGGCCGGCGGCGAGGCGGTAGTTGCCTTTGAACTCGACGCTCACTGTGCGCTGGTCTTCGCCGATCGAGATCGGGATCAGTTCGGAGGAACCGGGGCGAGCATCCGGGAGCACGCCGACCTTCGGCTGCAAGTAGGCGGCGGTGATGTCGGTGTCGGTCTTGGCGGTGAGAACGAGTTCGGTCCCGGCGACAACCGAGAAGACGGAGCGGTCGCCGGTGAGCGAGAGGCCTTTATCGACCATGCGCTGGGGCGGCAGGCCGCGGAATGAGGCGTAGTTGAAATCGGGCGGCGTGTGGTGCAGGTACGCAGGCTGGTATTCCGTTCGTGTCAGACTCGTGAAGAGCGGCGGCGGCAGCAGCGTGATCGTCTTCGCCGGCGTGCGGAAGTCTTCCGCCCGCACCACGAAGCTGACCGATTCCTTCAGGTCCGAGATCGGCGACGCGAACTCCTGGTTCTTCTGCGGTCCGAGTGTCACTTCGCCGGACTTCGACTTCCCGGTGTAGGCGAGCGCGACTTTCTCCGGCACGTCGAGCTTGCGGAGCGTGCGGCCCATCGACGGTTTCGCCGCTTGCTCTTCGAGCTTCGTGAACACGCGGTCGAGGTCGTTGCGGGTCGCTTCGTATTCCGGGCCTTGCAGGGCTTCCATCAGCTTCTTACGGGCCTCGGGATCTTCGACGCCCACTGCCTGGATGAGGTCCACTTCCCACAGATTGGGATCGGTGCCGAGATCGCCATCGGACGCCGTCTGAAAGGCCTTTGCGGGCAGGGTGGGAACCGGACCGCCGAGAAGCGTGTCGTTCAGGTCGCTCCAGCGTAACGGCCGCCAGCCCATCGTGGTGGTGCGGTCGGCGAACACCCATCGGTAGGCTTTCGCGCGAACCACGGGCTCGGGTGCGTCCTTGCCGATGCGGAGGTCGTCGGCCGGGAAGTTCACGAGTTCGAGGTGCGCTCGCCGCGGCCACGGCACGTTGCGAATGAGCAGGTTCCGTTCGAGGAATGCGCCGGTGGTGTGGGCGAACTTCCACCCGAAGCGAACCGGATCGGCGGACTTATTCCCGACGGCAAACGAGGTGAAGCCGACCACCACGACGATCGCCAAGAGTGCGACCGCGAGTGCGGCCATATTGCGGAGCCGCTTCCAGTTGAAGACGTCGTTGACGGGCACGGTGGCCACGCGTTCGCGGGCTTCCCGAATCGTGAGGTCGATCATGGCGGAGGAGTAGCCGTAGCGCGACTGGCGTTCCACATCGGCGAGTTCGACGGCCGTGATCAGGCGGTCGCCGAGAATCTTGGGGAACTTGCGTTCCAGCACGAGCGCCAGCGCCGGGTACGAGAGTTCCTTGAGGAGCCGCCCGGTGATGCGGAACAGGATGATCCCGAGTAACAGCACGGCCGCGAAGGCGAGCGCGACCGTGCGGAGCCACGCCGGAGCGTCCAGCACCCAATCCCACGTCGTGAGCTTGAACAGGCCGAAGTCGAAGAGCAGCCCGAACGCGAACCACGCGGCGACGAAGATCGCGGCCGAGAGCAGTCCTTCGATCACGACGTATTTGCGAATCGTGCCGCGCAGCCGATCCAGCGGGTGCGCGACCTGCGAGTGAATGCGATGATCGGACGTTGCGATGGACATAGTCAATCACCCAACCTGTTAATTGCGCTCACCGTTTAGCCGCGACGCGGAGTCCTCGGAGCGGAGCGCGGCGCGACCCGCGCCTTACGCCAGCCGCAGCAGTTTCCGCGTCATCCACTCGACGCACACCAGCAGCACCACGATCAACAGCACGTAGCTCAGGGTCTGCGGGCCCTTCGCGATCCAGGACGTTGCCGCGTTTTCCGGGATCGTGAAGCCCTGATCCCACAGATCCTCGGACTTACCCCGGTTGTCGGCCGTCACCTTCAAGCTCACCATGCAGTCGGGAATGAGTTCGATCATCCTCGAATCGCTTACCTTGAACGCCAGCTTGGTAACACCGCCCTCCTTGGGCAGGCGATTGGTGAGTGTCTCGGCCACTCCTTCCTTCTTGATGCGGGCGAGCAGGTCCTTGTCCAGTTCGGTCGCCATCTCGCGCATCTTGTCGAAGTCCGGCCGCGAGTTGTCCAGTTCGGGATCGGACTTCCGCAGCATGAACTCGCCTTCGAGCGTGTCGCCGGTGCTATCGGGCACGTCGATCACGACCTTGTAGCGCTTGTCGCCCGGCGGCATGTCCTTGGGGTCGGGCGTGAGTTGGCCCTGATAGTAGCCATCGAACCCCGCGGCCCCTTGCTTGGGCGATAATTGGAACGGACCGAGTTGCTTCTCGGGCGTGCCGTCCGGAGCGAGCCGGACGATGCGGAACTTCGGATCGATGGAGCCGATCGGGTACTTCTGCGAACCCGGATCGAGGATGCGGGCCTGCACGCGAACCGGGGCACCGGCCGTGTATTCCTTGCTGAGCAGCACGCGGCCGCGGGCGTTCTTCACGTTCCGCTTCGCCGCCATGTACTTCATCAGCTTCGCCCAGAACCGCTCGAAATACTGCTTCCCGATCGGCGGGTCGAACGCGAACATGCGGTACATCGAGCCCGAACCCATGAAGCAGGTGCGCCACCCGGCGGAGGGGTTGTTGGTCACGAGCCAGGGTCGGTTCCAGCGTTCGCCGGAGTCGCTGAGTCCCGAGAGTTCCGCGAGTACTTTCGATCCCGACTTCACGCCGATGTCCGGCTTCAACGGATAGGTGCTGAAGAAGCCGCGCTGCGGGAAGAGTTCGACTTTCAGGTCGGCGCTGGGCACGTACTTGTCGCGGTCGGTGAAGTACTTCTCCCAACCGGCGATGGGGTCGTCCACGCTCTCTTCGAGCTTGAGCAGGTCCGAGCCTTCGATCGGCTTGAGGTTCAATCGGCGCGGTGTACGCGGCGTGCCATCCACCCGCACCGCGATGATGTCTTCCGGCACCACGGGCAGAATCTCGAGGATGGGAAGCAAGCGTCCGTTGGTCGGATCGACGCGGGCCAGTTGATAGCTGTGAACCTGATCGGCGACGTAGATCAGGCCCCCGCCCTGTTCCTGCACCCAACGCTGGAGGTCCTCAGCTTGCGTTTGCGTGAGTTCGCTCCAGTCCGGATCGAACGCGATGATCAGGTCGTACTCGTTGAGGTTGTAGAAGCGTTCCTTCGGGTCCGGGTTCTTCGAGGTCGTGTCGAGCTTCGTGGGGAAGCGACTGAGCAGGCGTTCCGGCGGCACGTCTTGCACGGCGAAGCCCTTTTCGCCAGCCTCGTTTTGCAGCAGCACGCACAGTTCGGCCCGGTTCTCCTGCACCTCGCGGACGAGCAAGTTCTTGAGTGCCAGATACTCGCGGCTCGGGCCGCTCGCCACCAGCAGCACCCGCAACGGCTTCTTGATGACTTGAATGCCCGGCCGATCGCGAACGTGCTCGGAGTCCGCGAACGCCTCGCCTTTGTTCTTCGCGATGCGGGCCCGTGCCGTCCACGCGCCTTCCTTCAACACCCGCTTCTTGGTCGCGGCGTCCTTCGAGTCTTCGGTCAGGCGTTCCGGCATCTTCGATGGGTCGATGATAAACTCCGCCTGACCGTGCGGTGTGTCGCCCGGCAGGAACGTGAGCTTGCCCGTGAGCGTGTGGTCCGGCGGATCGACCTTGGGATCGCCCTTCGGCGCGAACAGATCGAGGAACACCTCGACTTCTTGATTTGCGAGGTTGATGCCGTCCGCTTCCACGATGATCTTGAAGGCCTCGTCGGGCGGGGCGTTGTCCGGGGCCTGCACTTCCGAAATGACGATCGCGACCGTCTGCCGATCTTCGCCGACCGCGACCGTGAACACGGGAATCTTCTCGCGGCTGGCCCGCGTCTTGAGTTCCAAATATGCCGAGTCCGAACCGATGTTGCTGCGGCCATCCGAGAGCACGATCACGCCTTGAACCATGTTCGCCGCCTCGCGGTTGATCACGGACGTGATCGAATCGGGGACGTTGGTTCCAGTCGCGATGCTGCGGGCGACCTCGACGCGCCGCTCCAGCTTGGTCCGGTTCTCTTTCAGAATCGCCTTATCTTCCGCGGCCATGTTCTCGGGAACGGATTCGTCCTCGGGTTTGGCGAGCCACGACGCGGCCCAGTCCGGCGTGCCAGGAGCGTTTAACTCCCAGAGCCGCGAATTGCGAACGGCCTCAGACCCGCCCGCGGAGAGCCCCTTGAGCAGGAATGGCTTGAAGTCGTAACTGGCGAAGCTTTCCCACTCGGCCGTGCCCCACGCGGGGTCGTCCTTGGCGAGGGCTTGCGGCTCCTCGTCGAGACGGCTGCCGAAGCGGTAGAGTACCACCGGGTTCTGTTCGAGCAGGTTCTTGACGAAGGCCACCTTCTCGTCGGTCAGCAGGTCGATGACGGTGGCGAGTCGCGTCTTCCGCTTCTTGCCGGCGGCGCTGCCGATCTCGTCCGAGACTTTCGTGATGCTCGGCGACACGTCCAGGATCACGATCACGCGGGAGCGCTTCT
>JAYTUG010000123.1:0-9880 GCA_043744695.1 Gemmataceae bacterium
CGGGTGCTCGACGCAAACCGTTAGCGGATGATGGTTTCGGGAATGGCGGCTCCTCCGGTGGAAGGCCGCGAGTTGTCACAGTTTACGCTGGATTGGCACAGTTTGGCGTAGATTCTGAACCGAATTCCGTACCGGGACAACCGTCTCCAAGCTTCGCTTCCGCCCGTGCGGACACTGCATATCCTTCGATTCGGATCCTCTCGCCGTGCTTCTGAAGCCACTGGCAACGTAAATCGTCGCGCGTTGTTTTAACTGTTTTGCGTCACTGTCAAACCGAGCTTCCTTGCGGCCCGTGTACTCCGAATGCCGTTCGCCGAGTGCATCTTCAGCTTCGTTTTGCCGTCCAGCAGGCCACGAATGATATGCCCGTGGAGTTGCGTGAAAAGTGGGGGGACTGCCTCGCCGATCATGTCCCGGACGTTGGAGTGCCCCCACTCCCTCAACGCCCGGCCCCATTTGAAGCCCCTCGGCAGCGTCTGTAGCAATGCGCACTCCAACGCGCTGAGAAGCCGGTTCTCGAACGGATGGATGGTGTGGTTGCTCCCGAGGTGACCCGAGGCGGTCGTGATCGTGGCCGACGGCGCGTCGGACTTCATGCGTGAATAGGTTGAGGATCGGAAGCCGGTGATGAGCCGGTACCCTCTGCCATTCTTGATGACAGGTCGCAACAGCGGCCCCGAACACATTGGGCACTGAGCGTCATCGTCATCAACGGTGACCGGCCCACACTCGATACAGGAACTGTTCTCCCACGCGCTGCCGCCCTCGTGCGGCGGAATGGCCGCCACCATGTCGTAGCGATGGTCGAGCCACACCGGAACGGCGTGGAGGCCACCTCCGACTTTCGCGGACGCACTCTCTGCGCTACTTGCGTCGAGCGACGGGAGCCCGAAGGATGCCAGTGCCTCACGAAGCGTGATGGGTTCACCGGCGAAGTCTCGCGCGTGGCTGGGGACCGGGTAGGGCGTTGCTTTCCTTTCTGCAAGGGTCGCCACGGCGGTCTCGTCTCTCCGGAAGAAGGTAAGGAATGTGCGTTTCCGGCTCTGGGGCACGCCGAAGTCGCAGAGGTCGCTCAAGAAGGGATATACGGCATAATCCCTTGCCAACTCGTCGATCAGCAGGCGAGAGGCGGTAACGGGCTCTTGAGTTCTTGGGTGTCGCACTTGCCGGGTCAGGAACGCCTGGACGTTTTCGACAACCACGGCGCGCGGCTTCAACTCGCGGATGACCTTCGCAATCACCGTCACCAGCAGGTTCCGATCATCCTTCATGCCGGCGTCGGGGTCCCCTTCCTTGCCGCGGTGGCTCCGGGTCGAGCTCATCCCTTGGCACGGGGGGCAGGCCGCTAGGAGCGAGGGCGCGGCTCGCCCGTTGATCTCGCGGTACTCGTCCACTACCATCGGCCACGTCTTGCGCAGGTCTCCGGCAACGCCCTCGGCGTCCGGGTGGTTAAGCTGGCACACCTCCAGCCGCCGGGCATCCAGTTCGGCCATTACGTCGAAACGAAAGCCCGCCTTCGCGTAGCCGATGTCTCCGGCACCGCAATTAGAGAAGAGACTGACCGCAGGCAGTTTTTTTGTCTTCATAGCCGGACTACTTCTTTCCCTTTTTCTTCGCCAAATCGTTCGCCTCAAGGAACTGATTGTGCGCGTTCTTGGTGCGAAGCAGGAAGTCCTTCCAGTTCGTATGCCGCAACTTCTCGTCTTTGAGGGCGGCCTTGATGGCCTGCTTGTTGTTGGGCCTCTTCATGTCCAGATCATCGACGATGAGGATGATCTGATACCCTTGCGGGAAGTCGGCCTGAACCTCCTTGTGCTTCTCGAAGAATTCGTCGAAAACCTCGATGTAGTTCACCAACCGCTCGGCGTCGGAGTCGTTGAACTTGTACTTCGGCCGCTTGATTTCCACGATGTAGAGTTTGTGACCCAGGCTCACCAGCGTGAAGTCCGGCCGTTTGTCCTCCATGGTGACCGCGAGGCTCACCGTCGCCCCGTCGTTGTGCTCCGTGTAGTAGTCCTCGAACAGCGTCTTGAAAGTTTTGAGAGCCTGGTTCTTGGAGATCACCGTCCAGTTGGGCTCGATCAGCCACGGCGCGCGGGCGAGGAGTTGCTGGAGTTCGTCCTCCTTGGCGTTACTCAGGACGAGGGGTTCCAGTTCGCGGATCGCCCTCACTCGCTCGGCGGCGATCTGGCCGTAGGACGCTACCTCCGCGACCCGTGTTTTGCCAAAGAGATCGATCAGACTCGCCAGAGTTGGCTCATCGCCGCCCGCCGCCTCCGCCGAGAACTTCTGGAACGCCTCGATCAAGGCTTTGTGCGGTGCCACAGAGAGGATGAACTCCGTCAGACCGTCGATGTAGTCCTCATCTTGCAACTCGCCTTCATCGGCAAACGCCCCAATCTGCTTGGCGATGTTAATCGCGGCGGCGGCGACCTCGTCGTCGCCATACTTCTTCTTCGCCTTCGCCTCGACATCGGACTTATCCAGGAACATCTGCCGGACGCGCTTGCGACGAGGATCCTTGGCGAGGCTCCCGATCTCTTTGATAAGAGAAGAGCCCCACTCGCGCAAGGCGCGACCGTAGTCAGAATCCCAGAGGATGCTCTGGCGGTCGGAGCGGATCAGGTCCTCCCCGTCGTCCAGATCCAACCACTCCGCGTAGACCTCCCCCACGAGGTAGGAGCGAATGGTGAACTCGCCCGTGAAGCCGGCCGCCTGCTCGAAGTCTCGTGTCGTGGCGACGATCTTGTTCCTCGCGTATATCCGCACGCCGGAAAATTCTTCGTTCTTGTAAGCCTCCTTCGCCATCGCCAACCAGCCCGTGACCGGTAACTCCTCGTCGTCAACCGTCACCGGCCGCGTGGAGACATCGATCTTCGTGTTCGGGACGATGGCTACGTCAACCGGCTCCACCTTCCGAGGCGGGTTGGTCTCTGGGTCGCGCGTATCCTGAACGATGATCTTGAAGTCCGGCTGCGCGAAGACGAACCGCGAGGCGAGCTGACGGTGGAACGTGTCCGCGTCCGGAACCTTCTTCGGCAGGAAGTTAGAGAGGCTGATGACCGTGCCACGGTTGTCCTCGTAGGTTCCGTCCCTTTCCCCCGCCACGAGGGGCACGGAGGTTTCCTCGTCCTTCATCAGGTCGTGGTAATCCAGGAAGAAGTGCGAGGTGAGATACCCCGCGGGCGTCTTCTTACCGCCCGACGAAATGATCTCCATCTTCTGGCAAATGCCGAACGGCGCGAGCTTGCCGATGCCTTTCCGGCCCATGACAGGGCGCTTCTTCTTCCGGGACAGCGCTCCTCCTGGGGACATCCGCCGGTCCCGTCCGACTCTCAGAAAGCAGGCAATCGCCTCTTGGGGCGTCATGCCGTGGCCGTCGTCCTTGACGGTAATGACCCAGCCTTCTTCTTCGGTCTCTTCCGCACTCCCGTTCCGCCGGGCCAGCACAGTGCTCAGCGGGAGTTCGATCCAAATGCGCTCAGCGTCGGCATCGTACCCGTTCGCGACCAACTCGGCGACGACCGCGCTCACCTTGTCGTAGAGCTTGACTCCCAACTTATCGACCGTGAGCCGGGAGATGCGCAGTTCGTAGGGCGGATGCGGCTCGATTTCGGAAGTAGGGAGAGGTTGGGTCGAGGCCTTCGGCACGGGCGTCCGCCAAGTTTGGGGTCGTGGTGTGTTCCAAGCGAGAAAGTGGATTATACCGTCTTGACGGTCGGATCGGCATCTTGGGAAATCGACTTGCTGCTAAAGTGTAACCGCGCCATCCTCCCCCTGCTCGTCGTCGGAACCGTAATGCAGAAGTGGCGTGACGCCGTCACGTGGCACAACCGGCGTTCACAGTATAGGTGTTCTGCCGCCGATTCGATTCCCGCCCGTACAAGGGCCACGTTTTCAGCGGCCTGCTAACCCATACCCCACCGTCCCTCTGCTGGCGTTGTCATGCCGAGAATTTTTTTATGAACGCGAAGCCGGCCGAGCTTCGGTTCGACACACCGCAAGTCGAAGATCGCTTACGCCACCTGAAATCCGAGAACCTCGCCGACGACAACACCAGGCGGCAGCACTCGGCGTGGGTGACGTGCCCCTGTGGCGACTCGCCACCGTCGGCGGACGCAGTGCCCCGAGAGTGTCTCACTTGCCAGATTTGCCACTCGGGGTGCTGGGAAGTTGCGGAGGCAATGCTGCTGCGGTCGGCGGTGTCGTGTTGGGTGTGATCGCCTTACTCCATTCTTCGTCGGTTCGCCGGCGCGCGGCCGCCCAGTCCCTGCTGTTCGACGTCGGCGCGCCATCGGACAACTTGTCCCACTCGGTTCGGAACGCGGTCGCCCAAGCATCGGTGTCCGAATCCGACTGGGGCGGATTCGCGAGGTACTGGCACGCCTTTCGGTGGAGCGTGGCGAACTTGGCGGCGATTGCGCGGTGGCTCTCGGCGCGCTCCGAGAATCGGAGTAAAGTTTGGAGCGCCGACAGAACGGCTACGGCGATGCTCATTAACCCGACCGCGATCTGAAGTGCGAGTTGCGGCTTCGACTCCAGAGCGGCGAAGACACTGGTGCCAACGACGGCCGCCAACACGATGGCCGGAATTCCCAGCCAATAGTTCTTGTGACGAAGCCGAATCGCCGTACCGTAATGCGCACGGTAGATCGATTGGACCTCCTTGCACCACTTGTTCAGGAGTTGACACTGTTCACCAGTCATTCGCGTTCTCCCACTTTGATGTCTTATACCGACGCGAGCAAAGGGCATTTTCCGAGACGGCGATTCTGCGACCGAACCGGGTCGTGCGTGCACTCGCGGGGCAATTCTCTTGACTCACCCGGTCGGCAAGACGGAGCCGAACTCGAAGCTCGGATAGACCAACGGCACATTCTCGCCTCGAAGTTGGGAAAGTAGAGCCGTCACCGCCTCTCGAAGGCCCGTCGGCACGTCCGATAGGTCGTGGTCACTTCGCGACGACTTCACGAGTGCAATTCGCATCGGCTCCCACAGCTCTCCATTCAGTATTCCGGCGAGGTTCTCGCCTTGGCCATGTGTGAGGGCGTCCCGAAAGAGCAGAACATGTTGGTTCCAGGCAGAACTCAAGTCAGTCCGGTCAACGCGGCCAACCCAATCGCGGATGTGTACGAGAGCCTCACTCCACTGGTTATGACGCACGAGGATCGCTGCTAGAGTTTGAAGGATATTCGTGTCAGCCGGCGTTTTCTGCCAGGCGCGATGCGCAAGTTTCGCTGCCTCGTCCAGGTTATCGCAGGCCATGTACAGTTGCCAGGCACACGAATTCGCGGTCGAAGTGAAGTTGTCGTCCTCTTCGTCGAGAAGGGCGATCACTTCGCGGTAGGTGGCAGCGGCTGCCGAGTGGCCCTTCCGCGCGGCTTGGACAATGCCTAACCTCATTAGAGATTTGCTCCACTCCGTCTTCTGATCGCTTTGTCTGGCTGTCGCGACCAACTCTCGGGCTTCGGACTCCGCGCCGTCGAGGTCACCCATCCACTGACGACACGAAGATCGAATCTCGTAGGCTCGTAAGAGTGAAAAGTGATCGCAATCCGAACGACCTAGCATTTCGTTCGTCAAGTCCAACGCAATAGAGTAGTCATTGAAAGGCTCATTCATCAGCAAGGTGGCGAGTTGGTAGAGATGTGTCTGAAAGGTAAAACCCATGGGCGGGTTTTGCCGTCGTTTGAGTGCCAGGCCGGCTTCTTGCTCGCGGCGTGCGCCGAGTTTGTCTCCCCGCTGATTCAGAATCAGCCCGTGCTGGATCCGCAGGTCGGCGGTCCAATCGACGTGACCGATTCCACCCATCCACGCCTCACCCCGACGTAGCACGTCCAGGAGATTATCCAGATTTGCCCCCGGCAAATCGCGAGTAATGTCAGTGAAACTCGCAAATGCGCCGGCGACGAACCTCAACGTCCGTTCATCCTTGATTCGGTGGTTGCTTTTGGTGTCTGTGGCGAGGCCGATCAACCACGACTCAATGAGGAGAGATTCCTCTCTTTTTCCTATGTGTTTCCGAACACCTGCAAGGTGCGCGCTAACGGTGACGAGATTGTCGAGATCGTCGAGTTTTTGGGCTTGTTCGCACGCCTCTTCGAGCATGCGTTCCGCGGTTCCGTATCGACCGTGGCGGACTTCCACAACCGCTTGGTTGTTCAATTCGGCGACTTGCTCTTTGACGAGAAATGCTTCCCAGTCGTTCATTGTTGACTCCTCAACGCTTTGAGACGGTTGGCCACGTCCAGCTTCAGTCCACTAACGCGCCCTTCTGTTATACCAGGGATCTTAGCTAGGATGTCGGCAACCTCCGCCTCGACCAACGCTTCCATCGTCACGAATTTCTTCGAGATGAGGGCGGCGCGGGCCCGCGCGATCTCGCAATCAGAATACAAAAACTGGGCGGAAAGGTAGTGCGCGCCTTTCTGTCCATTCAGTTCTTGGATGGCCGGGAGTTTCTCGAATTTGCCCGCGAGGACTTCGGCGAGTTCTTTAATCGCATGGTCGTCGCCCGCCGTCTGGGCGTTGGCCTGTGGGTAAGTCACTTTGATGAAGCTGCCGAGATCCCAAAGTGGCAGCGGGTGCGCCATGCCCTCTCGCTCCAGAACGATGCGTGGCCGGCTCCGGACCGATTCGGCCCATTGCATGAACCCCAACTCCATCATGACGTTGGCGTTGCGGGTCGAGATATCGGCGATGTACGCATCGGCGCGCCGGAGCCAGTTCCCGACGTTCTCCTCGACCGTCACACCCTGGTACCTTTCGTCGGCGCGCAGCACTTGCCAGAAGTACGGCTCCTGTTCCAGCACCCTCTGCAAGGCCGGGAGAAGGACAGTGCTGAACGGGAAGGTTTCATCGTCCTTGAACGGCAAGCTCGCGAAGCAAACGACGTGCCGACGCTGGCGGTCCGGCGATTCGTTCGTCTCGTTGGGGGTCGCCGGGGGATCCTCCAGTTCTCGCAACCGGAGTTCCAGTGCAGTGAGCCGCGCCTGGGTGTCCTTGAACTTCTCGGTCTGCTCGATGAGCAGGCTGATACTCCGGTTCGAACTTGCGAAGGCGGCCTGCGCGTTCTCCGGGGTCATCATGTGCTGTGCGAGGAGGATCGCGTTGTTGTACGCGGCCAGCACCGCGACCTTGTACTCCTCGGTGAGGGCCAGCGGGGTGCCTGACATCCGGGCGAGTTGCTGTACCGTCGGGTTGTCGGCGTTGAGTTGAAGTACGACGGGGATACTGGGCTTGTCGCCCAATACGTCGCTCATGATCTTCTTGACGAATTCCGGCACGACCACGCTTTCTGCCATTTCCTTCATCTTCTGTTGGGCTTGGCCTTCCTTGGAGAGGACCGTCACCGCCGGCAGTGTTGCAGGTGCGAACCGCACCGTCCGCGCTTGGCTGTGCGGGTGCGGCATCGTCGTTTCAAAGTCCCGTTCCAGGGCACGAAATGCCTGCGCCGCCTCGGGCTTGAGCGACTCGAACAGGAAGTCGGAGCCGGCCACGCCGATCAGGTGCGTGCGAACACTGGCGTGGCGATCGGCGTACTTCTGGAGGAACGGTTGCTCGAAGACGTTGCTGGCATTCACGACCAAGAGCGATTTGGCATTGCACAGCATGTAGAACTGGGTCGCGCTGCCCCGCTCGTCGAAGTAGTGGATGGTGCGCTGGCCGAAAATCCTGGGCGACTGGTCGAGGTACTTGCGGAGGGTCATCGGGCCGCGGTTCGTCTCGAACGGGACAAGATCGCAGATGGCGTCGAAGAAGTCGTCGTGCTGGACGGCCATCCCCTTGACGTGGTACGCATGCAGTTCCAGGAGTTTTTCCGTTTTCCGCGGGTCGCGAACGGCCAAGCCTGTCAGGTGGGCGACGATGACTTCGCCGAGCCGCTCGCGGACGGTGCGCGAGGCGGAGTCCTGTTGGATGGCGTCTCGTGCCGCGGTGGGCGAAAGATCGGGCGAGTCGATGACCCCGCGAATGAACTTGGCCCACGACGGGAGCAGGTCTCGATTGCCGGCGGCAATGAACATCCGGGCCTGGTAGACATCCACGAGTCCGGCCGACGCTATGTCCGGCAGATGCTGGTCGGAGATGTACATGATCCCCTGGCACCTCGGCGAGCCAGTGATCTCGACCGGGATGACCTCCAGCGGGAGGTCGGGGAATCGGCGGCTGGCGAACGACCAGTACTCGGCGAGTCGCTGGTCGTCCGATGCGTAGCTCTTGTGCCACGGGGCGTCGATCGCGTTCGCCGCAAGTTTTGAGTTGTTGATGAAGATGCCGACGGGAATAAAGTCGGCGTACTTCTTCACGGCGCGGACAAGTTGCGTTTCGTCGAGCATGTCGAGGTATTCTGGTGCGATGTCGAGGGTGACGGTCGTGCCCGGTTCGCTCCGGCTCCCTGGTACGAGGTCGTACTCGCTCTGCCCCTCGCTGACCCACCGGCAGGAAGGGGTATCGTGTACGATGCTCTTCGTTTCTACCACGACCCGACGGGCCGCGACGAACGCCGAGAGCAGCCCGATGCCGAATCGCCCGATCACTGTCGCTTCCATGTGACGGCCGCTGTCCAACAATTTCTTGCGGAACTCGTCGGTGCCGCTACGGCCTATCGTGGCCAAGTAGTCGTGGACCTCACTCTCGGTCATTCCACATCCGTTGTCGATGAACGAGAGTGTGCGGGCCGCGTGGTCCGCCACGATCCGGATTGCGCTTCCGGGAATCTGGTCGCCATTTGCGTCGCTGCGTTTCTGGATGGAATCGTGGGCGTTTTGGATCATCTCTCGGATGAAGACATCCGATTCCGCGTACAGGCTCTTCGCAAGCAAACGGATCAGACCCGGCAAGTCGATCTTGACCGTATGGCGAGTCTTTGACTTGGGCTTTGCTTTCGCCATTGACAGCGTCCTCAGGTAGCAGTCGGGCCCCGTCACACTCCGCCGATTGTACGACTGGACCGCGCGAGTCGCAACCTGCTTCTGCTCGCTTCAGGCGTTTAGCGCATGCTTTTACGAGCAGTATTCTGGGTTGGCGCGAGAGTGACTTGCAGCCGGGAAACTTCGCCCCTGCACCTGGAGGCCCGCCCTCCGGGCAGTGGATCGAACTCTTCGACTGGCTGGGGGGGGACGCCAGATTGAGCGACCCGGATCGTGCCGCGATGCGTGGATAGCGGGTCAGGTCGCCATGCCAGGCGGGAGTATCTCTGTCGGGTAGAGTGCGTCGGTGCGGGCGCGGGAAGCTCGGCAGAGGGGCCATTCGAGCAGGATGCTTATTTTTCGAGGTATTTCGAGGGGATGGGATCAGCGGTCGTCGCGGGGCGGAACGGTCCGAGTGCGTCCGTTTGCCACCGACTGGCGTGAATTTCGTCCCCGATTCCGTACCGCTGGATGCCGACGACTGGGGCGGTCCCCCCTTCCCGCCGCCGATGAAATCGGCCCGTCGGTCGCGTCGGGGCTACGGCCGCACGTTTCGCGTGACAGACGGCGCGAGTGTGGTACGGTGCGCGGGTGACAGGGCGTGGAACCCCCGTCGGTTCGCACCGATCCCGCGACAATTCCATTGCGGGGTATCGCGTCGAACGGTCGTCGAACCGAGCGAAGCCGAGGGGAGTCATCCCGTACACTCGGTCGCGCCGGCTACCCACGGTTCGAGATCCCCAACCCCGTCCCGATTTGAATCCTCTTGCGCGGCGTCGCGCCCTCGGCTACCCTCCGCGCATGACCCGCCGACTTCCCCCCAAGGGCGACTTCCAGCCCGACCTGTTCGCCGCGCGCTTTGCGGACATCCCGATCCGCGACCAGCGGGACACGATGGAGCGGCCGTTCTTCAGCCTGTCCAAGAAGCCCCGCCTGTCGAACATCGAGTACCGCGTCGGCGACGTGTGGGT
>JAYTUG010000124.1:0-9867 GCA_043744695.1 Gemmataceae bacterium
GGACAAATGAAGGATCCCGGGAAGGAACTCGATTTCCAGGGCGTTTACCGGCTCAACGCCAAGGGCGAAGTGACGCTGCTCACCAAGGAAATGACGCGACCGAACGGCATCGGCCTCGCCCCGGATGAGAAGACGCTCTACGTCGCCAATTCCGATCCGCTGCTCGCGATCTGGAAGGCTTTCCCCATCAAGGACGACGGCACGCTCGGGCCGGGCAAAACGATCTTCGACGCCACCAAGGACGTCCTCGAGAGCCCGAACAAAGGGCTACCGGACGGGCTGAAGGTCGACGCGAAGGGGAACATCTTCGCGACCGCCGTGAACGGCGTGTACGTCTTCGCTCCAGACTTCACCTTCCTCGGCCGCATCGTCACCAACGACAAGACCGCGAACTGCGGCTGGGGCGACGACGGCAGCGTACTCTACCTCTGCACCAACGACAAGCTCACCCGCGTGAAGACGAGTACGAAGGGGCTAGGCTGGTAACTTCAGGGCGAACTGCAAGTAGATCATCCCCATGCACCGGTGCCACCTGGGTTTCGTTTCTCCTCAGGCGTTGAACGCCGCCCGCACCGAACCTAAGATTCCCGTACCAGCGATTTCTACCCGCGATTGGAAAGGTCGGCCGATGCGGCACGTACTCTGCGCCCTCGTTCAGAATCAACCCGGCGTGCTCGCGCACGTCTCGGGCATGCTCGCTTCCCGCGGCTTCAACATCGAAAGCCTCGCGGTCGGCGAGACCGAGCACCACGATATGTCGCGGATGACCTTCGTCATTCACGGCGACGACAACGTGCTCGATCAGGTTCGCAAGCAACTCGACAAAGTCGTGACCGTCGTCCGCGTGGACGACATCTCGAGCGAGAACTTCGTCGAGCGTGATCTCATGCTCATCAAGGTTTCGTGCCCGCCGGAGAAGCGGCACGAAATCTTCCAACTCACGGAATCGTTCCGCGGCCGGGTCGTGGACATTCAGCACGTGAACGTGATGATGGAGATCAGCGGCACCGAGGGGAAGGTCGAAGCGTTCATCGAACTGATGCGGCCTTACGGCATCCTGGAACTCGCACGCACCGGGCGGATCGCGCTCGTTCGCGGCGATGCGAAACCGGCCACCGCGGAGGAGGGAACGTGAACTCCGTTCAAACCCAGAAAATCGTTCTCCCCACCCGTCGGCTCGCCCCGCCGCTCGTGGACTTGTTGCGTTCGCTCAAGCCGGGCGACGCAATCCGCGTCGTGCAAACGTTGCGGGTGGGTGCGAAAAAGTGGGAAGCCGTGGCCGAGGGTGCGTTCGGAAGTATCGCCTATTTGGAAACCGGCGTTACGACCGAACGCGTGAAGGAAGATGACTTGGTGGTGCCGGTGATTCGCTTCACCAAAGCGAACGGCGAGCGCAGCAGCATCGCGATCGACGAAAACACCCGCGTCTCGCGGGTCTAGATTGTTCAGCCGTTATCGGGGTCGGCAATCGTCCGACCGTAGCGGGCCAGCAGCATTTGCACGGCCTGAATCATTTGCCATTCCCCGAATCCGAGCCGCACTTCCGTGCCGTCTTCGTTCGCCTCGATATTCTCGACGGCATTCGTGAGCCCGCGGTGCAGATAGTCGAAGATCTCCGCCAGACGGGCCGCTTGAGCCGGCGTCAATTTCTGAGGCAGCGGCGGGATGTCGTCGTCGAACGCCGTCCACGTCTTGACGGTTTGCTCAAAGTCGATGATGCGCTTGCTGGCGGCGGCACCGACCCAACCGCTGGCCGCCGCGAGTTCTTCCGCCCGAATCGTTTGAGCTTGTGCTTCTCCATGAGCCGGTACGGCCGCGGCGCGGCGAGCGGCGATCTCTTCCATCGTCCCGAAGAGCAACATGCTGCGACCGATCGACACCTGATCGCCGGGGCGCAACCTCCGAATCTGGATGCCAGAGCCATTCACGCGCGTGCCGTTGGTGCTGTCCAAGTCCGTCAGGATCACATCGCCATCTTCCATCTGCACTTTGGCGTGGTAGCGGCTGACGCGTTCGTCGTTGAGGCGTAGGCCGTTCCCCTCCTCGCGGCCGATCGTCACCGGGATCGACAGGTCCCGATAAACGCGGCCTTTATCGACGCCTTCCAGAACGAGAAAGGTGACGTTACGCATGCGCTTCCTTTAGGAGCAGAGCCGCAGCCTGGGCCTGCCAATTATAGCACAAACCGCCCGGTGGTGAAGAAAACCGATCGGACCGCTGCCGCACCACCTCTGTTGATTCTCTCCATTTCGTGCGGGAGTGTCAATTCAAGCCGAGGCATCAATTTTGAAAATCACAAGCTGCCGGAGTTCCAGGCCGCGAGGACACGCTCCAGAATATCGGGAGCCTCTGCCGGTACTGGCACGCAATGCGGGAGGTGCCGGAACCAAGTGAGTTGCCGTTTCGCGAACTGGCGCGTGTGGGTGCGAATCAGCGTAATGGTCTCGTCCCAGGTTGCCCCACGACCTTCAAGATAGTTCAGGAGTTCCGGGTATCCCAACGCCTGGCCGGCTTCTCGGCTCAACGGCTGCGGCAACTTTCTGAGGCGATCCACTTCCTCCAGCCAACCGCGCTCGAGCATCGTTCCCACGCGTTCTTCAACGCGCCGGTACAGTTCCTCTCGTGCTAGCTGCACGACGACGGCGGGAATAGCGGCGGGCGGCGGCGCGGCTTCGGGCGACTCCGCGAACGCTAGCGTGTCCCAAGTCTGCTGCCACGCCGAGATCGGCTTCCCGGTCAGTTGGAAGACTTCGAGCGCACGAACCACCCGCCGCACATCGTTCGGGTGAAGCCGTGCCGCCGTCTTCGGATCGACGGAAGCCAACCTCGCATGCAAGCGATCCCGCCCGTCTCGTTCCGCTTCGGCTTCCAATCGCGCGCGAAGTTCGAGATCGGCCGGCGGGCCTGGGAAGAGCCCATGTAAAAGCGCCTTCAAGTAGAAGGGTGTGCCCCCAACGAAGATGGCCCGCTTCCCCCGGCTCGCAATCTCACCACAGGCAGCGTCCGCCTGCTGAAGCCACCTTGCCACCGTGGCGGATTCCCAGGGATCGAGCACGTCGATGAGGTGGTGCGGAACGCGGGCTCGATCCGCGGCGCTCGGCTTGGCCGTACCGATGTCCATGCCGCGATAGAGAGTCATGGAATCCATGGCGACGATCTCGCCGCCGATTCGCTCGGCGAGTTCGAGGGCCAACGCGGATTTGCCGCAGGCCGTCGGGCCAGTCAGGATCACTCGGGAAGGAATGGCCACGTGCGAGTTCTGTCTCACTTGAAAGGCGCGGCTATTCCATCCGGTAAGGCGAGTTCGCGTCGGCCTCGTGGCGAATCTCATCGACCGGGTCTTGCTTCAACCAGCCGGCGTAGAGCCGATTCGCGGCGTTGAACACGAGGCCGTCCTTGTCGCCGACGTTCTTGTAAGCGTGTACCACACCGGCGGGCACGATCAGCGCGTAAGGCAAGTTCTCGCCCACCTCGCGCACTTCCTTCTTCCCGAACGTCGGCGAGTCCTTGCGGGCATCCCAGAGGTAAACGCGGAAGGTGGATGGCCCGGTGAAGCAGAAATAGTCGGCCTGATCGACGTGCTCGTGCGGCCCACGGGCAACGCCCGGCTTGGTCTGCGACACGTACGCCATCACCGGATGGAAGTTCGGGTCGATGAGGTCGTTGCGGAAGAGTTCGACGAGCCAGCCGCGCGAGTCGTTGTAGAACTTGAGCGGCACCCAGATCGCGTCGTGGATCGGCCCGCGCTCGGCGTACTTCGGAAGCGAAACATTCATCGAATTCCTTTCGAGGGTCGCAATCGAATTCCTGCGGACATTGTGCGGTTCTCGCACGACGCGTCAACCTCAGACGACCGGCGGCTTGCCGATGATCCGTCGAATCGTCGAGAGTTGGCCCGCATGCATCATGATATGCATGGCTCCGAACAGCACGCCTTCCCCAAAGTTCGTCGCGAACGGGCTCGGGATCACCAGCTTGCCGTTCAGCGTTTTCGCGGGCACGAGTTTCAGACGCGCGATCAATGCATCGACGTACTCGTCGAACAGGGCCAGCATGTCTTTTGCGATGCCAAATGCGACTTGTTTGACCGCGGGTTGACCGGTCTTGGAATATTGCGCGACAACACCAGGAGAGACGCCAATGGTATCTTCGGCACCCAGTCGGATGGCACTCGATCGCACGGTGAGAGCCAGGTGCCCGACGATCCACTCGGCGGAATTCGCACCAGGGAACGGCTGAAGTTCGAGTTCCGTGCGGGTCAAATCGTCGATGAAACGGTGGAGCATCCGTTTCGCCATTTGGTAAGCACTCACGAGCGTATCGTTCGTCGTCATGGTTCCACCCTCGGGGGCATACATTCTGACCGTGGCATGCTCGTGCGAAAGCCTCAGAGTCTCGAACTGTCTTACAGTAACGAATCGACAGTAGGAAGTTAGCTCACCCCTCGGCAATACCCGTTCGTATAAAACTCCCATGCAAGCAACTGAGACCATCCCAGTCAACGCGATCCCACGCCTGCCGAAGCGACCCTTCGACGCGCATAAAGGCACCTTCGGAAAAGTGCTGATCGTGGCCGGCAGCATGGGCATGACCGGCGCGGCAATCCTGAGCGGCCGCGCCGCATTGCGATCCGGGGCTGGCCTCGTTCAAGTCGCGACACCCGCGAACGTGCAAGCGGTCGTCGCCGGCGGGAATCCCTGCTACACCACGTTCGCCATTCCGCAACATGCCGATGGTTCGTTCGGCGAACTTGCCGCCGCTCACGCGATCGAGTGGGCTCGTATGGCCAGCGCCCTCGCGATCGGTCCGGGCCTCGGCCGTTCGCAAGGATTAGCCGCGTTCATTCGAACGGTTGTGAACGAACTTCCGAAGTTGCCCATCGTGATCGATGCCGATGGGCTCAACGCGCTTTCGCCCTTCACCGAGGAATTTAAAACGCGGGAATGTCCCCTCGTGCTCACCCCGCATCCGGGTGAGTTCTGCCGCCTTTCAGGACAATCCATGACCGAAGTCCAAGACCATCGCGAGGCACTGGCCATCGCGTTCGCGGCGAAGTTCGGCGTCGTCTTGCTCCTCAAGGGTGCGGGAACTCTCGTCACCGATGGTCGAAAACTGTATCGCAACTCGACGGGGAACCCCGGCATGGCCACCGGCGGCAGCGGCGACGTGCTGACCGGCGCGATCGCTGCCTTGCTCGCACAAGGCATGTCGCCCTTCGACGCGGCCACGCTCGGAGCCTGGATTCACGGCAAGGCCGGCGACCTTGCGGCGCAAGAATTGGGCCAGACCGGGCTCACCGCCGCCGACCTGCCCGAGTTTCTGCCCCACGCGTTTCGAGAACGGGAAGACCACAGCGAGAATTGACCGTGCTCAAGCTTTTCTGCCCGCACTGCCTGAAGCCCGTTTCCGTTCCCGAAGACTCGGCCGGGAAAGACGCACCATGCCCCGAGTGCGGGAAGGCGTTCCCGGTTCCCTCGCGGTACAACCCGATCGTGTCGGCGATGCCGCCACCGGTCGTCCCGCCGCCACCAATGCCAATCCCCATCGAAGCGGTCGCGAGTCCAACTCCGCCCACTCCCATGCCGCAGTCGCCCTCCCCTGCCCTTTCCGTCGGCTACACACACTCGCGCGGCTTCACGATCTCACCGTGCGTTGTCGCCTGGATACCGGCCGTCGCGCTCACCGCGATTCTCTTGCTAACCCTCACGCCCTGGGTTGGAGTCTATCCCGGCGGGACAGCAGTCTACACGCAAGGCGCTTGGCGTTCGATCACCGGCCGACCGACGCGGAATTTCCAGAACGAAGACCTGATGCTCAAGGAGCTCCCTGCACCTTCGGTTTACGACCGCACCGTCTCGGACTGGCTCATCATGCTGCCGTACATCATTGCGTTGCTGCTGGCCATGGTGCTGGCCTGGGCCGAACGGCTCGAGAAGCGTGGAACCTCGACCGGGCTTCCCAAACTCCTCTCGGCTCTTTGGCCCTTTCGCCATCTGGTCATCGCGGGGCTCGTCGGGGCGGCCCTGCTCCTCTTGGTCCTCGAAGCGACTCGCGGCTTCGGGCTCGAGCGGGCGATGCACGCCGCCGTGACCGACAAGTTTGAGACGCTGCGTCGAGATGCCAAAACGCCCGGCGACCACGACCGGATTGAGTATCTCGAAGGGAAGGAACTGGCGGGATTTGGCCTCGAACGCACCGGTTGGTTCTGCTTGGTGTTAAGCCTTCACGTACTGGCGGTGTTGGCGATGCTGGGCCGAGTGGGTTTGGAACGTCGAGGAAACAAGCCGCCGCCGCGAATCGTACTTCAATACTGATGTTTCCAGGTGGCCGCTTCTTCGCCATCGAGCCGCAGCGTGAGGCACTTCGCGCTGCCGCCCGCCTTCAAGAATTCGTCCAGTTCCACTTCAATCGAGCGATACCCCGCGGCTTGCAAATCCGCCGCGAGTTGCGGGCACTGGCTGTTGTGAACCACGGTTCGACCCACCACCACGGCATTGCACCCGAAGCGGAAGGCCTCCTCGTCCTTCACAGGAATCAGTTTGGGCACGTGGGTCGTGAGAACCTTGAGTCCGTAGGAATCGAACGCGCCGGGAAAGAAGAGCGCTTCGTCGGGCGCCAGCGGGCAGAAGCAGGTGTCGAGGTGGTAGAAGCGCGGGTTGACGAGTTCGACCGGGAGCACGCGCACGCCGAGTGCGTTGCCGACCCAGTGGTGCGAAGCCGCGTCCGAGCGAGTGCGATAGCCGGCGAACAGGGAGTCGCCGCAGAACAGAGCGTCGCCGGCACCTTCGTGAAAGTGTTCCTCCGGCAGATGCTCGACCGCGAAGTCGTGGTCGGCGAACCAGGCGTCGAAGAACCTCGATTCGCGAGCCCGCACCTCGTGCTTGAACCGGCTACTGATGAACCGCTTGTGGAAGACGAGCCCGGCGTTTGCCGTGAAGACGAGATCCGGAAGGTTGGGTTGCGGGGTCATGCACTCGACCGCGACGCCCAGTGAGACCAGAGTATCGTGCAGTTCTTGCCACTGGCGGAACGCGAGGGCGCGGACCGCGCCGAGCGAGCGGTTCATCCACGGGTTGATCTCGTACTCGATCCCGTAGTGGTCCGGCGGGCACATGAGAATTCGCGGCTCGGCCATTTCCCTCCTCCACGATTGTCAGGGGCGAGAAATTATACCCGAGTCCGATGCAGACTATTCGCCGGTCGCCTTCTCCTTCTTGTTGACGGGGCCAGCCCTCGCTGCCGGCGCTTTCGATTTGTCGAACCGCTGATCCGCTTGAGGCAAGGTACTCTTAACTTCCTGCCGCTCCTCGTTCCCACCGCAACCGGTGGACAGTAGCGCCGCGGATAAACCGAACGCGAGAAACCGTTTCATGTTCGCGCACCTCGCAGTTAGAAATCCGGGGTCACGACGACGCCGTCTTCGCGTCCCGCCAGATATCGGATGATGTTCGGATCGCTGCCGTTTCTGAACAGCCGGACCGAGCCGTCGCAGAACCCGAACATCGCGCCGTTCGGATGGCGGCTGCTGAATGCTTGCGGCGCGGGCCCATTCACCGTCGCCGATGCGTTGTCCACATACCACATGACGTCGCTGATCCGGACCGATCCCGAACTGGCTCCCGGAGCCACCCAGCCGCTCATTCCCGCCCAGATGCACGCCGTGTGCCCATCCTTCTCGTCGTACTTGCATTCCCCGATGCACATGGTGTTGCTGGATCCGTCTGAAATGTCTGTAATCCGGACGTGACTGTTCTGGTAAAAGACGCCGCCGAAATCCAGGTTGAGCGAGATGTACGGATACGTATACGGGCCGGCGACGCCGCGGTAATTCGACATCGCGTGATTGTTTCGGATCGGATTGAGGTCCGGACCCGTGTCCGCTGGACAGCGGAAGATCTTCAGCGGTGTCTGGCTGAGTTGCCCGGGTACGTTCGCCGGGAATGTGCTTTGTGCTCCTCCTCCAAACATCGTCTGTTCGGAAACGCCCATCAGACGGTAGATGCTGTCCTGTTCGATGTAGGGAAGAATGAAAGCACACCAGGACCACGCACCGTTGAAGCAGTCGGGATTCGCGTTAGCCCAGGGGGCCGGCGTGTTGAACCCGGGAGGGAATTTGCCGTTCGCCGAGTGGTAGTTGTGCATGCCGATAATCAACTGCTTGAGGTTGTTGCTGCACTTGGCCCGAGCAGCGGCCTCACGCACTTTTTGAACGGCGGGGAGTAACAGCCCGATCAGGATCGCAATGATGGCGATCACCACCAGAAGTTCGATCAGCGTGAACGCACGGGATGGCGCGGCTGCGGGCGAGGGCGCACCTCGAACGGGATGAAGCATGAGAAACTCCTCAAAACGCGACGAGAACCGCCAAGAGTTTGCGAGAACTGCTGGCGGCGGGAGGAGAGAGATTCACCTGAGATTACGGTGAGGTGCCGAGTCCTGTCAATCGAAACCCGAACGAATCGCGTCCTTTTTCCGAATCACTTTTTGCCCGGCTTTTTCATGACAAAGGGGATGGTCCTGCATTCGGCGAATAGGATAGTTCTTCCATTCAGCGATGAGGAGTACCGAACGTGATGGATGGAGGAGAGGAACGGAATCGGGTGCCACTACGGGGCCGCACGCCGGGCAAGTATCTCGTGATCGGTGGGCTGGCCATCGGTGCGGTCTTTCTGGCCTGCATGATTCTGCTCGCGATGAAACTCGACCCGGCCGCGGATCGCTTCCACAATCCGCCGTCCTCCACTCCCAAGAAGAACTGAACGCGACCGGACCGACGAACGATCCAATCCCACCCCCAAACCGTTTGATCGAACATGCCCCGCGATCCCTACGAAGTCCTCGGCGTTTCCAAGTCTGCCACCGCGGACGAAATCCAAAAGGCGTACCGCAAGCTTTCCAAGAAGCACCACCCCGACCGCAACCCCGGCGACAAACAGGCCGAGGCCACGTACAAGGAAGTTCAGAACGCCAACGAGATTCTCTCGGACCCTGCGAAAAAGGAGAAGTTCGACCGCTTCGGCTTCACCGGGCCCGGTGGGTTCCCCGGCACGGGAGGCGGAGGAGGCTTTCCGGGAGGCGGGGGATTTCCGGGCGGCGGGAACGTCGATCCCGCCATGGCCGAGGAGTTGTTTTCATCCTTCTTCGGAGGGAGTCGCGGAGGCAGCGGCCCCGATCTAGGCGACATCTTTGGCGATGGGAAAAAAAAGAAGCCGCGCGCTCGACGAGCCGAACCGATCGAATCGGACGTCGCAATCCCCTTCCAAACGGCCGCGATGGGTGGCAGCGTGGCGATTGAAGTGGGCGGCCGACGCATCGACGTGAAAGTGCCCGCCGGGATCGACGATGGGAAGAAACTCCGCGTGCCGCCCGAAGCGACCGGCGGCACTGAGGTGATCCTCCGCGTCCGGATTTCACCCCACCCCTACTTCCGCCGCGAAGGTCTCGATTTGTTTCTCGACGTGCCGCTCAGCGTGCCCGAGGCGTTGCTGGGCGGCAAGGTCGAGGTTCCCACGCTCGACGGCACGCGCCTCGATGTCAAGGTACCAGCGGGCACTTCCAGCGGTGCGAAACTCCGCCTTCGCGGCAAAGGAATTGCCGGCGGCGATCAGTACCTCGTCTTCAAGATCACGGTGACCTCCGCGGCACTCGACGATGCGAGCCGAAACCTGATCGAAGAGTTCGCGAAGTTGAACCCGAAAGACCCGCGCGAATCCGTACCTTGGAAATGATGCTGCTCGCTTCAATCGCGTTCAGCTTCGTGCCTCCCTTTCAAGGGTGCAGTACATGGTTTGTAAGGGGAAGGCGACACACGAGGATTTCCCGTGGAACGGAGCCAAGATCCTGGTGGAAAAGTTCAAGGCGGTGATC
>JAYTUG010000125.1:0-34293 GCA_043744695.1 Gemmataceae bacterium
GCCCGGCGAGTTCCAGCCGCCGATCCTCGGCTCCGGCGGGCCGCTGGCCCTCGACCTCGCGGCACTCTTCATCCAAGCCGCCCTGATGCTCGTGGCCGCTTGGTTTGCACTTCAAACGCGATTGAAGTCGTGATCAATCTGTCGTGTCGCAGACCATTCAGTACCGCTGGCTGGGGCTTCGGGGCACCACCGGCCTCGCACCGCGTCGATCCCGCCGGGTCCAAAATCTCGCTCGGCGCTTGCAGTGGACATTCATCTCGGTGAGAATCCCATAACCCTCTCCGGGCTTCCGGAGGCGTCTGGAGCTTTTCATGCCTGCGCCCAAGTCTCTCGCCCGCCTTCCCAAGCCGGTACTCTTCGGCCTCTACGGTGCCATTGGAGGCCTGATTGGTGCTCTGGTCTTCGCCGAACTGCTGTACCGCTTACTGACGCCGGCACCGCCGCCGTTTCCCGCGGCACCGGAAGCTCAGGTCGCGATCGTCGCGTCGCCGGATGTCGATTTGTTCGTCGAGGGGCGAAACACGTTCCCCGTGCAGATCGCGCGCGACGGGTTCGACGGCCCCGTGATCGTTCGCCTTTCGGGGTTGCCGGCCGGTGTCTCCGCCGACCCCGTCACGATTGCCGCTGGCGCTTCCGAGGGTGCGGTACTTGTGACCAGCACCAGCGCGGCGAAAGTAGTGGCGTCGCATCCGGTGAAGGCGGTGGCCGAGGCGGATGTCGGCAGCCAGAAAATCACCGCCGAGACGCCCATCAACTTCAAAGTCACCGACCCTCCGAGGCCGCTCGCCGACATCGTCTTCGTTCTCGATGTGACGAACAGCATGCAGTGGGCCATCGACGATCTCAAGAACGGCATTGGCAAGTTCGCCGAGTCGCTGCTCAAGGCTCGCGTCGACTTTCGGCTCGGCCTCGTCACCTTTCAGGACCTGTCGAACCCCGGCGAAACCGTGGAAGTGATTCAGTTCAAGGGCGGGCCGTTCACCGCCGATCCCTCGTGGTTTCGCGACGAAGTCTCGAAGTTGAAGGCGAGCGGCGGCGGTGACATTCCCGAGAGCAGCCTCGAGGGAGTGGCCGCGGCCTGCAACCTTCCCTTCCGCAAAAACGCCACGAAACTACTGCTCCTTATCACGGACGCTCCGCCCAAAGTGGCAGGCAACACCGCGATGGCGGTTCTCCAATCGGCTCGGCGGGTCCAGGATGCTAGCATCGACTCGGTCCACGTCGTCGGCCTCCGCTTCGACAAGGACGTCTATGCTCCCATGCTCACGGCCGGCGCGGACAAGGCCGGTGGCAAGTGGTTCGACCTCAAGGAGGTTGTAAGCGGCGATGACGGCTTCGATGGTCTACTCGCAACCTTCGGCGGCGTGGTGACGGCGGCGGCCATCGCCAAAAATCCGGACGCCAAGCCGCAAGTGGCCTCCAAGATCGCCGAGGTGCCGAAACTCAGTGTGAAGAGCCTCCAATCCGGAGAGCAGTCCGCGGCCGGCACCGAAGGGAGGCTCGTGCTTCGCAGCGGCATGTGGACCGCCGCCATCGCGGCACTGGTGTGCTTGTTTCTTCTCGGTGGCCAGCACCACTACTTGCGCGGCACGCTTCCACCGATAGGAGGCGTCGCGGGGGGAATCCTGGGCGGCCTCGCGGTCGGGCTGGTCGGCGGTGCCGCGGGGCAGGGTCTGTTCTTCCTCGCGCCGGAGAGCGCCGTTCTGGCGAATGTCTTCCGCGTCTTCGGCTGGGCGTTGCTCGGTGGTTTGGCCGGCATCGGATTGTCGCTGTTCATTCCGAACATGAAGTGGCTGCTCGGGCTGGCCGGAGGAGCGATCGGGGGAGCCGCCGGTGCGCTCGGCTTCATTGCCGTGTCGTATCTTACCGGCGATCTCGTCGGCCGGCTCGTGGGTGGGCTCGTGCTCGGATTCTTCATCGGGTTGATGGTGGCCCTCGCCGAGTCGGCATTCCGGCGGGCCTGGCTCGAAGTGAAGTTCAGCGGCGGAGAAACGATCTCGGTGAACCTCGGCCCCGAACCCGTGAAGGTGGGCAGCGACGCCAAGATGTGTACGGTCTGGGCGCGCGGCGCGGCCGCTCTGGCCCTACGCTACTTCGTCCGCGACGGCAAGGTCGTGTGCGACGACACCGTGCAGCAGCGCGAAACGATCGTGGGGAACGGCTTCGTCCGAGAAGTGGGCACGATCCGCCTCACGGTCCATACGAGCAGCGGGACCGCGCCTTCCGCGGCCGCGGAGTTACATTCGAAAACACCAGTAGTGACGACCTACGATGACGACGACGACCTCGGCCCGCCGATGCCGGTGGTGTCGAGAGCACCCGTCGCAACTCCCAAGCCGATTCCGGTGCGCGAATCACGCCCTGCTCCTTCAGCTAGACCGTCGAGCTACGATGACGATGACGACGACTTGGGCCCGCCGATGCCCAAGCCCCCCGCCGTTGCGAAGCCTCCGGCACCGGTGAAGCCGACCGCGCCCCCGAAGCCGGCCGCGCCTCCACGACCGGTTTCACCGCCGCCAGCCGCGGCTCAACCGGCCGCGACGAAAGCGGATGCCTGTCCGGGTTGCGGCCGCGTCGCCACGGGAAAGCCCGGCCAGCGTTACTGCATGATTTGCGATGAGACCTACTGACGTCACGGCTTCTGAGGGTTTTGGTCTTCGGGAGCGTAGCGGTAATAGACTTGCAAGGTGAGCAAGCACATGCAAGTGGTGCCGAGCCGGCCGCAATGGGTTCCCAAAAATCCTCCTTCGGGTGCCCAGCTTCCACGATTGGTCGGGGTGCGATCCTGGAGGCTCAAGAGCCAGTCCGATAAGCCGCCCTTGCGTTTGCCGTCGGTGCCGAGCGGCCCTTCGTTCCACGTCTTCCATTCCTCGCCTCCATAGAAGCGGACGACCTGTGTCGCGTAGTAGAAATAGTAAAGGTTCTGGAGGCCCCCGCGGGGACGCCCGGCGACCGCAGCCTTCATCAGCCCTTTCGATCCCTCGGCAAACCCCGCGTGCGCGCTTCGCCAGCCATCCACGTAGTATCGGCACAGCAAGCCGATCGCGGAGAGCGAGGTCGCGGCTTGAGCAACTCCAAAATCCAATGGTGACACTCCCGGCTGGACGTACCCATACACTGCCTTGTTCTGCCCGGTACTTACGTAATCCAGAAACTTGATGGCCTTTTCGATCACCTTATCGTCCACCACGAGATCCTGCGTGAGCTTAGCGGCGTGGAGAGCCTGAATCTGCCAGCCGACGATGGAAGTGTCGCCCGTCTGGCCGGCGGTATAACCCCAACTGCCGTTCGCCGCTTGTCCCCTTTGGATGTAATCGATCGCCGCCTGGGCCGCCGGCTTGAGCTTGGGATCGTGGGTCATCCCATACGCCTCGACCAGTGCTAGAGTGGCGATGCCCTGAGAGTACATGTTGAAAATGGTGTTGAACTTCCCGCGGTCGCGGCCTTGGTCCAATTGGACGTTATTCACGAGCCAGTCCAGCCCCGCTTGAACGGTTTGTTTGTACCGGCCCTCTTTGTGGGATTGGCCCGCGCCGAGGAAAGCGAGCACCGCCATGCCGCTCGCCGCCGCGTGGTCTGCGGCCAAGGGGGCAATCCTGGTGTCGTATTCCCAGTTGCCCTTCGACTTCTGCATCTGCGTGAGCCAGGCGAGGCCGAGCATCACGGCTTCCTCACCCTCGGGGCTACCGCCGAATTCCTTGAGGAGCCGCGACTTCCCCTCCTTCGTCCGTCCTGCGAAACCATCGACTTTCTTCGCATCGCCCTTAGTCGGTGGATCGTGAGGTGCCGCCGTCGACGACGACATGAGGACCGTGAGGCCGATGGTGAGCAGAAATGCAACGAGTCGAACCATTGGGGCTCCTCCGCAACGAGACGAACGTTCACTTCTTCTGCGGGTTCTTGTCTTCGGGAGCATAGCGATAGTAAACCTGCAACGTCAGCAAGCACATGCACGTGGTGCCCAGTCGCCCACAACATTGTCCGATCCTGCCGAGGGCATCTTCCTCGGGTGCCCAGCTTCCTCGATGGGTCGATGTGCGATCCTGAAGGCTGAGGAGCCAATCGGACAAGCCACCTTTGCGTTTACCGTCGGAGCCGGGAGGGCCTTCGTTCCACGTCTTCCACTCTTCGCCTCCATAGAAGCGGACGACCTGCGTTGCGTAGTAGAAATAGTAAAGATTGGTTAGAGTGCCGCCCGAGCGCCCGGCAACCGCGCCCTTCATCAGCCCTTTCGATCCTTCGGCGAAGCCCGCGTGTTCGCTTCGCCAGCCATCCACGTAGTAGCGGCACAGCAGGCCGATCGCGGAGAGCGATGTCGCGGCCCGAGCGACCCCATCGAGTGCCTGTCCCGGATCGTTATATCCGTACACCGCCTTGGTCTGCCCAGTACTCACGTAGTTCAGAAACGCGATCGCTTTCTTGATCACCTTGTCGTCCACCACGAGATCCTGAGTGAGCATGGCGGCGTGGAGCGCCTGGAGTTGCCAACCGACGATGGACGTGTCGCCAGCGGAGCCCGCATCATACCCCCAACTCCCGTTTGGCCCCTGCCCCTTTTGGATGTAATCGATGGCGGCCTGGGCCGCTTGCTTGAGCTTGGGATCGTGGGTCATCCCATAGGCCTCGACCAGCGCGAGCGTCGCGATGCCCTGAGAGTACATGGTGGAGATGGTCTTGAACTTCCCGCGGTTGCCGCCCTGGTCCGTCTCGACGTTGTTCGCAAGCCAGTCCACCCCGGCCTGCACGGTCTGCTTGTAGCGTCCCTCTTTGTGGGATTGCCCCGCGCCGAGGAAGGCGAGTATCGCCATGCCAGTTGCTGCCGCATGGTCTTGGGCGAAGAATCCGGGAGCGTCGTAGACCCAGTTGCCCTCGGGCTTCTGCATTTGCGTGAGCCAGGCGAGCCCGAGCATCACGGCTTCCTCGCCCTCGGCGCTGCCGCCGAATTCCTTGAGGAGCCGCGACTTCCCCTCCTTCGTTCGTCCGGCGAAACCATCGGCTCTCTTTGCATCGCCTTTGGCGGGTGGGTCGGGAGGAGCGGCGGGCGCCTCCTGGGAAAAACGCACCAGCAGCGATGCGAAGAGCAGGAACACGGTGGGTCGAATCATGGGGCACCTCCGCCAGGGATGAACACTTTCAACGAAGTGTACCGCGAAGCCGCGACCTGCGAAAGAGTCTTTCCCAAGTCTTTCGCGAGACAAATTTTGTTGCAATCCGCCCGACGAACCTTTACCGTTTGTTTGTACGTGGAATCGATCACCCGGCTTATTGGAGTCTTACCGATGTCGGCACACATTCTCTGCCCGTGCTGCAAGCTGCCGATATCAGTCACGAAGGATGACATCGGCCTGTCCGTGATGTGTTTGAAGTCGGGTCGGATGGTACCGGTGCGGGCTGCCGAGATCCTAACCCCGACCTCCGCCGCGAAGCCTCCCGTTGCACCAGCAGCCTCACGGCCAATCGCGAATCCCGTGGCCCGAACAGTCGCACCACCGCAGGCTGTTGCACCTCCCGCTCGACGTACTGTTCCGACCTCCGAGCGCGACCGACCATTCCCTTTATCGGAAGCGACGACACCTTCAGAACATCGCGGCAGCGGCAAGCTGATCGCCGCGGGTCTGGCTTCGCTCGTATTGGTTCTTGCCGCGGTGGCTGGCGTCGCCTTCATGCAAATGCAGAAATCCGAACCGGAGGTCGCTGCAACGCCGAAGGCCGCGGAGGACAAGCCGACGGACACGATCTCACCTCCGCCGGTTAAAGTCGCCGTGGCGGCGCAACCTGTCCTGACTCCGAAGCCAACTGCTTCCGATGCCAGCCCTCCTATCTCGAGACCGCTGCTTCCGCCGAAGGACGCGGTCGCCATCAAGCCGACGCCCGAACTGGCTCCCGAACCCCGACCCGTTGTGGAAGTGGCAGCCGCGACACCACCGGGCCTCCCCGCAACGGCAATCGACAAGCCAGCGAGCCCGGCCAAGCTCGAGAACGAACCGACACCGGCACCGGCACCACCCCGTTTGGATTCTCGTGGGTTCGCGATTTACTCGCTTCCCAAGCGGATCGACCTTCGAACGAATGCCGACCTGGAGAAGGGATTGCTGGCCGCCTATGAAGTCTCGCTCGGCGACAATCGCTGGCCGACGGCACCGGCAGACCTCCTGGCCCATGCCAAGAGAATGAAAGCCAACAAGCAGATCTATCCCGGATCGATGTATGTGACGGCGGGGCGATCCGACCTCGCCGGGCTCCCGTTTCGGATGGGGCTGGATTCGGTCCTCCCCAAAAACAAAGCTCAGGCGATGAACACCATGTCGCGGCAACTTCGCGATGCGATCCAAACTTGCCTTCCCGCACGCGACGACAATCGCCCCAACACCGACGATCTCTTCGCGACCCTCATCAGCGAAAAGAAGGGCGCGTTCCGGAACCGGGACAAGGGGCAGTGGGCCTCCCCCGAAGCCGTGCCCTGCGTCGTGCAGATGCTGCAGGCGGAGAACCACGAAGTGCGCCGGATGAGTTGCGAACTGCTCCGCAAACAAGAAGGACCGGAAGCGACCGAAGCGCTGGTGAAATGGGCGGTCTTCGACACCGATGCGGGCAACCGCGCCGCGGCAATCAACGCGCTTCGCGAGCGCGATGGCAAAGAGGTCTCGCGATTGTTATCCCAGCACATGCAGTATCCCTGGCCGCGAACCGCCGAGCATGCCAGCGAGGCATTGGTGGCCTTGAAGTGCCAAGATGCGATCCCTCAACTCGCGGCGGCGTACGGCCAGCCGGACCCGGATGCCCCGTTCCGCGTGCAACTGCCCAACAAGAATGGCGGCACCTTTCGACAGTCACTCGTTCGCGTCAATCACCTTCGCAACTGCATTCTCTGCCACACGCCTTCCCTCAACGCCTCGGACTTGGTTCGCGGCGCGGTCCCCGATCCGGATAGCGCACTACCACCGCCCAACGCTTACTACAGCAGTAGCAAGGAATCGGTAGCGGCCGAGATCACCTACCTGCAGCAAGACTTCTCCTTGCAGCAACCGGTACTCAACCCCGGGCACTGGCCGGCACATCAGCGGTTCGACTATTTCGTGGCCATTCGCCGGGAGAACGCCGAACCGGTCCTCACTCCGCCCCAAGATAGCCCCTATCAGAACGCGATTCGCTTCGCTCTCAAGGAACTGTCGGGCCAAGATCCGGACAAGAACGCCGAGTGGCTCGCAGAGCAGCGAAAACTGGCGGACAAGCAAGGAGACAAACGACTGGCTTCCGTGGCGAAGTTCCTCGCGCTCGAAAGCAATCCCATCCCTTTGATCGGGCTGAAAACGCAGGAGGCTCTCCAGCCGCCGTTGTCCATGAAGGAAGACGATCTCGCGAATGCCGTAGCCTCCATGCAAAAGGCCTACGGCCAGAAGGCGACCCGGCTGGCATTGATCGCGTATTTCGATCCACTCACTCGGACTGGGGAACCCGCGGATCGCGCGAAGGCGGCACGCCTACTCGCGGCCGCACTCGGCGAGACGCCCGACGCTGGCCTTTCAAAAGCAATCAAGAGTGCCGTCAACGGCTCACCGTGATTCGAGAAAAGACTAGCGGGCACCCAGCTTGTTCAGGGTGATGGACTGGCCGTACCGGCCCTTGGGATCGATTCCGAGCTTCAGCTTCAAGCGTTCGGCAATTGCGTTGAATCGATCCCCGTAATCCTTCCGTCGGGCCCGCATCTGTTCCAGCGTGCCCGGCGGAGCATCGAACGTGCCCTTCATCTCGATGTAGAGATCGCGGAGTGCTTGGATATCCTTGTCGCCGCGATGCGTATCGGCGAGGTCGCGATTCGAGAGTGTGTTGGCGAAGATGTCCGCGATGGGTTCGAAATGAGTCTGCCGATCGGCTTCCAGCAACCCGCCGTATTGGCTTTTCGCGGAGCGCAAGATTGGCGTCAACTCTTGCTTGCGATTGAACCCCTCGATCAAGGCATCCTCGATCTTGTCGAGAGCCGTGTAGTAGGCCGCACTGGTCACCAACAATCGCTCGGTGACCTCGGTGAGGTTGTGCTCGGCAGACACGCGATCTTGATCGGCTGGGGTTCCCTGAATCGCCTTGTCCACCGCGACTTTCACAGCCTCCCAAGGGATCGCCAAGTTCATCCCTTCCTTCCCTTTCAGCTTGGCGACGGCCACGCCGATCACTTCGCCGCGCGAGTTGAACACCGGCCCGCCGGAATTTCCCCCGTTGATCGCCGCATCGGTTTGGTAGTACTGCATCTCGTTGAGTTGGAGATCGTTGTTACTCAATGCACCCTGCGTCGCGGCGTTCGAGGAAACGTCCGACCCGGCACCCGGCGACCCGATCACGTAGACCTTTTCGCCCTTACGAATCTCCTGAGTGGCGAGCGCCAGAGGGATGACGGAGGCCGTCACTTTCAGAATCGCAAGATCCCGCTTGTGGTCTTGGTAAAGCAACTTTGCCGGGTACTTGTGGTCGCGACCCTCCCGAGCCGAGGGAAACGTCACCACCAGCGATTCGATCAGGTCATCGGCGATGACGTGGGCATTGGTGACGACGATGCCGGGGCGGATGACGAATCCCGATCCCGTGCCGGTGCGGTTGCGAACCCGAGCGACCGAGGGCTCGCACTTCTCGACCAGGTCCGGGAACGACAACTCGGGATTGACCTTGAGTTGCGATGGCGTCTCGGGTTTAGCATTGGCTTCCTCGAGCGCCGGATCGTGCTTCGGCGTTCCACTCCCGCTCGCAGCGATCGCTACCACGATTAGGACGAGAAGCGCGGCTCCAACGGCAGCCCCAACGAGTACCTTCCTCTTCTTGATCCACTCCGTGGCTTTCGCGATGTTGTCGGACCCCGCTGGCCTGAACGAAACCTTTCGGGGTGGTGCAGGGGCCTTCGGTTTCGGTGTGGGAAGCCGAGTGGCCGCTTCTATTGGGTTGGGCGGAAGAGGATGGGGTGTGGCCGCGGCGGGTGGTGCCGCACTGGGAGTACGGGGTGCGGCGGCTCCCGTTTTCGGCAGCGCGGTCCCACACTTCGTGCAGGTCAGCGCCGTGCCTTTCATGGCGTCGGAGACCATCCGCGGGGTTTGGCATTCCGGACATCGCACGGTCATCATGAGAGTGTCTCCGTTGGAGTCAGTGAACGTTTTAGCAAGTCGCGACGCGATCACTTCTGCATCGAAATCTGAAAGCCGGCCCATTTGCGCGGCAAACTCTCGCGAACGACGGCCGGAGGTTCTGGGAGTAAAATTGCCGTCTCGCCGCGCTTGCGTTCCGCCCAGGCCAGGATATTGCCCGGATTCTGGTAAAGCTCTTTCTGAGCGTTCCACAAGGCATCCTCGGGGGCCATGCGGTCCACCCAAAGATGATGGTAGAACAGAGTCATCAAGGCTGCGGTCGAGAGGTCGTCGACGGACCACAACGATGCGACCACCGCCCGGCAGCCCGCAGTGTGAAACGCTCGCCGGAGGGCATAGACCCCTTCGCCGGAGAAAGTCACTCCGCGGGCCGTGTTGCAGGCCGAGAGTACCGCCAGATCGAGGTCGTTGAGCCGAAGCCCAGCGATCGCTTCGCCCTCCAAGGCAATCCCCGAATTCGCACCGGTCAAGGCGAGCTTACAGCCGATCAACGGGTTCCGGATCAAGACGTCCGCGGGCATGCTCCCTGGCGTTCGGTCGACTCCGTTGGCGAATGCATGCGTGGCGAAATGGGCGACCCGCGCGGTCTCGAGTCGCGCACTGACTTCCTTCAACGTGGCGTTGGCTTTCGTCAGCATGATAACGGGATCGATGCGGCTCTCGCTGGCGGCCACCCCTAGCGCTCGAATCTCCTGGTCGGTGCCCGGAAGCGATGGCAGGGCACCCGGCCCATACTCGACATCGCCGATCGCGAGCACCGGACCCGTGAGCGTGGAAGGAATCGGAGCCGAGAGCCTGGCATGGAGGCCGGGCCCATGCGGAACTTCGATCACCTTCATCTGTTCGAGCAGTACCTTTTCGCCCGTCGAGTCCGGAAGGGCGATGAACGGCAAGCGGCCGATCGAGCCATCGGGACAAATGTACAGCGCGTTCAACCCCGATGGAAGCTTGTCGAGAAGCGGCTTCCAGACCAAATCGGCCACCTTCTTGGCGGACTGACGTTCCAGAATCGGGTCGGGTACTTTTCGAACGATATTGGCTAGCCAGGCATCGACTTCGCGATCGATCGCGTCGGTTGGCCCCAGCTCCACGCGGACTACATCGCGATCGCGAGTGGTGACGAACGCGACATACTGAGGTGCGAATCGCCGTCCGGAGTTGCCGGAATTCGCGGTGTCCTGAACGATCCGGCGATAGACCCAGAAATCGACGAACGCCGCGTTCGCGGGCAGAACTTGCGACAGGGCCGTCGGGCCGACGCCGGTGCGCGGCGGAATGGGAAGCCCCTGGGCAAGTGCCAGTTGAGACTCCAGTTCCTCCTTCCTGCGAGTCAGGTCGGATGACGAGCTCGGAGTAGCGCTATTCGTAATGGGAGCCAGGGCGCTGGTGGTGAGTTCTTCGCGCACCGCAGTGAGTTGCTTCAGGATGCCCTTAACGGCCGGGTCGTTCGATTTGACCGCGAGTCGCCGGCGATAATCGAGCACGCGCATTACGGCCGCCTTGGTCTCCCATAGGTACCAGTAGTCTCGCGAGTCGAACGGTCGGGATACCGAGAGCAGCCCGTCGACCGACGTCACTGCCGAATCGATTTGTTGCAGCATCGCACTCTCGGATAAGTAAGCCGCTTGAGCGCGCGTATGGCCGAGCGAGATGCTGAGGGAATCGCGGAAATACTGAGCGGCCGACCCCTGATTGTCCGCGGAGGGCAGCCGAAGATGGAGCGAGCCGAAAACACTCAACGCGCTGGCGAGTTCGGGATGGCCGTCGGGGCATTTGTCGTCCGGGTAGATCGCGCGAACCATTTCCAGATAGCGAGCGAACACGCGTTCGGCGGCGGCGCAATCGCCCGATGCCGCGAGAGTTTCTCCACGAACGGGAAGAACTTGCACGAGATGAGGATGGCCGCGCGGATATTGGCTCGCGGGGTATGCGGCTTCCACCGCTCGCACCGCTTCCTCCGAACGAACGAGGGCCAGGGCAAAATCCCCACTTCGCATGGCAATCACCGCCTGATTCCCGAGCAAGATCCCCTTCTGCGCCGGACCCGCAAGTTCGGTCGCTTCGGCCAGCAGGCGATCGGCCTCGGCCGTCTTGCCGCGCGCTTGTAGAACTGATGCGAGAGTATTCTTGGCCTTGCCCAACAGTTCTCGAAACTCACCGCTACCGCCGGGAGCGGAAGCATGGGCCTCACACCGTTTGAGGGCTTCACGCGCAATCGACTCAGCCTCTTCGAACTCTTTCCGGGCGAACAATGCAGCCGCGAGCTGGCCTAAAAGGAGTGTCAAATCCGAACCGTTGGGGTTCGCCGGTCCGACCTTGCGGTACATCCGAAGGGCATCCCGGAAAAGGGCTTCAGCGGCCGCGTGCCGGCCCAGTGCGAACTGTCCGGTACCGATGGTAGTCAGGGCGATGGCGAGCCGCGGGTGGCCGTCGGGGAATTTGCCGACGGGAAAGATCTTCTCCATACTCGCCCGCTGCTTGCGAAAGGCCACGTCCGCCCCGACTACGTCTCCGGCCTGAGACAACATGACCCCGTACGTGCCATTCAAGTCTGCCAACAGCGGGAAATCCTCGTTGAAAACCTTCAAGAGCCCCGTCGAGCAGGCGAGCATCGCCTCCTTGGCCTTTTGCGGTTGTCCGATGGAGAAGAGCGTGTTGGCCTCGTCGAACTTCTTCATCGCCTCAATCACTTCTCGCTGCAGTTGCTCCGCCTCGGCCTGCGTCGTGGGAAGCTTCTTCCACCATCCATTGATCTCGTTGAGCGTGAGGTGGCCATAGAGTTTGGCGCAGTCTTCCAGCGTCAGGGCCTGTGCGGTTGCTGGGGGGAGCGCGGTCGGCGGTTGCCCAATTGCGACTGCGCTCGCCAGCGCCAAGCCGCACGCGATTACGATCGCCGCTCGGGTGGCGTGGCTCATTTTTCCACCTTCGCGAAACTGACTGCGGTCGTGAACGCCGCGTGGGGTTGAAGCTTGCGGGCAATGATATTTTGGATCTGTAAGTTGGGTGCGTTCTGCGGGTCCGAGCCATCGTAATCGCGCGTGCGATCGGCGGTCCGGACCATCGCGCCGTTGTCGAACGCCACGAAGGCCTTCTCGTTGGCTAGCTCGTAGTACGGTTCCAAACCCGCGAATAACGCCTCGATTTTCTCGTCGGGCAGTTCCCATCGCTCCGTTCGGAGGATCGCCACCACCGACTCCATCCCGCGCTCCGCCGCGGTAATCGTCCACACGTTGAACTCTTTCGGTTTCAGGCCCGGCGTGTCCGGTGGAGCAAATACCGTGCGGACCGGATTCTCCTCGGTCGGTCGGCTACCCCATTTGCGGTCGGTCCACGGGTAAAGCGGCACCACTTTCCCCCCAGCACTGACTGCAAAAACGTAACAGAACGCGTTGGCTGAAATCCGAACCTCAACCCGCACCTTGTCGCCCGGCCGAGCCGGCAAGGTGTGTGCATCGCGAAGCCAGCCCGAGTACTTCCGGTTCGGGCCGGTGATGAAAAGCATATCGACGGTCGCCGTCAGTGGCGTCGCGGGGTCGATTCCGTTCACGTGAGCCGGTCGATCGGCAGGTTCACTTCGGAACAAGCCGCTGGCCGCCCCGATGCCCAATCCCGCCGCGAGGAACACCAGCACTCCGAGCGCGATCGCCCACCGGCGACGGTCGCGCGGCGAACGTTCGCCGGCCCGGAAGTCCGATGGTGGAGGCGTCCACGAGGCCGGCTCGCGCGAGCCGCCAGTCGGGTTCAGAGCGGCCACCACGGCGGCGGCCGAACGCGGCCGATCGCTCGGGTTCTTGGCCAGCAGTGCGTGGATCAAGTCGGCCACGCCGAGCGGCAAGTCGGGACGAGCGGCCGCTAACGACGGCGGGTCATATCCCGCCGTCGCCTGAATCGTCGCGAGCGGGTTGCCCCGCTCGAAGACCTTCTTCCCGGTCGCCGCCTCGTACAGCACGATCCCCAGACTGAAGAGGTCGGACCCGCCCGCCATCGGATGGTCGATCGACTGCGCCTGCTCGGGCGACATATAGGCGGGAGTGCCCTTAATCGCGTTGTCCGAAGTTGTCTGAGGATCGAGCACCAGTCCAAAATCGAACACGAGCGGCTTCCAGCCCTCCGCGTCCGGCTTCAACCAGATGTTCGAGGGCTTGATGTCGCGGTGAATCAGCCCGGCATCGTGAGCCGCCCCGAGCCCGCTTGCGACGCCCCGGGCCAGTCGAACGATCTCTCCCGCCCCGAGAGTACCCCGGGCCAGGCGAGCCGCCAAAGTTTCACCGCGAAGCAAGGGCATGACCTGGAACAAGGTCGCCCCGTCCTCGTCGACGTCGTGGAGCGTCAGGACGTTCTCGTGATCCAGTTTGGCCACCGCCCGGGCTTCCTTCAAGAATCTGGCCCGGTCGCCGGGACGATCGGCATAGGGCGGACGGATCACCTTCACCGCGACGGCGCGGTCGGAGTTCGTGTGAAAGGCCTCGAACACGATGCCCATGCCGCCCTGGGCCAACTTGCGAACGATCCGATACTTCCCGAGTTGACCGAGATCGCCGAGGACCGTTGGCGGGCGGAGGAATGCAAACGATTCGTCGGCCGGGGTCCCGCTCTTCACCGCGGTCGAGTCCGACGCGAAGGTGCCGTCCACCGCTTGCGCGAGTTCCGGGTGAACGTCGGCGTACTCCGGAACGAGATCCCCGGAGGCGACCCGATTCCGAATGTCGGCCTTCGCCCGATCGAGCGCGGTCGAGTCTTTATCAAACACGAGCGGATCCTCCTGGCGACTCAGTTCATGGCACCGCAGCTCGGGCAGACGCCGTGGGCCTTCTCCATGCCCGCTCCGCACTCGGGACACTTGAAAGCCGACCGTGCCGCAGGCGGCGGAACGGCCTTGGACGGTGGTGGTGAAGCGCTGGGCCGGGCCGCCGAAGGTGCCACCGGCCGAGGCGGTGGCGGCGGCGCAATCGGTCGTGCAACCGGCGGCGCGGCCGCCTTCGATCGCGGCGGCGGAGGCGGTGCGGGCCGCGACTGCGGCAGCATGTCGTCATCGTCGTCGAGGCTCAGGGGCCGCGCGGAAGCTTTCCGTGCGGGTGCCGCGGTGTTCGCCGTTCGAACGATCACCTCGACGCCACCGGCCTGGCGCCGATCCCCGTTCGACGCCGTGCGTTCGCCCTCACCCGTCACATCGCAGACCACCTGCCCCTCGCGGAGCCAGTATCGCAGTGCCACCGGGTCTGCTCCGCGCGCCCACACCGCGCACAGCCGACCATCGCCGCCCACCTTCACGGGCTCCGGGCCCAAGTTCACCGTGATGGTTTCGCCGCCGCTGAAGCGGACTTCCAACCAGGCTCGCCGCATGGCGGCTTCCACCAACGCCACCATCAAGCCGATGAAGAAGCCGAGGATGACCGCACCGGCTAACCGTCCGGCGGTATCGACGAGTCGTGGGGCAGGTTCCGCGAAGAGTGAACCGAGAACCTTGGTCACGAGCAGGAATCCGATAGCTCCGAACGCGCCGCCGAGCAACCCGCCGACTAGACCGTGCGCCTTGCGAAGATTGGGAACGACGAAGGCGAGCCCGGCACCCGCCAGTGCGCCGAACACCGACCAACCGATCACGCGGAACAGCACTCCAATAATCGAACTTCCCGAAGCGAGGGCGAACAGTCCATGTCCCATCGCTCCACCGATCAACCCGGCGATCGCGCCGCCGGCGAGTCCGAGCAAGATGGCGGTCGGCGGCGGCACCCGATTCAACGAGAGATACTGCATGGCGGCCAAGGCGAGGCTGATTCCCGCAGCGATCGCCGCCGCCCATAAGCTGGCCAGCAGGAGCAAGCGCCCCTGAAAACTCGCATCGTAGGCCCGGCTCGATTGCAGACCCTGGGTAGCGGGGAGGTCGGGCGATGGCGGTGCCGCCGACAGTTGAACGTCGGTGGCCCGCGACGCCGCCGCGGCCGTGGCGATCACCTTGCTCAGTTCCGGAAGAATCCGGTTGAACGAATCGCGGCCGGTTGCGATCTTCTGGAAGTCGAAGAACTGCCCCGTGGGTCCATCCCAAAGCTGTTCGTAAAGATTCCGGAGCTTACCATCGCCCACGAACCTTTCGTCGGGCGGTACGACGAGGTGAACTTGATCGATGCGCTGAAGCTTCAGGATGCTCACGGCCTCTTTCATGCTGGAAATGCGCTTGTCCGGTATCTGCGGCGGCGCGTCGGTGACCACGAGCAGCACCTTCGTACACTTGGGTCGAAACGGGAACTCAGCCGCCTGGCAGAGCGCGTCCAAGGTACTCTCGGGAATGTCGCCGCCGCCGTTCGCGATCAGCCGCGAGACTTTACGTTTGAACTCCTCCGCATCGGTCGTGAAGTACTCTTTATTCTCTCGACCGAACGTGAGTACCTCGGGTCGTTCCCCGATCAGTTCGTCGCGGTAGGCGATGAGCCCGATGCGGAAGTCGATTCGCTTCGGGTCCAAACCTTCCGCGAAGCTCTTGATCCCATCGCGGATCCCATCGATGGCATTTTGCATGCTGGAGGTAATGTCGAGCACGAAGACCACATCGACCATCGGCTTCGGCAGCGGGTCGACCCGGATTTCGACGTCGGCTTTGGCCGTCACGGCTTCGCCGTTCACGGTCGCCGTTGCCGTGGTCGTCACCTTGTGGGTCCCCGGCGAAGCGGTGTTCGAGACCGATACTTCGGCCTCGCGATTGTCAGGGTCCGATCCCGAGACCGCTTCAACGACCACGCCCGCCGGCTGCCCGGTAAACGCGACATTGACCTCCGCTTTTCCCAGTCGCTCCGATTTCAACTTCAGCGAGAACTTATTCTTCCCTCCTTGATATACGCCGACGGTGGGCGATACGGAGACTGCCAGGCTCGGCGGCGGCGGCGCGGGAGCCGGCGGAGGCGGGGGTTCGAGCAACCACCAGAGCAATTCACCGAACAAGAGTGCGCCCAGCAGCCCGCCCACGGCCCCGAACAAGCCGAAGCGAACCGGTTTCGGAAGAGCGGAAAGAAAGTTGCTGTTCATCGCGATCCTCAGTTCATGGCTCCACAATTCGGACAGACGCCGTGTGCTTTCTCCATCCCCGCTCGGCACTCGGGGCACGTGAACGCCGACCGAGCAGCCGGTGGCGGAACGGCCTTGGACGGAGGCGGTGAAGCGCTGGGCCGGGCCGCCGAAGGAGCCACCGGCCGAGGCGGCGGCGGCGCAATCGGTCGTGCAACCGGCGGCGAGATCGCCTTCGATCGCGGAGGAACGGCCCGCGAAACCGGTTTCGGAGGAGGCAGCGGCGGATCCTCGTCGTCGTCGAAGTGAGAAAGTACCGGTTGGGGAACGACCGGTACTCCCGTGCTGGCCCTGCGTACGATCACTTCCACGGAACCGGCCTGTTTCCGGTCGCCGTTCGCGGCGGGCCGCTCGCCCTGGCCCGCGACATCGCACACCACGCGACCATCGCGCAGCCAATACCGCAGGGCGACCGCCTCGGCTCCGCGCGCCCACACGGCACACTGCCGACCGTCGCCGCCCACTTTCACCGGTTCGGGACCGAGGTTCACGGTGATCGTCTCGCCGCCGCCGAACCGCACTTCCAACCACGCTCGCCGAAAGGCCAGTTCCACGAGAGCGACCATCATCCCAATGCAGAATCCGAGCAGGGCGGCGCCGACGATCCGACCCGGCACGTTCCCGAACTTCGAAATGAGGATGAACGCACCGGCTCCGAGCAGCCCGCCGAGGATTCCCGCGAAGGTCGAGCGCCAGGGATCGAGGTTCGGGATGAAGAAGCCGACGCCTCGGCCGAGGAGGCCGCCGAGCAAAAGCCAGCCGGCGAGGAACCCGATTTCGGGCATCACACCGCTGACTGCCATCAGGCTGAAGAGTGCCTGCCCGATTCCTCCGGCAAAGAATCCGGCAAACCCACCGCCCACGAGGATCACGCCGGCTTCGCGCCCCGAAAGCCAGGGTCGCCCCAGATGGCGGTTCTGCCCGACGACCAAAGCCAGGGAGAGCCCGGTCGCCAGCAGGGATGTCCACAGGCCGATCACCAGTACGAGCCGCCACGACCAAGTCGCCTTCGCAGCGGGGGGCAGCGGCACCGGCACCAGTTCGAGAATCGCGCTTCCCTCGCCTTTTGCTCCGCCTCCCTCGGCAGTCAGCTTGATGGGGAATGTCCCGAGCGCAGCGGTCTCGGCGGCGCTGAGGGTCAGCTCGCCTTCGTCGCGGCCCGCGGGAATCGTCGCCTCGGTCGTAGTGATCCCGGATGGCAACACAGTCCGGACCACGACGGGACCATCGAACCAGTCGCGGGCAATGCGGATCGGCAGGACGTTGCTTCCACCGGCCTGGAGTCCGATCTTCGGCGCGGCCGCGACTTGGAGGGTAGCAGCCGGAATCTGAACCGTGAGCCGGCATTCCTGTTCGACTTTGCCATGCACCGATTCCGCGAGAATACGGACGTTCCGGCTGCCGGCCGCACTCTTCGGGTCTGCCGCGACCTCGAACTCCGCTTCGTTCTTCGTGCCCGGCACCGTGACTCCCGCAGGCAAGGTCAGGCCCGAGGAATCTCCGACCACGCTGATCCGGACCGGCTGATCGCTATTCTGCCGCTCCAGTCGAACCTGGAACTTGTTCTTGCCGCCGGGGAAGAGGATGACTTCAGACGGCCCGGCGATGTGGATAGCGGGCGGCGGCAACTTCACGGCGATCTGCAGTGACGTCGCCAGCTTGCCGCTCTTGCTCTCGGCCAAAACCTTGATCTTCGAGGCCTCTACCTTGGCATCCGCTTCGGCGGCGACCTCGATTTCCGTGAAGTCCCGGTCGTCCGAAATCGTCGCATCGGCAGGCACCTTGACACCCGGTGCGGCACCCTCGAACGTCAGCTTGATGGGATCCTTGTTGCTGGGATCGCGTGCGACCTGAATTTTGAACTTGTTCTTGCCGCCTCGATAGACGATCACTTCCGACGGCGCGGCGATGCGCTCCCCGGAGAGCGTGAACTTGTGAACCAACTTCATGGCGTCGCCATACCTCAGCGTGCCCTCGAACGTGCGACGTTGATTGGCGATGAGGGTGTGGAGCTTGTACGCCGTGGCATCGGGTGAAAACAGGTTTCGGCCGTAGTAATCGACGTACACGGCGTACTCTCCAGGAGGAGTGCCGGTGGGAAAGTAGATGTTCTCGATCGGGGTCGAAGTTTCTCCGTTGACGTTGCGATCCACGTCGAGATGGCCGCCCGACTTCTCGGCCTTTTTCATGGCGAAAGAGATTTGCACTCCGTTGGGATCGACGCAATGCAGATCGAGGTCGTTCCGGTTGCTCCAAACGAGGGTGAATTGCAACTCGCCAGACTTCCCACCCGCCGCGTCGAGGAGCTTCTGAACGTCTTCGGGGAGCGGCTGCGGCGGCTCGCGCTTGCCGACGACCGGAGCCTGGGGGCTGGGTGGCAGGACGGCCCTTGACGCTGTGTCTAGCGCAGCGGGGCTGGGAGGCGCGACGCCGCGGTCCGCTTTTGGGGCTGGCGGCGGAGGCGGTGCTTCCGGACGCGATGCGAGCGAAGGGCCTTCCTGCTCGCTGCTCGCCGGCATCCCGGCTGCGAGCAGACCTTCGCCGAAGGCCCACCCGAGAAGGCAGCCAAATGCTCCCAGAAGGCCGAACGTCGTCACCTTCTTCCAGGGCCGCACTGCGTTCATGTAGTCACTCCTGCGGAGCGGAATTCGGGTCGCCGAAGGTCAATACATCGCTCCGCAGTGCGGGCAGACACCGGCGGGTTTCTCGACGCCTTCCCCACACTCGGGACATTTGTGTAAGGCTTTGGCCGGCGCTTTGGCGGGCGCGGCCGCCGGCTTCGGCGGGATGGGATTGGCCGGCGATCGCGGTACCGCAGCCGGTGGCACCACCTTCAGCTTGGGCGCGGCCGGAGGTGGAGGTGCCGCAACCGAAGTTCGCGTGGCCGGCGGAATCGGCTGCTCCCTCACCGGCGGAGAAGACTGCTGCGATGTGGGAATCGGCTCACCCTCGTCGGCATCGGATTGAGCGGCCGTGTTGAAGCGCAGGTAGGTGGATCCGATGCGGATCACATCCCCGTTGACGAGCCGCGACCGGCCTGCAACGAGTCGGCCATTCACAGCGGTTCCCAACGGCGATCCCCGATCCTCGACTTCATACCCGCTCGAGGTGGGAACGAGAGCCGCGTGATATTCCGCGACACCGGCATCCGCAATTACCAGTCCCGCTTCGGGGGAGGTGCCGAGCGGAGTCGAGACTCCTGCCAGGATGAGTTGACGCCCCGCCCCGTTCCCATCGACCACCGTCAACCAGGCATTCCGAAGTAGAACCTGGACGAGGCCGACCATGGTTCCGATGGCGACACCGATGGCGACGAAGCCGACGGCCCGCGCCGTCATTCCGGTTCCCCCGGTGAGCATCGTTCCGAGCCCGCGAAAAATCAACCCTCCGACCAGACCCCCAAGCAACCCGCCGATCAAGCCATTTCGCAGCCTTCGCGAGTCGCGGCTGAAGAGGCCATCGGTTCCGCCGATGCCGAGTCCGATCACCGTCCACCCGAGCCAATGGGGCAACCCGAGCCGATACAGGCCTTGACCGATTAGCCCTCCGAGCAAGCCGCCGAGCAAGCCGCCGATGAGCCCGGCTCCGGCACGGTTCGAGGTCTGCTTCCAGCCGCCGCCGGCGAGCCCTGCGGCCGCCCCGACTCCAACCCCGATCATGGCTCCAACAATGCCCGCGCTGGGAATGGCTTCCCAGGCCGCGCCGGCGGACAGCGGCAGGATCACGAATTCGCAGGCGACCCACCCCACGAGGGCCGCCCACCCCGCAAGGATTGCCGCAATATAAACCTGACGGGCGAACGACACTCTGGCTCCTCCATTAACGAATCACGCTGCCCCGTTCGCACTTCACCTCGATCGACTGCGTTCCTACTCCGGGAACGGACACCTTGAGTTCGACTTGAGATTCGGTGTAGGAATCGAGCCGGACGAGCCAGGCGGCCTGTGTGTAGGTTACATCCGCGGTTGTCTTTTTCTCCATGACAATCTCGGCAATGGAACCGCCCGCAAAAGCAAATCCCCCGGGCAGTGTCAGTGTGGCCTTGGTGGCGTCACCGGGGTTCTGGACTCGCGCGACGACCCAGAACGGCTTGCTTGGAGCGGCCGGGGCCGCCTTCGCCAGTTGGAAGCTCAGAACGGGGGTGGCAGGGACGAGTTCGACTTGCTTTGACGATGCTGCTCCATTGGGAAGCAGGCGCACGGTAAAGTTCGCCGGACCCACCCGGCCGGCATCGACGCGTGCAATCCAGAATACTTGTTTCTGGCGGCCCGCCGGTGTCGGCTTGGAGGCCTTCTCATCGCCGACCAGAACCACGCCCTTCGGGAGCTTGACTTCGACGGAGCCCGAGGCGTCGGCGTCCGCGATCTGCGCGATGATGCGGAGCTTCCCACCGGCCTGGAGGAGTCCATCCACTTTGACGTCGACGAGTGTGGGCACGGTCGGTGGGATCGCGATGACGCCGGCCGCGGAAGCGTCTGGGTTCGCCATCTTCACGGTCACCGGCAGGTTCCCCTTCGCATCGGGCGGGAGGCGGACGAGCCACGTCGCCTGTGCCACGGAACCCGACGTCGTCGGTTGGGTCGCGGTCGAACCGGCTTCGAAGGTTGCGCCAGGGGGTAGCGCCAGCGTGACGGTCGTGTCGGCCTTCGCGTTGAACACGGCGGTCGTGACCCGCACGACGCCGCCCGCGACTGGCTTCCCGGTGACGACCACAGGCTGAAGTGCTGGCCACGGGTTGGGGACGAAAATGGTTTGTTTCGCGGGATTCGCGGCACCCGTCAGAGTCGCTTGAAGCTCCGCCTTGCCCCCGAACTCGGCGGCCGGCGTCACGAGCCAGTCCACCTTGGTGACCTCGACTCCGCTCTGAAGCTCGACTGGTTTCGTCTCGGGTTCGCCCTGGTCCAATGCGAAGCCGGGCGGAAGGGCGAGTGTGACGGTTTGCCCGGGCTTGGCGTTCTTGACGAATGCCGAGAGGCGAAAGGGCTTACCGGGAACGAACGGTCCATAGGGGTAGAGACTGAGTTCGGGATTTGCGCCGGCCAGGGAACCGAGTCCGTAGGTGTATTCAAACACCCGCTGCTTCCCCGGAGCAATTGTCGTTGGCAAGTAGACGAGCGAGAGTGCCGAGTCTTTGTCGAACGATTTCGCAAGTGGGTAGTCCCATCGGAAGAATAACCACTGGACAGCGGCAAACGGATTATCGGGATTGCGGCTGGCCGCCGATCGATCCCCAGGCCACTGCGAGAGAATGACTGCATCCGGCCGTTCGGCAGGCGGACCCTGAGCCAGTCCGATTTGAACGACCGTCATCGTGGGGTCACTCAGATCGTTTCGCTCCAGCGCGAGGATGTACTCCGGTATGTTTTTCGCCTTAACGGTGAAAGCAGTCGGTTTGTCGATGACATTTTTTTGTCCGGGCACGAAGAACGGTACTTCGTCGTTCGAGCCAATGAACGTGTCGACCATGAGGCGCATCCCGGCCTTCCGCGGTCGCGTATCGACGTTCGTCAGCGTATATCGGATCCGAAGCGTATCGATCTTCCGCGACACCAACCCGGCCTCATACTCCACGCGTTGTTCGAACCGCACGCCACCCGCTTCCCATTGGATGATGTAGGGGCCGTCGCTGGTGAGCAGGTTCGCCTCCTCCTTCTTGTCACCTTTCAGCTTGTCGGAGGTGATCGCTTCGATTTTGCCTTCCGTGACGAGATCCTTTACGACGCGGCCATGCTCGGGGTGGAAGAAGGGGAGCACCACGTTTCCATCGATCATCACTGCGCTTTGATTGGTACGCCCGTGTTGCTCGAATGTCAGTCGTTTATCCTCCTTCTCCGTCGGACCCATCCGAACGAGCCCGTACGTTCCTAATCGCGTGAACCCCACGCTGATTAACTTCTTCGAATCGACCTTGTCCTGGAACGGCAGCGGCAATTCTTCCCGAGGCGGTGGGGGGGGCGGCGGAGGCGGAGGCGGAAGCGGCGGAAGTTCCTTGTCCGCGACCGCGCTGGCAAAGGAAAGCTCGAGCGGTGGCAACGGCGGAATCTCGTTGTCGGTTGAGGGAGAAGCGGCCGCGATCGATAGCTCGGCCGGTGGGGCTGGCGGCGTGGGTCGAGGCTCGATTGCCGCGACCACGATCAATGCCCCCACGAGCCCGAGGGCCAAACCGAGATCGGTGGCCCACTTGAGCGCCGGTCCGTGCGACATGGAATTTCTCCTCCCGACGAGAGGCGGGCGAGGTGGGTCCTCGCCCGCTGGGAAATTCGACTACTTGGCCAACACCACATCCGGCTCGGCCACCAGTTGAATCTGCTGCCGGCCGTCGCGCATTTCCCGTCGCAGCCACGGTTCCAACACTTCGACCGAGGCCCGCTCGGGACCGTGGACCTTCTCCGCCAGATCGAATCGGCTCGACCGCGCGTCGTTCCGGTACACGTCGCGCGATGGCAGGAGCTGCCCCTCGATCTGGATGACCCGATAAAGGTCGCGCCGAACGAGTTCCTGATCGCCTGCAAGCGAGCTGTGATAGAGCGCGGAGAGATACCAAGTCGCGGACGAATCCGGAAAGTGGCGGGTCGCGGAAGCCAGGTTCAATCTCGCCTGGGGCATTTTCTCTTTGGCCAAAGCTTCTGCCGCCAGGAACGGGCTCAACCAGCGGCTCTCATCGCTCGTTTCGGATTCCACGGTCGTTTTGAACTTCACGCCGGGCTTGGCGCGCCGCTTCCAATCCGGATGGCGCTTCAACAACCAGTCGGCCGTCAGTGCGGCCAACTCCGTGCTCGAACTGGTATAGGCGTTCACGGACAGCACCAGCCCGTCCTTGGGATGCTGCACGACTCCGATCAATTCGAGATGGTCGAAGGCGGGGTAACCCGGGCAGACTCGCTGCATGCGGGCCAACATCGGAGCCAGGGGCATCACCTTCATATCGACGACGTTCGGCGCGGCGTCGAAGTATCCGGCCCAGCGGGGATTCTTCGACTCCGCCTTGATGATTTTGCTCAGAATCTCGGGTTGGTCGCCTCGGTCGGCGAGCCCGCGGATTCCGTAGGCACCCTCGGGGGAGAAGTAGCCGCGTTCCAGCAACACGCCCGCCCACGTCTTTTGATCGTTCTCGACCTGACTGCGGAGGTGCACCGTGAGCCCGGCCTCGAACGGCTTCAAATCCACAACCGGATCGCTCTTCTGAAGGTAGGTTTCCGCGGTCGTTTGATACTTTTTGAGCACTTGCTTGTCGGTGCCTGGCTCCGCGAATCGCCCGAGCAGGGTGAGCTTGCCGTCGGCGTTGAAATAGAGGCGGCGAAGCAGGACATCGTCGACCTCCAGGGCCGCCCAATCCTGGACTTCGCGCAAGAGCTTAGCCGTCTGGATCAACTGCATCTTGGCGGTCGAGACGCCGCCACCGGTTGCTCGCGCATACGTCAGCCCGCCTTCCCGACCGGGAACCTTACCCGCCTCCTCGGCAATCTTACTCACGGCGGAAGCGAGTTCCGTCGCGAACTTGTTTTCTTGCTGGGGGATGATCCCGGCGAGCAGCAAGCGGCCTTCCCCATCGAACGACATCTTGGGGTCGATTCGGACGCCATCCAGCGACGGTTGATCGGCTATGGCGGTGCGGAGTGCTTTGACCAATTCGCTTTCTGGCACCTCGACGCCCTCGCCGATGGCCCCGGAGGGATCGACCGTCAACTTCGGTGCCGTATCCCAGGGGAGTTCGGGCCAAAGCTTTTCGACGATGCTGGAGAAGGCTTCCTTCTTGAGGGGAGACTCGAGATAAAGGCCCGAGATCGCCACTCGTCGGGTGAGTTGATCGCCGGCTTCGTCGGCCACGATCGCCCATTCATAGCGAACCCGCTCGACGCGGACCCGAGACAGGTTCCCAACGTCGGCCGCCAGTACCTTTTGAAGTGGGCCGCGACCGAGCTTCCAGACTTCGACGACTTGCACCTTGTCCTGAGGCGGCCAAGAGGTGGCGAGTTTCTTGGTGCTCTCGGTCGACAGTTTCTTGGCGGCATCCATCAGCCAACGTTTGTCGGCCGTCGTGCCAACGCGGGCATTGAGAATGGCCTTCCCCGTCTCGTCGAAGGCGAACGGTTCGAGCAGGACCTCGTCCCGGCCCTCGGTATTCGCGAGTTTCTGAAGATCGAGGTGCGGCAAATCCTTGGGAGCGATGAACGTCAGCTTTTCCAGCTTGAGGGACAGTTCCTTTTGCCCGAGTACCGCTTCGCAGATCGGGGTGAGTTCGTTGTTCAGAGCCACGTCTTCGGCGTCGATCTTTCCCAGGCCGCTGCGCAAGAACACGCCAGTTACGTTCACGGTCTTGTCTTCGACTTTGATTTTCTCAACGCGGAGTCGGCGGAGGGGGGAAGCCTCTTTGGCTCCGGCACATTTGGCTTGAATGGCGATGGCCTTCTTGGCGTCCGAATCGGCGTCCTGCGCGAGAACGGGGGTTTGCGCGGCAACGAAGGCGAAAAACGCCATCGCAGCCAGACTACGAACGACCAGCATCGGAGTATTCTCCCACAGGTGTGTTGACCCCGCCCTGGGTCTGATCATTCTCCGTCATCGCGATGGGTTCGGCCGGAACGCCCGGCGCGACCCGAAGCACGAGCAGCGTGCAATCGTCGTTGACCATCTTCCCGCCGTCGCGGAACTCGTCGAACTCGGCCAGCCAAGCTTCCGGCGACATCGATGCAAAACCTTCCCAGTCGATCTCTTTTTCGGCCGCATCCGCAAGGAGCTTACCGGCCACCGCATCGGTCGCGAGAAGGAACAGGTCGCCCGCCCGGCAAATTCCCCCGGCAAACGTTGCGTGGGGAGCGACCATTCCCAACTTCGTCCGCAGCAACGTCGGCGCGGAATTGAACTGATCCGCGGCAGTGAGTGGAAACGCAAGCCACTCCGTGGGGGAGCGAACGTGGACGAGGCAAGCATCGCCGACGGCGGTCGCACGCCAGACGCGGTCGCCGTCTTTCCGGGATGCACCGATCTCGAGCCCGATCAGCGTCGCGGATGCTCCCGTCTCATTGACCTTATTCTGTTGGCTCCAGCGGAGCCCCGGATAGTTTATCGCGGCTCGCCAGTCGTTTCGCGCGGCCGTCACCCAAGCTCCGACAGCGGTCCGATCGCTCAGGTCGGGCCGATCGGTGACGAATCGGGCCGCCATGCGAGCAGCCCAGTCGCGGCAGAAGATGCCATCGCTTGCCCCGTCGCACACGACCGCGACGGTTCCGCTCTCGTTCACCGCGTAAGCATCTTCCCACATCCCCGGGTCGTTACCGCGTTTCTGCGACCAGAAAGTTCGTTCCACCGCGAAGGACGGCTCGGTCGCCAGTTCGACGGACGAACGCGGCTCGGCGGTATCGAAGAGCATGTTCCAGACGTCATCCGAAGGAAAGCCCGCATCCGCCCCGGGCGCGAACGTCCATTCCACCACTCGCGCTGATCCTGCCGGAACCGAGAGCGCTTTGATGGCGCGGACGACGGCCCTCGATTGGCCGTTGACGCCGTCCGCCGTGGCGCAGTGCACAAACACGGGCGGGCGGCCATCCGGATGCTTCGCCGCCCACCACGCAAGCACCCGATGTGCGCGGGCCAACGCCGAGGCCGGTTCGGCCGAACCCTCGGCCTCGGCTCCCCGCACCCACTTTCGAGGCTGACCCGCCGCCCGGCCTGGAACTTCGATGCCGATCAAGGTGTCGAAAGTAGCAAGGGCCCCGGTCGGTTCCGGAGTCGGGAGCAGCCATTCGAACGCTAAGCCGGTCGGAGTTCCGCGGTAGCCGTAGACTCCGATTTCGAGGTTCTGCGAAAACGGCCCCGCCGCCACGAGCCCGTCCAGAAGCAGATCGAGAACGTAGCGGGACGCGAACGAGGCCGGCACTTCGCCCAGCGGTGTCGCCACGTCCGCTGCCATCGGTCCGGCGAGGGACACGAGGGCGAGCAAACAACCCGGCGGTGGTGAGACGGAATCCATGGACGCAGACAACCCGGGTGAAGGTGCCGTGAATAGTCGTCGAACCCGAAACGGCCTCTCACCTCAAGTGCGCCGCGCGCTCGGCGATGTTGGCGGGGCCGGCCGCGGTGCCGACGCTCAACAACTTCAACAGGTTCACCGAGTCGGCGTTGAACGCCATCATCTTGCAACCCATCGGAGCCGAAACCTGCTTCACCTCCGCCGCCGCACGCAAGGCATCCGGCATCTCGCTCGACATCTCGTACAGGTCCTTGGAAAACGTGTCCGGTAGCTGCTCGACATCGGTCGGGAACAACACGCCTTCGGACTTACTCGACGAGATGTGGCAGTTCACGACCAGGGCATTGCCGTTCGAAGTGGCCAATTCCCGAATGGCCGCCGCGGTTTCCTTAGGATCGCCGTCCGTGGGTTCGCCATCGGTCAGGTGAATGACCAGCGGTGGGAAGCTCTCGGCGTGAGCCGCGATCCACTGTTCGAGAATCGGGCGGGCATACTCGAAAGCTCCGCGCGTCGGCGTCCCGAAACGCTGCTCTTCCGGCGGGACGCGGTACCAAATCGGGAAGTTCACATCCTCTTCCACGGTGATCAAGTTTCCCGTACCGTCGTCTTGCTGCGACTTCCGCTTCCGCACTTCGACGTCGAGAGGATTGTCGAACAGATCGGGAATGCCGACCAGGTCCTGTCCGGCCAGCGCTCCGCCGAACGCCGATCCGACCACGGAAACGCCATTCGCATCGGTGGTGTAGCCGATCATGCCGACATCGAACCAGTGCCGGGGCTTGTCGTCGCCCTTTTCGCAGATCTGAATTAGCTCGGAGATGAGCTTGTTGACGGCGGTCGAAACGGCATCGGCCTTGGGTCGCTGCGACCCACCGATGCCGTCGCGCATGGAGTACGACTGATCGATCAGGAAGAAGATGCAGGCGGGCTTGGCTCGCGAAGCCGGTTCGGAATAGGGGGCGGTCATCGGGTCACTCCTGAGGTTGGGCGGGGCTGGGTTAGAAATAGTGGTCGCAGACCATGCAGTAGCGTTTGCCGGCAGCGCCGGACGCGGAACGCCCGCAGTTCGGTGTGGGGCATTTGTCCCCGGTAGCCGCCGGACTCGACATGGGTTTGGTGGGTGCCGGCGGTTTCGCGGGCGGCTTCGCCGCAGTCGGGAGCACCGGCTTGGGTGGCGCGGGCGGTGCCGGCCGCGCCGCCGCAGCGGTCACGGGCATAGGCGGTGCCGGACGGGGCAGCGGAGGTTTGATCGCAATGACTGGCGGCACCGGCGGTGCTGGCCTCGGGGCCGCGGGCGGTGGCACGGGAGGCTTGTAAACCGCAGCCGGCGGAGGCGACATCGGCGTTGGAGGTGGAGCGGGTCGCGGGGTCATTGGAATCGGCCGCGGTGCCACGTTCACGGGCCTCGGTGACGCGGCTGGCGAGAAGCCACCCGTTCCCGTCCGAACCGTCACGGTTACCGGCCCCGCCTGCCGCTGGTCCCCGTCGCCAACCAATTGTTCACTACCCCCCAGGGCCTTATCGTCGCACACGACTCGACCATCGCGAATCCAATAGCGGAGCGCGACCGCGGGTGCCCCACGGGCCCAGACCGTGCAGCCGCGATCGTCGCCGACTTTCACGGGTTCCGGTCCCAGATTCACGGTAATCTGCTCGCCGCCTCCGAACCGCACTTCGAGCCACGCCCGCCGGAAGGCGACTTCCACCAGCGCGACCATCAGACCGATCGCGAACCCGAGTACGGCCGCCGCAGTCACCTGTCCCACCCAATCGGCGGCCAGGGACGCGATGAGAAACGCCGTCGCCCCGAGTCCGCCACCGACCAGGCCCGCGAGTGCCGCTTTCTTGCGATCCAGGTTCGGGATGAAGAAGCTGACGCCGAGGCCGAGCAAGGTGCCGAGTAGCAACCACCCCACGAAGAACCCAACACCTCCTAAGGACTGAGACACCATCGCAAAGAGGAAGAGCAGCCCTTGCCCCACGGCTCCGGACAGTGCCCCGGCAGCGGCCGCGCCGGCGGCCGCGATCGGCAACCCCCCAGCGCTCCACTTACGCCCCGTGTGAAGATTCTGCCCGATCACGAGTGCGGCCGTGAGCCCGCTCGCAAGCAGGGCCGTCCACGCACCCAATACGACGATCACCAGCCAAGACCAGCGAACGCCTTCAACCAACGTCAGCGACACGGGCGCGGTCGCGGTCTTACCGTCGGCACTCACCGCCAGTTCGATCCCGCCCGTCCCGACCGTCGCACCGCTGGAAGTAATCGTGATCGTTCCGCTCGTCTTCCCTTCCGGCACGACAACGGGCTCCGCTTTGAGGCCGGTCGGCAGTCGATTAGCGGTAACCGTCGCGGGTCCGGGCGTGCTGACGCGCGTGAGTTCGAAGGGAAGCTTGAGTGAGTTGCCGATGACCACGGTCGCCTCGGCCGGAGCCTCGATCTTGACCTTGGGCCCGATCCGAAAGTTATGAACGAGAACCTGATTGTTCCGGCCGATTTCGTACGTCGCGGTATTCGAGAAGAGCTTTTCTTCCCCGTCGGCCAAGATCCGGACCTGAAATGGCGTCTCGAAATTCTTCCGGTTCGGATCGATGCGGCCGACTCGCGGGCAGGGCGTGAAAAAATGAACCAACACCTGATACGGCCCCTCGGGGGGCGAGCCCGCGTCCCACACGATGTTTTCGACCGGCTTATCCCGAGTGTTTTTTTCGCAGCCGGCGTTGCTGTCCACGTCTAGCTGACCGCCGGAACGCGAGCGGGGAGAACTGAAGGAAATATCGTCGCTGTTCGGATCGAAGCAGTGCAGGTCGAGGTCGTGTGGTCCGTCCCAAATTAGTGAGATTTGGATGGCACCGGTCTTCGCACCGGTCTTCTCCAGTCGCGATTTGAATTCGGGCGGCGCGGCCGGCGCGGCGGAACGGCTGACCAGCGACGGCGCGCCGGTGGCGGTCGCTTCCGGCAAGCCAAAGTGCAGCAGCGGTACTCCAAGTATGCAACCGGCCAGACAGCCGATCGCACCGAGCAGGCCGAAGCGAGCAACCTTTTTTAGCTCCGCAAACCGAATCATCGGGCGAAATCCCTGGGCTAGGGGAACAAGTTCAACCGGTACTTGTCGATCGATTCCTGAACGATTTTCAACCGATTGTACACGTTATACAAAACCTCGTCCTTGGGCTTGCCGATTCGGGACAATTGGTTCCAAAGGTCCGCGTCGACCGCTCCGGCTTTAACGATTTTAGCCGCGGTGGCGCTCGTCCAACGGTCCGTCTTGAGGTCTTTTCGCTGCCGGCTGTACTCGAAAGCCGCTTGGCTCTTCTTCGTCGGCTTCACCAAGTTGGTGTTGATCGACGACCCAGCCCGCATGAACTGATCCATGACGGCTCCTGCCGGGGGCGGATATTTGGTCGCCGTCTCTTCGTTCAAACCATCGGGGTCCTCCGTCAAAGCTGGATAGATGTCCAAATACTCGCCGTTCTTCTTGTACCGAACCGACACGACCCCTCGGCTGAAGGGCTTATTTTCCACGAGCACTTCGACATCGAGTGCCAGCTTCTCGGGAATATACGCACTGCAGAAGTCCTGCACCTTATCGCGAATCAGGGTTTTCGTCTTGATATCCTTGATCTTGCCGAACTGATCGTCGACGTTTTTAAACCAAACCTTGGCGTTCTCGGGCGACTTCTCCGCGGGCACCTCCGCGAACAAATCGAGCAGCACGCGCCGGGCCTTCCATTCGTCCTCGTCATCGAGAATCCGATCGCTGAGTGCCTTCAGCGTGGGATTGCTTTGCGCTCCGGGCGAAGTCTCCGTCAGATTGCGGTATCCCAAGTGCATCTTGAGCAAGGCTTCTGCATCCTGGTTCAACGGCTTCGATTTCGCAAGCGGCATCTCCCGTTTGCCGATCTCCTTCTCGTACTCCTTGGCGAGTAACTCGGCGAAAGCGACGGCGCATTTGTGGGTCGCTTTGAGGTGTAACTCCGTTACCTCGGACTCCGCGCCGCCGGCCTTCTGAAGGTCCTCGAGGAGCGTCTCGCCAAAGTTTTTCAAATGACCTTCGGCGTTCGGTGGAACCGCGCCGCGCAGCCAGTTGTGGATTCGATCGCGCTCGGTGCGCAGCTTGCCCTCACTTGCGGCAAGTTCTTCGAATCGCTTCTTCTGATCGCCGCCGAAGGCAGAGCCCGGCATCGGAGCGAAGGCTTGGAGCGAATTTTTTGCCACCCAGTTCCGTTCCACCAACACTGCTTTCTGAGGCCCATTTTCTTCCGAAAGGAACGCGGCCGCGGCCTCGAGTTCGTCCCGGGCTGCCCTCGTTTTTTTCTTCGCTTCCGACTTCGCAAGCTCGGATTTGTTGCGTTCGGGCAGCGGCGACGTCGGGAACGGCGTCACGGAGCGATCGATCGCCCGCAACCCCGCATGGGTGCCGTACAGCACGAACGGGATCCACAGCCCGAGCGCGATCAGTCGTTTTGTCCAGGCGGTCATGGTGGCGATCTCCAACAGCGAGCGCGATTACTTATTGGGGGGCTGAGGCTACTTCTTCGGATCGGCTTTCGGTTCTGTCGTTGGAGGCTTAGCTTCCGTTTTGGGCATGGGATTGATAATTGACGGTGGCGGGGGCGTCTTTGGATCCACCTTGGGCTTCGGTTTTGAAAAAAGGTAGCCGTGATTTACGATCGCGTTCTTGACGGCGCTCCATCGCTCCTGCACCTCGTATTTTTCAGCCATGAAATCGCCCTTATTTTTGAAGGGCATCTGTTTTTTCCAAGTCAGTTCTGCCGATGACTTGAATGCTTCGTCCATGGGCTTTACGTCTTCTCGCGTCCAGACTCCACGTACTGCCACTTTTTTCCGCGCCTCTGTGTAATTGAGAGCCGCATTGCTCATGTATGTTGGTTGAACGTCTTTAAGCTCCATCTTGCCGATTAAGAAATTCTTGAACGAGTGGTCAGCTTTGGCCGTTCGTTCGTTTAGTCCCTCTGGATCCATGTCTTTCGTAAGTGGCCTTACCTTTTCGCCAATCTGTGCTGTCAAGTCAGACCGCTTCCTTAGCGATCCAGCGACAGTCAAGTCGTCGTCCAGAATGAGTTTCGTGGTCATGTACTCGTTGCAATATTGCTGTACCTTGCCACGCACAGCATCATGGGTACGCTCGGCTTCCTTAGCAGGTTCCGTTTTCAGCCTTATAAATTCAGCGTTAACTTGCTCGAAAAAATCCTTGCCATCCTTTGCGGATTCTTTAGAGGGAATGCGATTGAAAAGGCCGGCCAACTTCTTCCTAGCTGCCCAATCTTTTTCATCAATCGCAATCTTGTCCATCACTTGCATAATAAGGCCATCATCTTGCACTTCTTTAGTAGCCATGTTATGGAAGGTGTGGATTTCCGAGTGCATCTCTTTCAAAGGCAGGAAGTCTTTTAGGATTTTGTCGCCGATCAGTGGCAACGAAGATTCATTCAATTCCTTGTCATAGTTCTCCGCAAGCCGCTTTGAGATTGCAAGAATTATGTTCTGCCGCCCTTGAATCTCGTACTTGCGAACCTGTAGCTTGATCCTCTCGTTCTTGTCGTGAACCTTCAATTGGTTCTCGACAAAATCGACCATGAATTCATCTAAATGCTTCTTCTCGCCACCAGAAGGAACATCTGTTTTTTCCCATTGCTCGAACTTGTCCTTGACCACTTCTTCGGGTTTCTTCATCGACGCAGCAATCTTTGCTGCCTCCGCTATCTTGTCCGCAGCGATTTTGTCCGCCATCTTGTCGTCGTCGGTTTTCTTGTCCGCGGCGATTTTGTCCGCAACTTTCTTGTCGTCGTCGGTTTTCTTGTCCGCGGCGATTTTGTCCGCTGGTTTCTTATCATCATCGGCTTTCTTGTCAGCAGACGTATTGTCGGCAGTTTTCTTGCCGTCGCCGTCCTTCTTCTCGCCGCCTTTCTTCTCGCCGCCCTTCTTCTCCTTACCCGCGTCGGCCACTTCAGGCTCACCGCCCTTCTTCGGCCACATCGCGAAGCCCACGACCAGCGCCACCAACACCGCACCCAGTACCGCGAAGATGCGCCATCGGGACTTCTGCTTGCCCTGGCTCGCGTGGCGCTTCTGAACGCTCTTGTTCTGAGCGCGGTTGGCCATCATTCGTACGTCCGCCGCCACTCGCGAATCGATCGGATGCTTTCGAGCTTCGTCGAGCTGTTCCAGACGCTGTTTTGGGCTCTCCGGTGCGAGATGCGGATTCTCGAAGTAGAAGGCGTGGACCTCCGCCTGATGCCCCTCCGGGCACTTCGAGGCGAAGGCGAGCCAGACATTCAACCCGCGCTTATTCGGCGAGTACGACGTCTCCGAGGACGGCAAGATCGAGCCGAACACCTCGGCCATGCGTTCGTAGGCTTTGGAGTTCGTTGCGGGGGTCGTTTTCCGGCAAGTCTTGTCGAAGACTGCCCAGAGCCCGAGTTCTTCGGATAGCCCGAATTCCTCGAATGCTTCGCGAATCTCGGCGGCCGGAGGGATCGATTCCTTCCCGCCGAGCAAGGCGAGCAGCAGTCGCCCGGCCGCGAGGCGTTTGGAGGCGTGTGGCGGCACGACCGCGCTCGGGTCGCCGCCGTCGTTTTGAATCAGGGTCGCGGCGCGATCGAGCTCGGCCCACACCGCATGGGCGGCCATTCCTTCGTCCAGGAAGTGCGCATCGACTAATGCCAGCGTCCAGTCCCAGGCGCGTAGGCCAACCGGATCGCCGCCGACTGCCCGGAGGAACTTCCCGAGCCGCTGCTTGGAGGCGAGAACCGACCACCAGGCGTCGTCCTTGAAGAGGGGAACGCGATTGGCGGCCCACATCCACCAATCCGCTTTGACGTAGGTGCTGCCGGTGTTGAGCAGCCGATCGAGGTTCGGGGCATTGCCTTGGGCGTCGATGTCGAACAGTTCGTCGGCGAGTTCCGGGTGGTCGTTGCCGACCTGGCGTGCGTACTCGCCGAGCGCGTCGGGCTCCGCGGCGGCGAGGTAGGCGGCGACGCGCTGATGCAGTGCGGCGGAAGAACCGATGCGGGCGGCCACGACCGCGAAGGCGCGATATTCGGCCAGCAAGCTCCGGTCCGCGAGCAGTTCGTCCAACTCGGCGACGGTACCGGGCGCGAGCAGCGGCGCGAGGGCGGTGGGACCCACGCCGGTGGCCGCCCCGAGGCTGGCGCGCAAGAGCTTCCGACCGGCCGGAGCGAGCCGGGGAATCTCGCCGGCCCGAGCCGTGAGCGTGCGATCGAGCGCGGCACCGAGGTGGGCCGGATTTGCGAGAACTTCTCGAAGCACACGCCAGCGCGCGTCCCAACCGGGCACGCTTCCCTTGGACAGCGATGTGAAGCCCGCTGCCATCACTTCATCGAGGTGCGGAGTGGTGGTGAACCAAGGCCGGAACGCATCGAGAACGTCCTTGCGATTCTCGTTGACGGCCAGGTCGCGGACGCGCGGCCAGAGGTCGGTTTCCAATGCGGCGACGGCCTTCCTTCCCCGCACATCCTTCTGGAGTGCGATGAGGTCGTCCGCCTGGTAGTTCTTGGCTTCCAGGCGTTCGAGGGCACCGGACAAGATCGCGGCGCGTTCGAGGTCGGGAATCGTCAGTTTGTCGGAATCGCAGAGCGTGTGAATGGCCCGGATGGAGTTGCGGCTCGCGGAGGCGGCGAGTTCGACGAGGCGGGCGATGCCGGTCGGCGTCTCGCCCAACAATTCGCGCGAGCCGCGCTCGGGGTTGATGGCATCCACCGCGTAGGCCCGCGAGTTGACCAGTTCCGCGTCGAGGCCTTTGGCCGGGGCGGCGAGGTAGGTGCCGACGATGAGAGCCCGCTTATACTCGCGCAGCCCGCGATGCGCCGGCTCGAAGGTCGTGAAGGTGAGATCGTCCGAGATGGCATGCGGGAGCAGCCGGGCGGCGGCGTAGATGAGCAGCGCGACGAGGCCCGGCTCCGCGTGAATGTAGAGGCGATTCCGGTTCGGGTTCGCGTTCGCCAGCAAGACTCCCTGAACCACACGTGCCACGAGCGCTTTGCGTGCGGCCAGATCGCCCTTGAGTTTTTCGGACCAGACGGCGGTCGCCAATCCCCCGCACGGCCCCAAGTCGCGGACGGTGAGAAACTGCTTGAGGGCTGCGTCCGAAATGG
>JAYTUG010000126.1:0-2530 GCA_043744695.1 Gemmataceae bacterium
CGTGCAAGCCGAACTGGCCAACCCCGCGAGTTCACACCCCAATCGCCACACACCAGGGCAAAATCACCGGAGATTCATCGGATCACTGCGATTCCACCCCCACGTTTCATGTGATGAAGAGCCAGCGATTTCTGAAGTTGTCTCGCAACTTGGGAAGCGGGAACCGCAAAATTCAGATTCTGACCACCCTTGAGCCCGGAACTTGTGACACCAACGACTCTCCCATCGGCTCTGAGTAACGGGCCACCGCTCGATCCTGGACTTATCGGAGCTGATGTCTGAATCACACGAATTCGATCAATCTCTCGAAACCCACTGACAAGGCCGTCACTCAGGGTGTTGGCTAACCCGAAGGGGTTCCCGATCGCGTACACCTTTGTGCCAATCGGGAGCTCGCTTCCATCCAGTTCGAGCGGACTCATTTCCAACGAACTACCGATGTTGATGATTGCGATGTCGGCTTCTTTGTCGAAGGTGCCTGTCCTGCCCACCCCAAACGCTCCAAACCATCGGGGCACTTCAAACGTCCTTCCATCTGCTAGGACGACTTCAACCGTGCTGGCTTTCTCGATGACGTGATAGTTGGTTGCGATCAAGCCTTCTCTGCTCACGACGAACCCAGATCCGCCGCCGCTGCGGACTCGGCCAACATAGGTGACGACCTGCACAACTGCTGGTGAGGTTCGGCGAAACAACTCATCGGGTTGAAGCGGGGAACGTGTTTGCCCGTTCATGAGCGCTTTAACTGGGTTGTCGTCCGACAACTGATCCCGGGGATTCTCAGGAGCCGGCAGCTGACCTGTGGCTGTGGCTATAAATGAGATTTCCGGTTTGTGCGATTGCTCATCTTTGGCTGGCGTGCCATTCCAGTTAATAGCCGCGTAGGCAATTCCAAAGACCACCACGAAAAGCGAGAAACTCGATAATGCCACCCAGGGCGACCGAGTTCTCGTCGTTTCACCTAAAGGAGATTGCTCACCTACGGGCGGAGTTGAAGTAGGCTCGGTGCCTTCGTCGGCCATATTATTAGGCTCCTCACTGGTCGGCGCGTAGTCTTCGCGCAGAGATTCAAACCCTAGTTCGCGAAAACGCCGAAAGCAAAAGCGCGGTTCCATCGCTTCGTATCAATCCAAAGACCGCTGCTAGATAGGCCCGTTTCGGCTATACTTGCTTCATCCCACCGGAGCCTGCCGATGCTCAACCCCATTCAGCCCCTGTCGCGTCGCAAGTTCCTCCACGGCGTCGGCGTCAGCATGGCGATGCCGTGGCTCGAATCCGTGCCAGTCTGGGGCGACGACAAGGCCAAGAATACGTCGTCCGAGCCGCCGGTGCGGTTCGCCTGCCTCTTCTCGGGCAACGGCTACCACAGCAAGGAATGGTGGGCCAAGGGCGAAGGCGCCAAGATGGAACTCGGCCGCGTTCTCGAACCGCTCAAACCCGTTCGCGAAAAGCTCACGTTCCTGCGCGGGCTCTACAACCAGGAAGCCCTCATCGGCGGCATCCACAGCTGCCAGACGGGCAACCTCCTCACCGGAGCCCATCTCGCCCCCGCCGGCGAGATCAAGTCCGGCATCAGTTGCGATCAGGTGATTGCCGAGAAGACCAAGGGCCTGACGAAGGTGCCGAGCCTCGTGCTCGGCACGGAGCCCTCGATCGCGGCCATTCACAAGAATTACTCGATGGTCTACAGTTCGCACATCTCGTGGAGTTCAGCGAGCACGCCGACGCCGCTCGAACTTTACCCGGCCCTCGCTTTCGACCGGCTCTTTCGGGATGAAGTCGGCAAGGCCGACAAGAGCGTACTCGATGCCGTACTCGAGGAGGCCAAGGGCTACAAGAACAAAGTCAGCACCTCGGACAAGCGGCGGCTCGACGAGTACCTTTCGAGTGTGCGCGAAGTGGAAGACCGCATCGCCTCGGCGGGCAAGGCCGGCCGGTTGCAAGGCTGGCGGCCGACGCTGGAGAAGCCCGATCAACCGAGGCCAAAGGACGGTATCCCCCAGGACATCGACCAGCACATGCGCCTGATGTGCGACATTCTCGTGCTCGCCTTCCGCACCGACACGACCCGCGTCTGCACCCTGAAGTTGAACAACGACCATTCGTCGCTGCGATTCCCGAACCTCACGGCTGAAGGAGGCAAGGGCGGGATCGATTACATGATTCACCATCTGCTCTCGCACACGGACGGCGAGGACTGGTTGAAGGTGAATCAGTTCTTCACCCAGCAACTCGGGTACATCGCAGAGAAGCTCGACGCAGTGCAGGAAGGCGAACGCACGCTGCTGGACAACAGCATGATTCTGTTCTGTTCGAGCATGATGACGGGGAATCACAACAACGATCAGTTGCCGGTGGTGATGGTGGGCCGGGGCGGCGGTCAGATCAAGTCCGGTCGCGTACTCGATTTTACGGGCAAGCCGAACCGCAAAATGTGCAGCCTGTATCTGTCGCTCATGGACAAGTGCGGCGTGAAGCTGGATTCGTTCGGCGACTCGAAGGAACGCCTCGCGGAGATTTGAGCCATGAA
>JAYTUG010000127.1:0-2530 GCA_043744695.1 Gemmataceae bacterium
GGGGTACGGCTTCACGGCCTTCAGCGAGAAGAGCGTGAAGAACGTCACCGTCGGCACTTCGGTCATCTATCGCGAGTTGTGCAAGAAGATCGTCGAGACTTTCGAGAAGAAAGCCTCGGTGCTCGATACGTCGATCACTCTCGAGATCGTGGCCTTCATCGAGGCAGCGAACAAGAGCGGCGAGAATCACGGCGCAGTCGAGACGTTGAAAATCTAACAGTTTAGCCGCGACGCGGAGGGCTACTTTGAACCCGGCTGGCGACGGTAGTGGCCCTCAACCAACGTCCCATCCTTGCGGCGGTAGGGATGAACGTAAACTGTCTTCTCACCACTCGGCAGGGTCTGTACTTCCCGCTTGGCGGTTAGTTCGCCCGGGTCTTCCCTGTCGTCTTGCTTCGTTTCAGGCTGCTTGTCTTTGGCCTGATTCATGACGGGTTGAGGTTCGCCCTGGGGTTGACCCTTGAATCCCCCAGTGAGCGCCGCCCCGATAAGACCGATCCCGAACAGCCCCAACAAACCAACACACCCGCACCCGGCAAGCAAAGCGAACGGCCCACGGTATTGACCGGGGCGGCGGTAGCGGCTCATGAGAAATACCTCGGAGTTGTTGGCCGTTGTACCAAAAGCCGGAACGGTGTGCGAGGCATTACCCCAGGACGGCCTCAACCCGCTTTCGCTCGTGAATGTCCCAAAGCGACGCAGAAGAGTTACTTGGGGCGGTGTGGGATAGTGTTTTGTCCGTAGCGGTCAATCATGGACAACACCGAACGCAAGAACTTCTATTTACGCTCTGGTCGGATGCCAACATTTCTAGGATTCGGTCATCCCAGTTCATGACCTATAAGTTACTTACCCCGTGTCTTTACGACCCGTTCCCCAACAGTCCTCGGAGCGGAGCGCGGCATCGTTGGTGATGTCGCGCTCCGCTCCGAGGACTCCGCGTCGCGGCTAAACTCGACACACTACTTGATCTTGAACTGATCCATCATCGTGGCGAGGCGGAAGGCTTTGCCCTTCACTTTCACCTTCACGGTGAGTTGCTTGCCGCCCTCGATGCTGATCGCCATCGTGTCCTTACCTTCGGGCGAACCGGCCCCGAACGCGTCCTTGAGGAGCGCCTTCACTTCGTCCGGCTTGAGGTTCTTCTGGAAGAGCGGCACGGCCTTGGCCAACGCGATCTCGGCGCTGAATACCGGGGCCGCGGCGGTGGGCTTCGCTTTCAACCCGGCCTTCAGCAACGCACCATCCGCCTCAATGCTCACGGCAATCGTGTCGTCGGAAATCGCCAGCCAGACCATCTTGGTGCCGAAGATCTTTTCGAAGTTCTCGTCGGCAATCTTCACCTCGACCTTGTGCAGAGCGAACGCGCCGATCTTCTCGACATCGAAGGAAATATCGACGGCCTCGGCGGGGATCGCGGCGGCGAAGTCCTTGGCTACCTTCTCGAGTTCCTTGGCGTCCTTCACCACGACCGCAGCCAACACGGCGTACTTGCCCTTGGCATCGGGGCCAGCGAGCGTGGCGGCGAAGTCGAGGTTGCCGGCCTTCGCGGTCGCGGCCAACGGCTCGATCACGCGGCGTGCCGCCTCCCGATCCCCCGCGTTGTCGATCGCGTCCTTCACGGCCGCATCGATCACCGGCGCGAGTCGCTTCCTGAGTTCCTCGGGTAACCCGGCCTTCGAGGAGAATGAGGCCACGGTATTCTTCGCGGCCACGATCCCGGCTGGTGTACTCGAACGACCCGACAGCCCGGAAAACGTCTTCGACAGGGGCGAGCCGTCCTTGGCCGTGAGCCCGAGTTCGAACGAAATCTCGTCCGACTTGCCGTCCACGAAAATCTTGATGCTCAGTTCCTTGCCGTCTTCAGCTAGCATCTTGGTGGAACCGACTACCGCATCCGCGAGCAGCGCCCCGAGCTTCTTTTCGGCCGGCGATTTGTTCGCGTCGTCCTTCTTGAGGCCTTCCTGAACTTGGTGTTCGAACTGCCCGAGCACGAAGGTCTTCACTTCGGCGGGAATGCGGTCGAAGCGGGCGGTGATCGAGAGCACCGAGCCGTCGTCCTTCGCGAAGAAGTCCTTCGGCGAGACGAGGCTCTTGGCGTCCAGGTCCTTGGCACTGCGGCCGATGTAGAGGTAGTCGTTCGAGAAGCGCATGAAGACTTCGTTGATGAGCGGCACGTTGGCCTTAAGGGTGCCGCCATCGACCTTCTCAGGCACGATCTGGAGGCGTTCCTTGAGTGCGGCTAGGAGTCGTTCCTGATCCGCGATCGGGATCATCACGATTACTGGGCTCGATTGCACGTCTTCGGTGAGAACGGAGTAGACGCCGAACGGCTTCTTAGGATCCACGCCTTCGACGCCTTTACCGTCCGTGCTGAGGTTTTTGAGGAGGCCGCGAACCTGCTTGATCGGTTCGTCTTGGTCGACGAGCCCGCCGATGTATTCGGCCTTGTCCAACAGATCGTTGACGGAACGAATCCGCACCTCGATGGTGGGTTCGACCGGCTTCTGGGCGAGTGCCGCACTCGGAA
>JAYTUG010000128.1:0-2527 GCA_043744695.1 Gemmataceae bacterium
AGGACTCGGTCCTCGCCGCCGGTTATGCGCTAGAGTTGCTCGATGGGCCGGGTGGTGGGGTAGTTTGCGTGGATCTGTTTTACAACGGTAAGAATGCAAAGGCTAACTACGATATCGTGGACAAAAATTGGGAGAAGACGCCGCGACAACACTGGGTCAAGAAGATTCATGAGAAGATGCTCGCCCGCAAAACCCCGTGACGTGCGACTCAGTTATAGGGGGGTGCTGTAAGTTCTCCCATGCCGCCATCGCCTGCCTCGTCTTCCTGCGTCATCCTCGTGCGTCATCCTCGTGCCCATCGGCGGGGCCATCGATCGATCCCGCGAACTCGAACGTCGTGGCCATCCCGTGTGGCGCGTCCGCGGTTACTCAGCGATCGATGCACGTCCAAGCGAATTCGTTTCACGCTTCGGCTGCGTGGCCGTATCATCATCCTCGCCCACCCCTCGCGTTTCCTTTCCCCGCGGAGCGACTTCATGACTCTCCCACGCACCTGTGCCGCGCTCGTGGCGGCCGCCCTCGCCCTCATGGCCGCCGCCAACCCCGTGCCGGCTGTCGCCGAACGATCCGGACCCGACTCGTACTGGGTCTACTACGGCTGCTACACCGGCGACAAAGGCGGCAGCAAAGGCATCACCCGCTCGAAGTTCGACGCGAAGACCGGCAAACTGAGCGAGCCGGAACTCGCGGCGGATATGAAGAGCCCCTCGTTCGTCGCGATCCATCCGAACGGCAAGTTCCTCTATGCCGTGGGTGAAGGCGGCGGCAAGGACGGCGGCCCGGTCGTGGCCTTCGCCCTCGACGCGAAGACCGGCGAACTCAAGAAGCTCAACGAAGGTCTGTCCGGCGGCAGCGGGCCGTGCCACGTTTCCGTCCATCCGAAGGGCACGCACGCCATCGTCGCCAACTACGGCGGCGGGAGCTGCGCGATCTTCAAGCTCGGCGACGACGGCAAAATCGGCGACCGCACCAGCTTCGTCCAGCACGCCGGAAGCAGCGCGAACCCCGGCCGCCAGACGGAGCCGCACGCGCACTGCGGGTTCTTCACCCCGAGCGGCGACCACGCCGTCGTCGTCGATCTGGGCCTCGACCGCGTGAAGATCTTCAAGTTCGATGCGGCCACGGGCAAAGTGGACGACGAGGCGGCCACCGATGTAGCCACGCCGCTCGGAGCCGGCCCGCGGCACATCGCTATCGCACCCGCCGGCGACTACGCCTACGTCTGCGGCGAACTCGATTCCACCGTCAACGTCGTGCTCTTCGACTGGAAGGCTGGCAAGCCCGGCGTCGTTCAATCGCTCTCCACGCTGCCCAAGCCGACGCCCGGCAACTCCACGGCCGAGTGCATTCTTTCGCCGGACGGCCACTTCGTGTACGTCTCGAATCGCGGGCACAACAGCGTTGCCGTGTTCAAGGTCGGCGAGGATCGCAAGCTCACCGCCGCCGGGCACATCACGGGGGACATCAAGACCCCCCGCAACTTCAACATCGACCCGAGCGGCAAGTGGATGCTGATCGCGAGCCAGGACGGCAACAAGATCGGTGTGTTCGAACGAGATGCGAAAACGGGCAGTGCGAAGGAAACGGCCGTATCCGTGAAGGTGGGTTCGCCCGTCTGCATCAAGTTCGTGGCGGTCGCGAAGTAATCTCACCGTTTAGCCGCGACGCGGAGTCCTCGGAGCGGAGCGCGACATCGCCGGATGCGTCGCGCTCATTTCCCCAAGCGCTTCTGCAAATAGGCCGCGAGGTCGTGGCCCAAATCCGCATCGGTTCGCAACCGCACGTAGTCGATCTCCATTCCGCGGCATCCTTCCTGGATCGCCGCGGAGTGGTCTTCGAGCGCCTTCAAATAACTCTCGCGGACGCCGATGGGATCGGTGAGCAGTTCGGGCAGTTCCTCCAGACCGCGGAAGAGCGTCATGTGGCGAAAGGGGAAGTCGAGTTCGGCGGCGTCCAAAGTGTGGAACAGAACGACTTCGTGCTTCTGGAAGCGGAGGTGCTGGAGGCCGGTGAGGATGTCCGGCACGTCGTCGAGGAGGTCGGAGAAGACGAATGCGATGCCCCGGCGACCGGTGCGGCCAGCGAGTTCGTGGAGGTTTTTGCCGAGGTTCGCGGTGCCGGTATACGGTCCATCGGAGAGGGCGCGGCACGCTTCGCGCAGTTGGTTCATGCCGCCCGCGCCGCGCAGGAACGACCGAACGCCGCCAGCCAGGGTGGCGAGCCCGAGGCTGTCCGACTGCTTCAAAACGAGGAAACCCAGAGCGGCGGCCGCGCTGCACGCGAGGTCGTACTTCGAGCGCGCGGCCGAGGCGTACTTCATCGAGTCGCTGGCGTCCACGAGTAGCCAGGCCACGAGGTTCGTTTCCTGTTCGTACTGCTTCAAGTGGAAGCGTTCGGTGCGGCCGTAGACCTTCCAATCGATGTGTTTGATGTCGTCGCCGGGGGCGTACTCGCGGTGCTGGGCGAACTCGACGGCGAAGCCGTGCCGCGGGCTGCGGTGCCGGCCGGCGAGGAAGCCTTCGACGAA
>JAYTUG010000129.1:0-9723 GCA_043744695.1 Gemmataceae bacterium
TCCCTGATTCCCCTCGCCTCATCAGCCTTCGCCACCGCGAGTTGCGGCAAGATTCCGCTCAAGGCTGTGCTCGATTCTGCAAACCATGTACTGCACCCGCTGGAATCGGGAGCTTCAAGCGGACATTGACTCACCGCACTCGTTTGTGCGAGACTGCGAAGCGAACCGGTTTTCTTCGCAAGCATCGAGTTCTGCTGGCTCGGGCATTTCGGCCTGGTCAGATCCTGTTTGGGGGTGAGGAGACACAACCCCCTGTTGGCACGGCGAGGTTTCGCCGCGTCTCGTTTACTACCCACTTCGTGAGGATTAGCTATGCCCGACGCCAAGGGCGTCGAAGGGTCGCCGGCTCCTCGGCCTTCCCTTTTGCGTGCAGCCGCCGCCCGGCGGCCACTTCCGCGTAAGCCCGGCGAGCCCGGCCCTTCTACCGGCGCCACATCCGCCCCGGCTCACGCACCCCCGACCAACCACGCTCCGCCACCCGTCGAGCGAGTCGATCGCCCCGAACGGCCCCAGCCGCCGATGCGAGCCAACGGCAACCCCGCACGGCTCGACGACCTCTACCGCATGCCCATGCCCATCCTCTTCAAGCTCGCCGAAAAAGAGGGGATGCACGAACACACGGGCATGTCGCGGGCGCAACTCATCGTCGGCGTCGTTCGCCGCCAGATCGAGCGCGGCGAAGTCGTCCGCGGGTCCGGCACCCTCGAAGTTCTCCCAGACGGCTACGGCTTCCTCCGCAGTGCCGCCCACAACTACCTCGCCAGCCCCGAAGACATCTACGTCTCGCCATCCCAAATTCGCCGCATGAGCCTCCGCACCGGGCTCGTCGTCGAGGGGCCGATTCGCCTGCCGATCGAAAATCAGGACAACTTCGCCCTGATGCAGATCGAACTGGTGAACAACAAATCCCCGGATGAAGGCACGGCCGTCACGAGTTTCGAAGACCTCACGCCGCTCCATCCAGACAAGCGGCTGATCCTCGAAACGTCGCCGGACGAACTCAGCATGCGGATCGTGGATCTCGTCACGCCCATCGGCAAAGGTCAGCGCGGCCTCATCGTCGCGCCGCCCCGCACCGGCAAGACCGTGCTGCTCGCGAAGATGGCCAACGCCATCATTCACAATCAGCCCGAGTCCTACGTCTTCGTGCTGCTCGTCGACGAGCGGCCCGAGGAAGTGACGGAAATGCAGAAGCTGGTGAACAGTCCGAACGCCGAGGTGGTGGCGAGCACGTTCGACGAACCGCCCGAGGAGCACATCCACGTCGCGGAAATCGTGCTCGAAAAGGCCAAGCGCATGGTCGAAATGAAAAAGGATGTCATTATCCTGCTCGATTCGATCACGCGGCTGGCGCGGGCTCACAACACCGAGGCGCCCGGCGGCGGCAAGCTGCTCTCCGGCGGCTTGGATTCCAACGCCATGCAGAAGCCGAAGCGGTTCTTCGGTGCGGCTCGCAACGTCGAGGAAGGCGGCTCGCTCACGATTATCGCCACCGCCTTGATCGATACCGGTAGCCGCATGGACGAAGTGATCTTCGAGGAGTTCAAGGGTACGGGCAACAGCGAACTCCACCTCGATCGCCGGCTCGTCGAGAAGCGGGTTTACCCCGCCATCGACGTGAATCGTTCGGGCACCCGCAAGGAAGAACTCTTGCTCCATCCAGACGAGTACGAGCGAATCCGAATGCTTCGCAAGGTGTTGGCCGACATGCACCCGGTCGAGGCGATGGAACTGCTCGTGAACCGCGCGAAGAAGACGAAGACGAACGCCGAGTTCCTCATCAGCATGAACCTGGGATGAGCCCGTTTAGCCGCGACGCGGAGTCCGCGGAGCGGAGCGCGGCATCGCCAACACCTCTGCGAGAGCAGGGGTGTTTGTGTTTATGGAGCGGAGGTATGACCGAAGTGCAGTGGCAGGCTCCCAGCACACTCAATCGACTGTTGACCGACATTGGCGGTGAGGATTGCATTGGATTGGTACGAGACAGGGCCTTCGGGCACTTGATGAAAGCGCTTGGTGAAGCGGCTTCTGCTCGCAAACTCCGCCTCTTCGCCGTTGCACTCTGCCACCGGATTGCCGAAGGAATGTTTTGCGGCGAGACGCTGCACGCGCTGATGATCGCAGAAATGATGGCCGAAGGCTCGATTGCGGAGGTCAAAGTCGATGGGACGCGGGACCAGATGGATGAGTTCCTGTCTGATGAGATTGGACGGAACTCCTGGAAACCCCCCGAGTACCTTGCGAGTGCAGTGTTGAGCTGCATGAACTCGAATTGTTCTGAAATGGTCCGCTATGTGATTTCGACGACATGGGCGACCTCGCAACCTGCGCGTGACAGGGTGTGGGCCAATGCCACCGAGATGCGACTCCGCGACATCTTCGGCAATCCGTTCCGGCTCGTCTCGTTCAGTCCAGGATGGCGTACCTCGAACGTTGTCTCCCTCGCCCAATCCATGTACGATTCGCGGGACTTCGCGCCGATGCCGTTGCTCGCGGACGCGCTTCAAGACGCCGGTTGCGAACATGAGGACATCCTGGCCCACTGCCGCGATGCGAACGGCGCTCACGTCCGCGGTTGCTGGGTCGTCGATCTGGTGCTGGAGAAGTGTTGATCGGAATCCAACTTGCGGCGGTTCATCGCGCCCCCGCGACCGCGCGCTTGCGAGTCTTCGTGCGCACCTCTTTCAGCATGGCCGCTGCATCGCGAGCCATCTCGAATGCTTCCTCGAGGGTATCCGCTTCCGTGACCAGGCCAGGTACGAACGGCGATGTGACGCAGTATCCCCCTTCCTCGCACACCTCCAGCGTCAGTACCAGTTTCCCGTCGCTCACCGTGTACTTGATCGGCTTCGCCATGTCGATTCTCCTCTCCGACCTTGATAGTCCAGATTGCGAACGAACGAAAGCACGTCCTCAGTGATCGAGGAAACGCAACGAGCCACCCTTTTGGGTGGCTCGCTCCGTTCGATTCGTTCCTTTAGACTTCTCACCCGACGAACACACCGCCGGTTGCGCCCGTGTCCGCGCCGAGTTCGAAAATTCGTTCCGCGATGCCGTGCGCCAGTGCGCGACCCCGATACGCGATGGCCAGCGAGCCGCCGCCGACGATCACGTCTGAACGGCCATCGTTATCGAGGTTGCGAGCCGCGACGAACACGCCGTTTCGCGTCGAAATGTCCCCGCTGAAGAAGCTGGCCAAAGGTGCCCGCGTCGCGGCGATTGAACCCTGGTTGATGAGCGTCTTTCCGGACAGAACCACCACGCGCGGCCCGCCGCCCGGTCCGGCTCCCACCACGAGATCGCCGAAGCCGTCGCCATTCACGTCGCCGACCGCCACGAAGGTTCCGTCGCGGAGGGCTTCGGAGAATACGAAGAAGTCGGGGGTGAGGAAGCGGAAGGAGTCTTGGCTGAGTTGCTTGCCGTCCAGGATGGAAATCCGCGGCCCACCGCCGAACCCAGCGGAGATGACGAGATCGGCGAAGCCGTCGCCGTTGATGTCGCCGAGCGCGGTGCGGGCACCGCCGCGGAAGTTGGGATCGTCGATGCCGTAGAAGTTCTTCTGGAGGGTGAGATCGCCGCCGTGGAAGATCTGGACGCGGGGTCCGCCGCCCACGTCCGGGGTCACGACGAGTTCCGCCTTCTTATCGCCGTCCATGTCGCCGAGGCTGACGAAGACGCCGCCGGTGAAGTCGTCGAACGGCTGGAAGTCGAGCAGGATCGCGCCGGTCGCACCGTCGATCACTTGCACGGTGGCGGTCGTCCCGGGCCCCGTTCCCACGGCCAAATCGGCAACGCCGTCGCCGTTCACGTCGCCGGTCGCGGTGCGAATGCCGCCGAAGAATCCGGGGAAGGGGATGTACGAATTTTTGAGCGATCCGTCGGCGCGATACAAGTTCACGACATCGGTGCCTCCGGCGTCGGCTCCCACCGAGAAGTTGTCCGGGCCAACGAGCACGGTCGAAACCGTTAGCGTCAGCGTTCCGTTCACGCGGTTCAGGCTGTAGTTGCTCGCCTGCCCGGCCGTCACCGCGATGGGATAGGTTCCGATCGCGCTGTCTTCATTTGCCGTGGTCGTGAGCACCAAACCACTCAGTACGGAGAGGCTGTCACCGTTCACGAAGCCGGTCGCTCGATAGGTGAAGGTCGGGGCCGGTGCCCCCGCACGAGACGTCGCATCGTCCGCGATCACGGTGAGCGGCGCGGGTGTGATGGAGAGGAGTGCCGGTGCGAGGTTCAACGTGTAGTTCGCTCCCGCCGCCACGGTGCCGATCGTGATTGGGTACTGGGCCACGTTGCTGGTCGCCAGGGCCGTTGTTGCCAGAGAACCCGAGAGTACTGCGAGGCCATCTCCGTTGACGAACCCCGTTGGCGTATAGGGAAGTGCCGGAAGTGCGGCCGGCCCGTATTGCTTGGTCGCGGCGAACGGTGTGATGAGCAACGTCTCGGGGGTCACCGCGACGGCCGCGGGGGTGTAGGCGATCGAGTAATTGCCACCGGCTGAGAGGGTGCCCAATTGAACGGGATAAGTGCCGACCGAACTGGCCGTCGTCGCCGAGGTCGACAGGCCGCCGGTCAGGATGCTGGACGTGTCCGAGTTCACGAAACCCGAGGGGGTAAAGGTGAGCGCGGGGACGGCCGCACCGTAAAGTTTCGTTTGGTCGAAGGCCGACACGGAGAGAATGGCAGGCGTTACTGTCAGCGTGCCGGGGGTGAACAGGATGTCGTACTTCGTCCCGTTGTCGGTCGTGTTGAGCGTGCCCCGGGTGATCGGGTAGAGCCCGGCGGAACTGGTGGCCGTGGTGGTGGTGTCGAGCGCCCCGGTGATAATCGCAGCGGTATCGCCGTCCACATAGCCCGATGCGGCATAGAAGAGCCCCGGCACGATCGCCCCGTAAACCTTACTCGCGGGCAGTGCCGCGACCGTGAGGAGCGCATTCCCGATAACGACACTTTTGTTCGAACTGCTGCTGAGGAAGAAGCCGTCGCCGGAGTAGGTCGCGGTCACGAGGTCCGTTCCGATCGGCAGCACGAGCGTGCTCATGGTCGCTACGCCGTTGACGATGGGGAACGTGCCGAGGCCGACGGCTCCAAATGAGAACGTCACCAATCCGGTCGTCGGGTTCCCGCCGAGACCGTTCAAGGTCGCCGTGAAGCCGACCGATTGGCCGTAGCGGTGGTTCGAACCCACGTCGGTGAGTGTAAGGCCGGTGTCGTTGTTGAGGTTGGTGACGGAAACATCCGCCGGATTGAGCCCGGAGTAGCCGGAGTCGCTGCTAATCGCCGCGCCCGTCACGATGGTGTACGCGATGTTGCCGTCGATGGCGGAGTCGTCGACGCCGGTGATCGTGACAGTCTGCGCGGTCTGCCAGTTGCTCGCGGTAAACAATAGGAACGCAGGGGAAACCGTTCCCTCGGCGAGGTTGCTGCTCGAAAGCGGGATCCTCACGTTCGACGATGGCAGACTGACGAGCACGATCGAGAAGGTCGCCGTGCCGCCGGCTTCGGTCGTGGTCAATCCCGAGGTTGGAGTGACGGTGAAGCCCGCGAAGTCGTTGTTCAAATTGACGACACTCACATCGGCCGCGTTCCGGCCCGAATACTTCGCATCGCTGCTGGTCGCAGCTCCGGTGATAATCGTGTACGCGATGTCGCCATCGATAAACGGATCGTCCACGCCGGTCACGGTTACGAGTTTCGGCGTGAACCAGTCGGTCGGTGTGAAGACCAGCGACCCCGTCGAAACCGTGCCTTCGGCCGTGTTGCTGCTCGAGATCGGGATCGTGACGTTCGAGGTTGGCTTGGAGTCGAGCACGACTGTGAAGTTCGCGGTCCCGCCCGCTTCGGTGGTGATGAGCCCCGAGGTGGGAGTCACGGTGATCCCGGGGACGGCGACGATTGTGAAGTTGGCGTTCGAGATGTCGAAGAAGACGTTGTTCGTGGGCTGCACGCGGATGCGAGCCATGGTCGTATCGACGTTCGGAACGGTGATGAACTCGGAGCCGTCGTTCGGGGTACTCGCCTTCACCGTGATCGGGTAGGTGAGTCCGCCGTCGATGGAGAGCGAAATGCGGACGTTGGCCGCGTTGATCCCGTTGGCCGTGGTGCCCGCGACGTTCCAGGTCACGGTCTGGCTCGTATTGCCGGTCCAGTTCACTGCGGTGTTCGGCGCGGTCAAAATGAATGGAGCACCGGTGTTCACGACGTTGAGAATCATGTCGGCTGTGTTCACGCCGCCGCCGCCGAGGCGGTTGTCGCGGACTGTCACCCGGAAGTTGCTGGTTCGTGGCTGAGCGTACAACTTCTCGCCCGGCGTCGTTGTGTTGTTGAGGAGGTCGCTCGATTGCGGGAAAGTGCGGGTCGGATTCGTGGTCGGGTTGAACGAACGGAAGATCGGGCTCGATCCGTTGTCCGCCGTGCTGAGCAAGGTCGCGGGTCCGAGGTCGCGTTCTTCCCAATCGTAGGTCAGGGTGTCGCCGTTCGCATCGGTTCCCGTAGCGGTCAGGGCGAAAGGCGTGTTGGTCGGGATCGAATAGTTAGCTCCGGCGTTCGCGGTGGGCACGATGTTGCCGGTCGCGGTCCGGGTGCCCACGCTCGGTATCGTGTTGTCGACGAACGCGATGACTTCGTCGAAGTTGACCGAGTGGAAGTAGGGATCGGAGTGATCTTGGAGATCGGAGTCCGCACCGGTGATGCCGGCGTAGGACATGATCGTCGAGCCGCTACCGGGTTCGTAGGCTGTTGCAGCGTTGCGGTTGGAATCGCTCGAGGTATTGAAGCTGTGATTGGCGTTGAAGGAGTGACCCATTTCGTGGGCCACATAGTCGATAAAAAAGGCATCGCCATCCGGCGTAGGAGAGCCGGTTTCCGCTTGGGCCTTGCGGCCGGCGAATCCGACGGCACCGAGAGCGGAGAGTCCCCCACCGCCCGTGCCGAAGACGTGTCCGAAATCGTAGTTCGCGTTGCCGATCACCGAGTCGAGATTGCTTTGGTTCTCGCTGAGAAGCGCATTCCCGTCGGAATTCGTATAGGGATCGGTCGCCGGGTTCGTGTAAATCAGACTGCTTTCGTTAGCGATCAACTTGAATCGGATCGAGAATTCGTTTTCGTAAACGCCGCTGAGCCGATTGACAGCCGAGACGACTCCCGCGAGGCCGTTCGCGACAGTACCACCGAAGAATTGCGTGTACTCGCCGTCCGCCGCCAGCGCGAGGCGATAGGTACGTAGCGTCGCTCCCGATCGGGCGGCCGTGCCGCCCGAACCGCCGGAAGTACCGCCTCCGCCGCCCGGCCCGAAGGCCGCGTAACCAGCGGTATGATCGTGGTCGGGTGACGGGCTCGTGTGCGAATCGGTAAACGTGATGGTTTCGTGCAAGTCGCGGCTGAAGTAGCTGACGTAAACTTGCGTTTCGAGGTGGTAATAAGGATCGATGTACCAGGCGCCGGTCTTACCCGAGAGAATCTGAGCGTGGAACCCGATTGGCGTCACGTCCAACCGGATCGTCGCGCTCGGGTCGTCGATTCCCTTGCCGGCGTAAGTCTTGATGTCCGGATATTGGGCGGCGAGGGCCGGTTCCACGACGGGCGAATCGGCAACCGCGAAGGTAGCCGTCGTTCCGTCGGGCCGAGGAAGCGTGAAGGTCAAACCGGCGGATTGCCCGAACCAGACCGATTCTTCCGCCGGTGCCGCTGCCAACTCGGATCGGATCTCGACGGTATCGAGCGCAACGGCACGATAGCTATCGGGGCGCGTGTAAGTCGCGGCTCCCGTTGGGGATGCAGGAATGGTCGCTAAATCGGTCCAAGATGCCGGTACGACGCGGTCTTCCAACAAGAGTAGTTCGAGGCGACGAGAGGCGCGCGCCGGTAAAGTCTTCATCGGTGCAACTCCGCGAATGAACGATCAACCAGTGAATCCGGCCCGAGAGCGGGATTTTTGCGAGTAAAGACAGGCTACAGGAACCAAATTCGCGCAGCAACACGAAACGCTCGAGTTGAATGGGTTCTTTGGGGGAGTGCTGAGGATTCTGACGGACTATCCGACAGTGGTTTGGACTTCGGGTGAGCTCGCGGCGATTTCTCACTTCGCGTCGGCGAGTTCCTTGGTCACCTTCGCCATATCGGGATGCATCAAGTGGTGGCCGGTGGCCTCTTGGTAGGCCTGGGCCACGGCCAGCAACTCGCTTTCGCCGTAGAGCCGACCGGTAAACGTGATCGCCTCCGGCGGCTTGCCGTTCGGCATCACGACGGTCGGATGCCCCGTCATGTTGCAAAGCACGAGATCGTTGCCGCCGACGTAGAGATCGACCTGCTCCATGACCTTGGCCATCTCGCGCATCAGCAGCGTGCGAACGCGTTGGGCGCGGAGGTACTCGACGGCCGGGATGAAGCGACCGTTGCGGAAGGTCGGCGGCCAGAAGCCGAGGCCCTCGGTCACGCCTTCGATCGCGACGTTGTCGAACGCCGCGGACGACTCGACCGTGAGAATGATCTGGAGAGCGGGCAATACCATCTTCAGAGGCAGCGTTATCGGCACGAGCTGGACGCCGAGTTCCTTCAACACCTTGAGTTCGTTGCGGTCCTCGGCACCGGTGAACCCCACGCGAAGTTCGGAGAGCGGCCTGGTGTAAGGCCAAGTGAAGGGCCGATCGATGGCCGAGAGGTCCTTGCCGTCCGCGCCGTGAATTGCGGCGAAGACCGAGGCGCAATCCTCGACGCTGCGGGCGAGGGGGCCGATTTTGTCCATGCTCCAGGCGAGTGCCATGCAGCCGTGTCGGCTCACGCGGCCGAATGTGGGCCGCAACCCCGTAACTCCGCACCGCGTGCAAGGCGAAAGAATGCTTCCCTGCGTCTCCGTTCCTAATGCGAAGGGCACGAGCCCGGCGGCCACGGACGACGCGCTGCCCGCCGAGGAACCGCTCGAACCCTGCTTCACGTTCCACGGGTTCCGGGTCTTACCGCCGAACCACTCGTCGTTGAGCGCCAAGGAACCGAGCGAGACCTTCGCCGTGAGGACGGCCCCGGCCGCGTCGAGCCGCTCGGCCACGGTCGCTTTCTCGGTGAAACTCTGATCCTTGTAGTGTGCGGCTCCCCAGGTGGTCTTGTAGCCGGGGTAGGCAATGAGGTCCTTTGCGGCCCACGGGATGCCGTGCAGCGGGCCCTTGTACTTGCCCGCCGCGATCTCCTTGTCCGCTTCCGCGGCCTGTTTCAACGCGACTTCTTCCGTCAGCGTGATGACGCACTTCAACGCCGGATCGAACTGCTTGAAGCGGTCCAGAGCCAGCTTCGTGAGTTCGGTGGACGAGACTTTCTTGTTGCGGACCAAGTTGGCGAGCGAGTGGAGTGGCAGGAACGCGAGGTCGTCGAGGTTCTTGGGCCGATTCTCGTCCACTTCGGGTGGCCCGAGCCGCCGCTTGATCTCTTCTTTCGGCGCTTCGTGAACCACGCGAGGTGCGAAGTCCGGGAGAAAGTGAATCGCGGGCGGCACCGAGTTGGGAACGTCGATCTTGTGCATCGCTGCGAAGTTGAGCAACTCCCGCGTCATCGCGCCGGCCACCTGCTTGCGCTGCTCATCCGTCAGTTCGATCCCGGCAACCCACTCCGCGTTCTTGACCATCTCGGCCGTCACCGGCCCCATCGGTTCCGCGAGTGTTTCCGCCGTGAGGGCGCGGCGAAAGGTGAGGCTGCCGATGCCGAGCGCGGTGGCGGCGGCGAACAGTTCGCGGC
>JAYTUG010000130.1:0-2495 GCA_043744695.1 Gemmataceae bacterium
CTTTTGGAAGAGCGAGCCTGTCGTTCCACAACGGCGACAACGACACACAATCGCCGAACTCGCGGGGCGTGGAATTGACCGGATCACTCGCCCGTTGCCCGCGATTCTCCCCCTCGTATCCTTTTTAAGGTTGTCCACACCCGCCCTCCCCACGAGCCGATCATGGCCGAGCACGATCCCGACGCCGACCTCGACCTCCTCTGCGTCAACACCATCCGCACGCTCAGCATGGACGCGGTGCAGAAGGCGAACTCGGGCCACCCGGGCGCGCCGATGGGCTTGGCCCCCGTCGCTTACACCGTGTGGCAGAACTACCTCAACTACGATCCGGCCGCGCCGCTCTGGCCCAACCGCGACCGCTTCGTCCTTTCCAACGGCCACGCCTCGATGCTGCTCTACAGCATGCTCCACCTCGCCGGGGTGCAGGGCGACGGCGAGCGCAAGCCGGTGACGCTCGACGAGATCAAGCAGTTCCGCCAGCTCGACGGCGTGACCCCCGGCCACCCGGAGCACCACCTCACCAGCGGCGTCGAGACGACGACCGGGCCGCTCGGGCAGGGCATCGGCAACGCCGTCGGCATGGCCATCGCCCAGAAGTGGATCGCCGCGACCTACTCCAAACCGGGCTACGAAAGCCTGTTCGATCACCGCGTCTACGCCATCTGCGGCGACGGCTGCCTCATGGAAGGCGTCTCCTCGGAAGCCTGCTCCCTCGCGGGGCACCTCGGGCTGAACAACTTCTGCCTGCTCTACGACGACAACGAAATCACCATCGACGGCCGCACGAGCTTGGCGTTCACCGAGAACGTGGCGATGCGCTTTGCCGCCTACGATTGGAACGTGATCCGCGTGCCCGACGGCACCGATATGGAGGTCATCGCCTCGGCGCTCGACCAGTTCCTGCTGACGACCGACAAGCCGACGATCGTGCTCGTGAAGGGGATCATCGGCTACGGCGCGCCCCACAAGCAGAACACCGAAAACGCCCACGGCGAACCACTCGGCGACGCCGAGATCGCGGCCGCGAAGAAGTTCTACGGCTGGCCCGAAGACGCGAAGTTCCTCGTGCCGCCCGAGGTGCTCACACACTTCCAAGAGCACTTCGCCGCCCGCGGTGCCCACAAGCGCGAGGAGTGGGACGCTCTGCTCGCGAAGTACCGAGCCGCGTTCCCGGTCGAGGCGAAGCAGGTCGAAGCGATCTTCGCCGGCACGCTCCCCGCCGATTGGGAGAAGGCGCTGCCGACGTTCCCCGCGGATGCGAAGGGATTGGCGAGCCGCGAGAGTTCCGGCAAGGTGCTCAACGCCGTGGCCAAGGCGATCCCGTGGATGGTCGGCGGCTCCGCCGACCTCGCCAAATCGAACAAGAGCAAGCTGAACGGCATCGACGATTTTCAGCTCGCATCGCCGGCCGGCCGCAACATCAACTTCGGCGTCCGCGAGCACGCCATGGGGTCGATCTGCAACGGCATGGCGCTGTCGGGCCTGCGCCCCTTCGCGGCCGGTTTCCTCATCTTCAGCGATTACGGCCGGCCCGCCTTCCGCCTCGCCTCGCTGAGCGAAATCCCGGTGCTCTACCTTTTCACGCACGATAGTATCGGCGTCGGCGAAGACGGCCCGACTCACCAGCCCATCGAGCAGCTCGCCTCGCTGCGGGCCATCCCCGGCGTGATCGTCATCCGCCCCGCCGACGCCAACGAGGTGAGCGAAGCCTACCGCGCCGCGCTGCGGGAAACGTCGCACCCCGTCATCCTCGCGCTGTCGCGACAAAACCTGCCGACCGTGGACCGCGCGAAGTACGCCCCGGCCAGCGGACTGGCGAAGGGGGGCTACACGCTCCTCGATTGCGAAGGCACGCCCGAGGTGATCCTCATCGGCACCGGTTCCGAGGTGCCGCTCTGCGTGGAAGCCGCCGAGAAGCTGACGGCGCACGGCAAGAAAGTTCGCGTCGTGAGCCTGCCCTCGTGGGAACTCTTCGAGCGCCAGGATCAAGCGTACCGCGACGGCGTGCTGCCGCCGGACGTGACCAACCGCGTGACGGTCGAGATGGGCGGCACTTTCGGCTGGGAGCGCTACGCGGGCCAGCACGGCACGATCATCGGGATGAAGACCTTCGGCGCGTCGGCCCCGCTGAAGGACCTGCTCGTCCACTTCGGCTTCACGGTGGAGAAAGTCGTGGAAGCCGCGGAGAAAGGCTCCGAGCGTGCGGCGTCGAAGAAGACGAGCTACGAAAAGCAAACGGGCGACAAAGAAGGGTGAGCAATCGGGAGTTGTTAACCCGCAGGCGGTCGAATGATTCGGGGAATTGAGTTTCCGGAGCCGTCGTTCTCACCGAGCCCGAAGTCCAACTCGTGATCCGTCAACTCGACGGCACGTATCGCCTCATCGCTCAACTGCTCTACGGCTCCGGCCTGCGTTTGCTCGAAAGCCTCCGCCTTCGCGTTAAAGACCTCGACTTCGTCCGCAACGAAATCCTCGTCCGGGAAGGCAAGGGCAAT
>JAYTUG010000131.1:0-2488 GCA_043744695.1 Gemmataceae bacterium
AGTTCGCAAACCACCCTCTCCCCGGCGGGGAGAGGGTCAGAAGTTAGCAGCGGTTTCCCCGTGCTCCCTCACCTCGATGGTCACTCTTTTTTCAGTGGAGGAAGCGGCATGCGAACGCGCGGGTCGTCGCCGCGGGGGTCGTCGTCGTACCAGCGACCGCCCTCGTCGAGGCCGTTCACTCCGACGCTGTAGAAGAGGTAGCCTTTGCCCTCGGGCTTGTAAATGAGCGGCTTCCCCGAGAAGACGTCGCCGGGCACTTTAGCCAAATACTTCGGTGCGAGGTCGTCCAGCTTCGCGGGATAGCGGCCTGCATCCAACCGGTACGCGGCCATCGCGAACGCGATTTTTAGATTCGAGTGAATCTGTTCGTACCGATCGCGGGCGTCGCTCATCTTCTGAACGGCAGGCGCGAGCAGCGTAAGCAGCACGTCGTTAATCGATTGAACCACGAGCGGCCCGGGGTCTTTCCCCGGCACGAGTTGAGCGAAATTATCGCCCACCGCCAACTTGAGGACCTGAAGTTCGGCCTCGATCTTGTCGAGTTCTCGCTTGCGTTCGGCGCGAGTCGGAAGCCGCAGTGCGGCCGTCAGCCGATCGTAAAATGCGTGGACTTTCTTGATGGCCGGCTCCCAATCCAGGCCTTCCAGGGCCTTGAGTTCCTCGGGCGTCCGCTGGTTCGGGGCACCCCCCGCCACGCCGGCCAGACCCTGCACCATGGCGAACCCACCTCGGCGAACCATGTTGAGGCAATCGAGATAGACGTACCGCTCAGTGAGGTCGATCTTCTCCGCAATCGCGGGAAACGCCGGCAGAGTTAGCAAGTCCTTCAGCTTCTCTTGCACTTGCTTCGAGTTCAACTTGGCGTGCTCCAGGAACGCGAGGTCGGCATTGCTCGCGATCGACTCGATGGCGATGCCGACGAGCGATTCGATGAGCGTGCCTCCGTGTGCGACGTGGCGAGCGAGGCGATGAGCGGCCATCAGATCCGCCCAGGCGTCCTCGGTTTTGCCTTCGTGAAGTCGCAGCATCGCTCGCCCGATAAGCAGCGAGGCGAGTTCGCGGCACTTTTGCACGCTCGGCAACAGGGCCGCGATCAGCGAACCGTGGCCGTCGTCCGTCTTCCGCGACACGAGCGGATTGTAATACTGCGGCCGTTTTACGGCCTCATGGAGCGTGCTCAACGGCTTCTCGTTTTGCTTAATCCAGGCTCCGATGACGGGATAATCCTCGGCCGCCCAGGGTTGCCTCGTGGCCCAGCCCTGCTGGTTAAAAAGCTCTTCGAACTCCTCGCGCTGAAGTTGGAGGTGGTCGGTGAGGAATTTGTGGATCCCGACGAAATAGTCTCCCGTTTCGGGCGGTTCCTCGACGCCGAGCCGCTTGAAGTACCCGTCGGCCATTTTGCCGCCCTCGGGTTTGGGGCCGAACACCTTGAAGAGGAGTACGTTGGCGTTCTTTTCGGGGGCGATCCCCTTGCCGAGTTTGTCGTTGAGTTCGCCTTCGTAATCGATGAACTTCGGCTTGGCGGCCGGTTCTTTTGCCGGTTGCCCCGCCACGGCCAGCAGCGAGAGGAACAGCGTCGCGAGGATCGTCTTCATGAATGGATCCGGAATCGGGAGGAAGCCTTCACTTTTAATACGTCGAAGAGCCCGCGCCGTTTCAGAAATTCCGACGGTGGCCTGCCGGGTTACCCAAAAGTTTAGGAGGGAGCTTCGGCTTCGCCCGCTAGAATGACAGAGACCTCGACAGGAAGCCGGGGTGCCGTTCGTTTCAGGATCACCGCGCGATGAAATTCGACCTGCACCTGCACACTTCGCGTCATTCCCCGGACTCGGAAACCGACCCGTTCGACTTGCTCGAATCGGCCCGCAAGGCGGGCCTCGATGGCGTCGTGATCACGGAACACGATTACCTTTGGCCCGAGGACGAGTTGCTGGAACTGCGTGCGGCGGCTCCCGATCTGGTCGTACTCGCCGGCATGGAGGTAACGGGTCGCGGCGGCGACGTGCTCGTCTACGGCATCACCGACGCCGCGCCACTCCCGCGCGGCATCGGCTGGGGCGAACTCGTGCGCGAGGTCCATCGCCAAGGCGGAGTTGCGGTCGCGGCGCACCCGAACCGCTGGGGCCAACCCTTCGAACGCGTGGTCCGCGAGGCCGGGGTGAAGCTCGACGGCATCGAGATCATGTCCAACAACATGGATCCGGAATTGCGGCAACAGGCTGCGGAACTGCTGGAGAAGTACCCCGAATACGCGCAACTCGGAAACAGCGACTCGCACGCTCCCTGGTCGGTGGGCTGCTGCTACACGGACTTCGACGCCACCATCCTGACGAATGCGGACCTCGTGGCCGCGATCCGCGGTCGCAAGGGTGTTGCTCAGGTGAATGCGTCAGCGCGTTGACCGCCTAAACCGCTCGATGGCAGCGAAAACAACGAGAATCCCTCCGCCGCTTGCGGCTTCGCGATTGTGCCGTGCGGCGCAATCGCG
>JAYTUG010000132.1:0-9649 GCA_043744695.1 Gemmataceae bacterium
CGACACTTGCGACGAGCGCACGACTTTCGTTCCGTAGAGTTCGGCGGGCGGGCCGGCAGTCGCATCGGTGTTGCGGAAGAGGAAGGCTCCCTTGCCGTCTGCCGCGCTCACCGCGTCGGCCCGGCGATTCATCAAGGCCGCGAACATCGCCTTCCGCATCACCCACGCGGTCGGGGCGTCCACCGCGTCGGGCAACTTCGCTTCCATCGCTGCGACATCGGCCGGCGTGAACGTGTCGCCGTTGGTGCCGGTCGTCGCCGCCGTGTGGCTCACGATTCCCGAGTAGGTCGTGATGCCCTTGATCTGCGTGCTGCCGCTCCCTTCGAGCATCGCCAGATCGGCCTTCAGCGCCGCGGCCCGAGCCATGTCGAACCGCACGAGCCCCTCGGCACTCGGGCTGGTGAAGCGGAGCAGTTCGTTGTTCAGCTTCACGAACACGCCCAACTTCTTGGCCTGAAGGTCGAGGTTGCCGGTACTCGGCGTGCTCTCGGTGATGGCGCTCCCTTCACCGACCCAGTAGGCCGTCGAGGCTCCGGTCAGCTTCGGGAACTGCACGCGGCCATTCGGCGGCATCGCGACTTCCTGCGCTCCCGCGACGGCGAACACCTCCAGGCTCCGCTGCAAGTCGATGAGTTCGCCCAGCATCGGAAGTTGCACGAACGTGCCGCCGGCGGTGTCGGTCAGCGTGCCGAGTGCCTTCTGGCGAAGTCCGACTCGCCGGCCGATCCAGTCCGCTTCGTCCGGGTCGAACTTCTTCGACTGGGCCGTCATCTTCTGGCGAATCTCGTCGCGGAGACGCAGGCCTTGTGGCTCGAAGACGGGCAAGTGCGCCGAAGCGAGCGGCACGAGGAACGACTGCTGCCCGTGGTGCGGCATGAAGCCGTAGGAGGCGTACAGGTCGTGGAGTTGCTGGTGGGCGTGGATCTCTTCCTTGGCCTGATCGGGCCCGACGAATCCGAGCGCGAAGGCCGCGGCCTTCAAGACGCTGTACCCGGCCGAATCTTGGCATACAGGGCCGCTCGTGGCCCACGGCACCCGTCGCTCCACGCGGGCCGCCTTCTCCACGGCAGTCTGGGTTTGCTGCTCGATGAACGAGACCAGTTCATCGCGGGATTGGAACTTGTCGGTCGCAACGGTCGTGGACATGGGAACACTCCAGGGGTCAGGGGTCAGGGGTCAGGAATCAGGAAAAGGCTTTACCGTTTAGCCGCGACGCGGAGTCCTCGGAGCGGAGCGATCGCGGACTCACTCGCTGTGCCGGACTTCATCCGGCTCATCGATCAGTTCATTCATCACATCGATGCGGAACAGGCGGCCACCGCGGTCGTCGGGCACGCGGTCGAGCCAGAGCCGCAGCGAGGGGTCGCGGACCAGGCCCTTTTGCAAGGCGACAGTCAGAGCACCGGGGTTCTCGGGAATGGGCACTGCCGAGTATTCGAGCAGATCCCATTCTTCGACCCGCAGGCCCGGTGCCTGACTACCGCGAACGAGCATCCGCTTCGCCTTGCGCGGCACGAACCCGATCGACCAGCCGCGAAGCACCTTCTGCTCGTAGAGCCGAAAGATGTCTTCGGCGAAGGGCACGTCCTGAGCGAATCGCGTCTCGGCGACGACCCTTCGCGGTTGAACATCGATCCATTCGCACGACCCGACCGGCGGGAACTGCGAGCGGTTGTGCGCCCAAAGCACGATCGGGTTCATCAGGTACTCGTCGAGGTTCCGCAACCCCGTGGGCACGACGACATCACCGGCGCGATCCGGATCGATGGTGGTGATGACGCTGCGGATGCGCATCTTGCCGGAGTCGATGAAAAGGGTGCGGGCTTCGGGGTGGGCGTTGCCGAAGGTGCCGTTGGGCAGCGACTGGATGCCGGTGACCGGTGCAGGATCGGCGCGAATGGTTGCGAGCATGGTTCACCAGGGGTCAGGATTCAGGAGTCGGGATTCAGACGCTGCCGTTTAGCCGCGACGCGGAGTCCGCGGAGCGGAGCGCGGAGAGTTCCACTGGCAGAATGGGCTGGTCGAACTTGGGATCGGCAAACGGCTGCAACCCGCGGCTCTTGCGAATCTCGTTGAACGTCCGCAGGCCGAGCTTCGCATCGAGTTCGTCGTCCTTGCGGCGTTCCTCCATGTTTCGCGGCGAACAATCCGGGAAGCCGACCACCACATCCGCTCCGTAGCGCCGGCCGAGATCGCGGGTCAGACACTGGCCGATGAGGTCGAGCTTCGGCTGGAGCGTTCCTTCGCAGAACATCACGCGCGCCCCGAACCAGATGTCCGCACCGAGGCCCATGTTCTCCACGATCCCCGTGATCGGCGGCGGCACTCGGAACACCGCCAGGATCTCGTCGCGCGTCATCTTCGACGAGTTGAGGAAGTCCATCTCGGCGGGCGTGAGCGTCCACGGGCTCGCCTTCAAACCCTGTTCCAGCACGAGCGGCCGGTGCCAGTTGTCGCGCCCCGAGAACTTCATCTGCAAGCGCTCTTCGAGCCGCGCCACGGTTTGATCGGTGAGCGTCTGATCGGTGTGAAGGACGACGCCGGGCCGCGGGCCGGCGAGGAACGTCTGATACCGGCTCTTCAGCAATTCCGTGTTGGCATCGACGGTGAGGGCGTTCGCTTGCAGCGGCGAGAGCCCGTAGTGCGGGTCGAGCGGATTCGGATACTTCAGGTGAATCACTTCGTCGGGGCCGAACGTTTCCGTGGGCACTCCGGGAGCGTGAACCTCGTAGGCCTTCACGTATTCGCGGGCATCCGGGATCACCTTCACCCAGGGCGTCGGGATGACCCAGATTTCGCCGGGCGTGCCGAGTCGGGTGTCGCCGATGGATTGCGGGGCGACGTACCAGAAGCAGTTGCCGGTGAGTTCGAGGTAGACGATCGTGAGGTACCAGAGTTCCCACGGCGTGAGCCACGGGTTGGGGTTGTCCAGTAATCGGCAGAGCGGATGCGTGTGCGGCAGCGGCGTTTGTTCGTGCTCGGCCTGGCCGGTGTTCGTGTAAAGGAAGGGTCGATTGCGGGCCGTTTCCTGAGCGATCGCGTTCACGGCGGCGTAGACCCACGAGCGGTAGTTGCGAAGTTGCTCGGCGGGGTCGTCCTTCCACCAGCCGGGCGCGGGGCCGTACGGCGGAGCGAACAGCCCGGCGACTTTCGTGGAAACGGGCTTCGGCACCGCCGGCCGCAGCGCTTTCAGGATGTTCGTGAGCAGACGCATGGGAGGCTCCAGGTGAGTACCGGTTCAAACGGGTAACTGCGGGGAAACGGGTTCCTTCCGCGCGGTCGCGGCGAACGCCAGTTCCGTCGGGGTCGGCGGCGTGCTGTCCACCGGCACGGCGTCCGCGACTTTGCGGTAGCCCAGGCAATCGAGCACGTAGAGCACTTCTCTCCACGAGGGATAGCGCCGCCGCCAGCGCCGTTGATACGCCTCCATGGCTTTCATGAACCGCCACTCCTCCTCGGTGATGTCCCCTCCTTGGAAGTTCTCCGAGTAGATGCTGGCTCCGATGATGCGAGGCATCGCCTACTCCCAAAAAGTCGGGACGCGAGACGGGACCGCGTTTCGCGTCGATAGTGTAAATGTGTACACAACGTGAATAACTTCCTAGGCCGTGCCTGTCAAGCAAGGTGGGAAAGATTTGCCGCTCGCGAATTCGGTTCGGCCAGCCGATAGGATGAAGAAATGCCCGCGTTCGGTTTCAGCTGAGAGGCCGCCTTGAAGAACTCCGCCGTGCTGCTCATCACCTGTCCGGACCGCAAGGGGATCGTTGCCGCGGTCGGCGAGTTCCTCTACCGGCACGATGCGAACATCCTCCATGCCGACCAGCATCAGGACGCCGAGCGCGGGTTGTTCCTCATGCGCGTCGAGTGGGATCTGGCCGGGTTCAACCTCGACCTCGCCGAGTTCCCGCGCCGCTTCGAACCGCTGGCGGATCGCTTCGAAATGCGCTGGCGGCTCGAACGCTCCGATCACCCGATCCGCGTCGCGCTCTTCGTTTCCAAATACGACCACTGCCTGATGGACTTGCTCTACCGCCATCACACCGGCGAGTTGCCCTGCCTCATCCCGCTCATCGTGAGCAACCATCCGGATGCGGAACGCTGGGCGACCTTCTACCAGATTCCCTTCCACCTCATTTCCGTCGGCGCGGCTGGAAAGGCCGAGGCCGAGCAGAGGCAACTGGAACTACTCGCCAACGAGCAGATCGACCTCGTGGTGCTCGCCCGGTACATGCAGGTGCTGTCGCCGGACTTCGTGAAGAAGTTCCCGCGCCGCGTGATCAATGTCCACCATTCGTTTTTGCCGGCGTTCAGCGGGGCGAGGCCCTATCACCGCGCGTTCGAGCGCGGCGTGAAGCTGATCGGTGCCACCAGCCACTACGTCACGGACGAACTCGATGAAGGCCCGATCATCGAGCAGGATGTGGTTCGCATTTCGCACCGCGACGGCATCGACGACTTGCTGCAGAAGGGCCGCGATCTGGAGAAGGTGGTGCTGTCGCGGGCCGTTCGCTGGCACATCGACCACCGGATTCTCGTGTACGAGAACAAGACCGTGATCTTCGATTGAACGCGCTGCCGCTTGCGGCTTCGCGATTCGCCGCTTTCCGAGTGCCTCGCGAAGCCACGAGCGGCTATCATCGTGTCCATGCAACCACAACCGCCCGGCTTGCTTCGCGTCCTCGGCCCGTGGATGGCCACGGCCATCGTAGTCGGCACCGTCATCGGTTCCGGCGTCTTCAAGAAGGCCCGTAACGTCGCGGATAACGTGCCCGAGTTCGGGCTCGCGATGGGTGTGTGGGTACTCGTCGGGTTGCTCACCTTGCTCGGCGCGCTCGCCATCGCCGAGGTGGCCGTGCTCTTCCCCCGCGCCGGCGGCAACTACATCTTCTTGAAAGAAGCCTACGGCCGCATGGCCGGGTTCCTCTGGGGATGGGTCGAATTCTGGATCATCCGCTCCGCCTCCATCGCGGCCCTCGCCACGATGTTCACCGAATCCTTCCACGACATCTTGAAGCAATCCCTTCACGTGGAAGCGGGCCAAACCGTCATCGACTTCTGGCCGAGGCAACTGCTCACGGCGCTGGTGATTTGCGTGCTTGCGGCAGTGAACGCTCGCGGCACGAAACTCGGCGGCGCACTGCAACTCGCGATCACCACCGTGAAGGTTACATCTCTCTTGTTCATCGTGGTGCTGCCGTTCGCCGTGTATGCCGCGGTCGCGGAGCCGCAGTCTCCGCCGCGGATCGACTACTTAAAACCGACCTGGCCCGCGGACTGGACGCTCGTGAAGTGGGGCGCGTTCGGCTCCGCGATGGTCGGGGTCTTCTGGGCCTATCACGGTTGGATGAACATCGGCATGATGGCGGGTGAAGTGAAGAACCCGCAGAAGAACATTCCGCTCGCGCTCCTCGTCGGCATCGGCGTGCTCATCGTGCTTTATTGCAGTGCGAACGCGGCTTATTACCTGGTCATCCCGCGAGCCGAGATCGCTGCTGTGTCGAAGGACACGACGGTCGCCACGGAGTTTTGCTCGCGGCTCGTCGGCCCCGCCGGGGTGCTCATCGCCTCGGCCATCGTGATGGTCTCCGTGTTCGGCGCACTCAACGGCAACTTGCTGGCCGGGCCGCGGTTGCTCTACGCCATGGGCCAGGACGGCCTCGCCCCGCGAAGGCTCCAAGAACTGCACCCGCGCTTCGCTACGCCGGTCTTGGCCACCATCGTGCTCGCCGTCTGGTCGTGCCTCATGGTCTTCGGCGTCGGGGCCATGACGCAGTATCGCCTGCCCGTGCTTCCGCTCGGCTTCACGGAACTCGACATCAACTTGCCGAAGGGTAAGTCACCGTTCGACGTGGTGACCGACTTCGCAATGTTCGGCGCGACGACGTTTGAAACGCTCGCCGTCGCCTCGGTGTTCGTCTTCCGCTGGAAGTTGCCGAATGCGGAGCGACCGTACCGCTGTTGGGGCTACCCGGTGCTGCCTGCAATCTACGTCCTGATCCTGGCGGCCGTGGTGGCGAACATGTTCGTCACGCCCGAACAGCAGAGCGAGGCACTCATCGGCCTCGGCTTCATCGGCGTCGGAGCAATCGTGTATTTGGTGCTATTTCGTAGAAGTTAAGAGCCGGACGCGTAAGCGACGGTTCTGAAACTGATGGAAACCGTCGCTTACGCTTCCGGCTCGTAGTGAACTGGAGAATTCGAGGTATTCGCCATGTTCGGCAGTCTTGTGGAAGTCGTTCGCGGGCTCGCCGGGCTGATTTATCCGAATGCCTGCCTCATTTGCGACGCTCTGGAAACCGAATCTGCTCCCGTCTGGCACGGCCTGTGCATGCCTTGCTACTCGGCGATCGCGACGGACGAAGCTTCGGTTTGTCCCAAGTGCGCTGCGACGGTCGGGCCTCACACGGATGTCTCAGACGGATGCTTCGCCTGTCGTACCCGGTCGTTCGCGTTTGAAGAAACCGTTCGGCTCGGGCCATACACCGGGAAACTTCAGGAGGCGATTGTTCGGATCAAATTTTCTCCCGGCGAACCACTTGCTGAGAGGTTGGGGCTTGTGTTCAGCCAGGAACGTGTAACATGGCTGAAAGGGAAGAATATCGAGCTCGTCGTGCCAGTCCCGCTGCACTGGAAGAGACGTTGGACGCGAGGATTCAACCAAGCCGCGACTCTGGCCCGTGAAGTGGCGAATGCGATGAACGTCGAGTTTCAACCGGGAGCGTTGAGGCGAATCAAGGCGGCCTCCCAACACGTACAACCCTCCGCGACGGCTCGGCGAGAGAACATTAGCGGTGCCTTTGTCTGTTCGCCCCGAGCAAGTCTGAAGGCCCGAACGGTCTTACTTGTGGATGATGTCATGACGACGGGCAGCACGGTGGGCGAGGCGGCTCGGGTGTTGAAGGCTGCGGGGGCGGCGAAAATTTACGTGGCGGTACTGGCCCGCGCGTAACGGTTAGATCGGCTCAAGCAAACGTAATCGCGGTTCGGTTCGTGCCGACCGCGACGGGCCGACGTGGACGGTATAATCCGCATTCCGAGTGAAGTCGTGATGCGGGCGGGTCGGCTAACCTGATAGGTATGGAGATAGGCCGCGTCGCGTTTCGGGGGAACCGCGACCGGTCTAAAACTGGGGGATCGAGATCATGTTGCGCATCGCGCTGGCGCTGGCGGTGATGGGTGTATTCGTTGGCTCGGGCTTCGCTACGGCGGGCCCCAGCGATCTCTTCACCGAAAAGGTGAAGGACTTCGGGACCGTTCCTCGCGGCCCGGTTCTCGTTCACTATTTCCGGTTCACCAACACGACCAACCAAACGCTCACGCTCGGCCAGCCGCGCGTCTCGTGCGGGTGCACTTCGGCCACGGTATCCAAGAACTCCCTGGCTCCCGGCGAGAGCGCGGCCGTGATTGCCCTGATGGAAACCCGCCGCTTCCAATACGCGAATGTGACCAAAGCCGTCACGGTTTACGTGCCGTTCCTGGGACCAACCCACGAGGAAGTCTCGCTGAAGGTGCAGGCCATCTGCCGCGACGATCTGATGATGTCGCCGGACACGCTCGCCTTTGGAACCGTGATGAGGGGCAAGGCCGCGACGCTGAGTACGAAGGTGACCTTCACTAGCGATCCGCAGTGGGAGATCAAGGATTGCACGAGTACCGGCGGCTCGATCGCGGTCGAGCACAAGCTCGAATCGCGCGTCGGCAGCACCGTGACTTACGTCGTCACCGCGACGCTGGACAAGGACTGCCCCGCGGGCAACTGGACCGCCGACATCAATCTCAAGACTTCGAACTCGGCCGTGGCGAACCTTCGCATCCCGGTCACGGTGATCGTGAATGCTCCGCTCGCAGCCAGCCCCGAGGCCGTGCAGTTCGGCAACGTCTCGATCGGAAACTCGACTGAGAAACGCGTCACGATTCAGAGTGCCACGCCGTTCAAGATTCTGGACGTGAAGGGTGCGGACGAACAACTCGACGTGAAGATCGAGACCTCGGATTCGAAGTCCGTCCACGTGATTACGCTCTCGGCGAACCCGAAGCTGCAGGGCGGATTCGTCCGCAGCTTGGAGATCACGACCGACAACAAGGACATGCCCAAGCTGGTGATCCCGGTGGCTGCGAAGGTCGTCGCCAAGTAAGCGGAGCAGAATCTTTTTGAGCCCGACGCGCCGATGGGCACGTCGGGTTTTGTTCTTTGGCGATAGAACCAAACCACGCGGTCGGTTACGCTGGGCTGAGCAAGCCACTTCCCGGAGTTCTCTCATGCCCACGCGTCGTCAATTTCTCAGCACCTCGGCACTCACCCTTTCGGCCACGACTTATTCCGGTGCCGCCGAAAAGCCGAACGAGCGGATGCGGGTCGCCATCATGGGCTGCCGCATTCGCGGGAAGCAACTTCTCCCCGTCTTCCTAAAGCAATCGAACGTCGAGATCGCCTACGTCATCGACCCGGACGAACGGCTCTATCCGGACATTCTCAAACTCGCGAAGGATCAGGCTTCGCCGCCCAAGACCGCGACGGACGTTCGCAAGGTGCTCGAAGATCAATCGGTGACGGCGCTCGTAGTCGCGGCACCGGACCACTGGCACGCGCTGGCTACCGTGTGGGCGTGCCAGGCCGGGAAGCACGTCTACTGCGAGAAGCCTTGTTCGCACGATCTGGTTGAAGGTCGTCGGATGGTGCAGGCCGCGCGAAAGTATAAGAAGGTGGTCCAGATCGGGATGCAGCGGCGAAGCCAATCCAGCGTGATCGCGGCCCGCGAGTACGTGCTGAGCGGCAAACTCGGGAAGGTCGCGTTCGCCCGCGCCTGGATCGCGGGAGGCCGCCCGAACATCGGCGTCAAGAAGCCGAGCGCGGTGCCGGCGGGAGTCGACTATTCACTCTGGCTCGGGCCTGCCGCCGAAACGCCGTTCACCGAGAATCGCTTCCACTACAACTGGCACTGGTTCTGGGATCTGGGCACCGGCGAAATCGGAAACAACGGCATTCACGGCCTCGATGTCGCCCGCAATGTGATGGGCCTCGACGCACCCACGAAGATCTCCTGCGCCGGCGGCAAGTTCCACTACGACGACGAACAGCAGACCCCCGACACGCAGATCGCCACGTTCGACTTTCCTAACGGCCCCGGCGGCGCGATGGGTTGCACGCTCGTCTGGGAACACCGCGTTTGGGAGAAGAAAGATCAGGGGCCGGAAGGCCAGTCCTACGGCATCGCGATTCACGGCGACAAAGGCACGCTGCTCTTCAACGGCGACTCGTGGACGGTTCGCGGCGGCGACGCAGCCGCGGACAAGCCCAAGGGCGACATGATGAACGAACACGTGAAGAACTTCTTCGACTGCATTCGCGACGACAAGCGGCCGAACGCGGACATCGAGGAGGGCCACAAGAGCACGCGATTGTGCCACCTCGGGAATATCGCCTACCGCACGGGGAAGACGCTGCACTTCGATGCGAAGGCGGAGACCTTCCCGGATCAACCGGAGGCGAACAAGCTCCTGGGCCGGGAGTATCGGAAGGGTTTCGAGTTGCCTGCGGTGTGACCCTTGGAACATCTGCTCCGACGTATTTTGGCACTTTAAATTGTCGAAGAGCCAGTCCGAATCTTCACCTCTCCCCGTTGGGGAGAGGTCGCTCTGCCGATGCGAA
>JAYTUG010000133.1:0-9644 GCA_043744695.1 Gemmataceae bacterium
AGCCGGAAGCGTAAGCGACGGATAGATAGAATGGCTCGTGGCAACAACCGTCGCTAACGCTTCCGGCTCGTGTGTCAAACTTGGCCGCTCACAGCATAAGCCGGTTCCACCTCTCGCGGCACGTAGTTCACGACGAATCGCAGGACGAACACGAAGAACGCCATGCTGGCAGCCGTGTCGAACAGGTGCAGGATCTCGTGGTAGCCGAACCGGATCGGGCCGCTGCTGATGGTCGGCCACTCGGCGAGTTCAAAAATTGCACCGACCGTGTACAGCCCCGCGCCCAACCACATCCAGTTCATCGCGCGCCAGCCCACGGCTAGGTAGTACTGCCTCACAGCGATCAGGCCGAGCCAGCCCGTGCCGAGGTAGAGGCCGACTGTCACTTCGTGGGGCACCATCGGCAACAACCACAGGCAGGCGACGCCCGATAAGGCGACCAACCACGTCAGGGCCAGGAAGCCGCGCGACTGCCACCCGCTTAGCAAAATTGCCAGGCAGGGCGTGTTGGTTCCCGCGATGAGCAGGTAGATCGCGGATTGGTCAAGCTTCTGGAAGAAGCGGAATTCGTCCGGGCTTCCCGTGCGCGTGTAGGGCACGCCGTGGAAGGTGCCGCTGGCCAGGAAGAGCAGCACCATGGAGAGACCATACACGGCCATGGCGATCCTTCTCCCCGCGATCGGCGGCGAGAGCCGGAGGAGAATCATCGTGGCGTACGCGGCCCAAAGTGCCGTGAGCAAGTGCGAGGCGGACGAGATCGGATCGCGCAATTCCATGAATCATCCGTTCGAGTGGCGTGGTCCCATAATATAGCGACCGGCTTGCCTGCTGCCCGCGAAATGGTCGGACATTGTTGACGAAGCGGGCCGCGGGTGCGACACTGCACTCCACTGCCCGCGCCGCACGGTGATGCAAACCGCGCACCACTTGCCTGGTCTCTCCTCGAAGGATTCTTCCATGCCCTTCCCGCAACTCACCCGTCTGGCGGCGTTCCCGTTGCTGGCCTTCGGCATCTTCACCGTGTCGGGCGGCTTGAAGAGCCAGCCGCCGGCACCCGAAGTGATCGCGATCTTGAAAGGTCACGGCGACACCATCGATGCCGTCGCACTCAGCCCGGACGGCACGCTCATCGCCACGGGCAGCTTCGACAAGACGATCAAACTCTGGGACGCGGCCGGCAAGGAACTTCGGACCTTCGCGGGGCCGCTCGGGCACACCGGCCAAGTACTCTCCGTTCACTTCGCGCCGAAAGGCGATCAACTCGCCTCCGGAAGCGCGGACAACACCGCGAAGATCTGGGACATCCCGACGACGGTGCCGGGCAAGACCTTCGCACATTCCGGAGCCGTGACGAAAGTCGCGGTCGCGACCGACGGCAAGACGTTCGCGCTCGCCGGGATCGACGGCATCATCAAGCTCTTCCCGCTCGGCGAAGAAAAGGGTGCCCTCGAACTGAAGGGGCACGTCGGCGCGGTGACCGGCCTCGCCTTCACTCAGAACAACACCGCACTCCTTTCCAGCGGCGCGGACAAGACCCTGCGATTCTGGAACCCGGTCGACGGCAAGGCGCTCGCGAGTTACACCACCGGCACCGCGGACCTCACGGGAATGGCCGTGAACCCGAACAACGCGGCCGCCTACACCACGAGTGCGGACGGCGTGCTGAAGTTCTGGCAAGTGCCGCCGCCGGTGCAGCCCAAGTTGCCACCCCCGGCGAAGGACGCGATCACCTCGCTGTTCGTGACGCCGGACGGCGCGACGGCACTGTACGCCTCCGCCGACAAGACGCTCACGCTGTTCCCGGTCGCGACCGGCGTGCCCGCGGTTTCCTACGCTGGCGCGAAAGGCGCGATCGAAGCCGCGGCCCTTTCCGCCGATCAGCAGACCGTAGCCGCCGGTTGTGCCGATGGCAGCGTGATCCTGTGGGATAAGGCGGGCAAGGTGAAAGGCGAAGTGACGGCAAATGCGGGCGGCGTGACTGCGATCGCGTTCCATCCTGCACAGCCGGTGCTGCTCACGGCCGGTGCGGACGGCATCGCCAAGGGGTGGAACCTACCCATCGATCCGAAGCAGCCCAAGGAGAAGGCCGCGAAGTTCGAGATCAAGGCCCACACCGGCAAGGTCACAGCGGCGTTCTTTCATCCGACCAGCGGGCAGCTCGTGACGGCGGGTGCGGACAAACTCATCCGCATTTGGGATCCCGCGATGCCGTTGAAGGCGGTCCGTGAAATCGGCCCGCTCGCCGCCCCGGCCACCGCACTCACCATCAGTCGCGATGGGTTGATTCTCGCGGGCATCGTCGGCAAGGACGCGATTCTTTGGACGCTGGCGGATGGCAAGGAAGCGGGCAAGGTGGCCTCGCCGGCGGACGTTCACTCCCTCGCGTTCAATGCGGATAAGACGCGGCTCCTGCTGGGTCGTTCGGACAATCAGGCCGTACTCGTCGAAGTGGCGACGGGCGCGGTCCTTCAAGCGTTCACGCACACCGGCGCGGTCAAGGGCGTCGCGCATCATCCGAGTTTGCCGCAGGTCATCACGGCGAGTGCGGACAAGACCGTGCTCGTACACGCGGTGACGGCGACGCGCGCGATTGCACTCGGTGCGGGAAAGCAATCCGGCCTTGCACTCGCACCGGCGGGCGAACGCATCCTCACGGTGGGACCCGGTAAGGATGTCGTGAGTTGGAACGCGGGCAACGGCACGAAGGAGAAAGCCTTTGAGGCTGGTGGGGAAGCCGTCTCCGCCGCTTTCTCCAAAGACGGCCAGCGCGTCGCCGTCGGCGGCAGCGATGGCTCCGTTCGCCTCTACACCGTCGCCGACGCCAAGCTCATCGGTTCAATCGCGGCCGGCGCTCCGGCCCTCGACCTCGCCTTCCACCCGATCAATCCCGTGCTGATCGGTGCGTTGAACAACAAGAGTGTCGCCGCGTGGAACGTACTGTTCACGGTGGGGCAACCGCTGCCGCCCGAGTTCGGCAAGGCGATCCAGAGCTTCCCACATTCGGCGAACGTCGGCGGCGTCACCTTCAACGCCGAGGGTCTGTTCTTCACGGCGGGTGAAGACAAACTCGCTCGCCGATTCCGCATCGCTTCGGAAGCTCCGACCAAGAACTTCGTCCATCCGAATCTCGTGGATGCGGTCGCCTTCGACGAAACGGGAACGCTGCTCGCCACGGGTTGCCACGATGGCATTTTGCGCATCTGGGACATTGCCAAGGCCGCGCCGTTGAAGGCGATTACGGCCCACCAAGCGACCGTGCCCGTGGCCGTGCAGAACCCGATCTACAGCGTGGCGTGGGCACCCGGCAGCAAGCAAATTCTCACCGCGAGCTACGACAAGACCATCAAGCTGTGGGATGTGGCGGCGGGCACGCTCGTGAAGGAATTCAAACCGGCCATCGACCCCGCGCCCGGGGCGAAGGTCGAGCCGCCGAAGGGTCCGGTGGGGCATCGCGATCAGGTGTTCGCGGCCGTGTTCACGAAGGACGGCAAGATGTTCGCAACCGGTTCGAGCGACCGCACCGTGAAGCTCTGGGACGTGGCGACCGGTACCGTGATTCGCGACTTCCCCAACCCGGATTTGAAGTCGGTGTTGCCGAGCGAGCCGGCCCCCTCGCACCCCGGTTGGGTGCATGCGGTGCAGTTCACGGCCGACAACAAGTCTCTGGTTTCGGTCGGCCCGGCTCCGCGCTACAAAGGCTATCTCGCGGTGTGGAACGTGGCCGACGGCAAGCGAATCGCGGGGGGCGAGCGCGACTTCGGCCCGCTCCACGGTTTCGCGATCTCGGCGGACGGCACGAAGCTCATCCTCGGTTGCGGACCGAAGAATCGAACCGCGGCCGAAGCCGAGGGCTTAATTGTCAAGATGCCGGGGAAGTAGCGGCGATGCGCGTCGAAGACAACCCGGCCCCTGACGGGGCTCGGCTCGCCAAAAACACCAACGGTTACCCGCGCCTCAATCCCCGCGCAGCTTCAAGTTCAGCTGGGCGAGTTTCTCGCGTACCTCGGTCAGCGAGGTCATGCCAAAATTCTTCGCTTCGAGCAGTTCGTCCCCGGTACGCTGGCAGAGTTCCCCCAGGCTGCCGAGCGCCAGACGATTCATGCACTTCCGCGCCCGCACCGAGAGGTGCAAATCGCTGACCGGTTTGTTCAGCACCGCCTGCTCCTCGGGGGTGTGGTTCTGCTGCGGCCGGTTGCGGATCTCGTATTTCTGGCCTTGTTCCATCGACTGCCCGATGCCCAATTGCTTGGCTCCCATGATGGCGCGAACCTCCTCCAGCGACGTTTCGCCGAAGTTTTTGCTCGCCAAAAGCTGCGCCTCGGTGACGCGGGTCAGATCGCCGAGCGTGCGAATGTTCATCCTCTTCAGGCAGTTCCGGCTCCGCACCGACAGTTCGAAATCGGCAATCGGATTCTCCATCACCTGGAGGTACTGAGTGCTGATCTGCTCCTCTTCCGGGCTGTAGTACATCGAGAGCGAAGCTTCAGCGTCCTTGACGAAGAGCTTGGCGCGTTCGTCGTTCGGGTCGGACTTGGCGAGCCGGCGATAGCACTCGGTGGCTTTGTCGTAGAGCTCGTTGTCTTCGTACAGCACGGCGAGGTTGTTGAGTACGCCTTTGCCGATGGGCGGGTACTTGAGGCAGCGTTCGTAAAAGCCGATGGCTTCGTGATCGTTGCCGTAACGGTCGTTGAGGAAGCCGAGGCGGAAGAGGGCTCCGGCGTGGCGCGGTTCGAGTTCGATGGAGCGTTCGTAATGTTTGGCGGCGCGAGGCGAATCGCCCTCGGCTTCGGCGATGCCCCCTTCCTGAAAGTAGAACTCGGCGTTGTGGGCCGCGGCATCCTTGACCTTCGCAAGGATGGTCTTGGCCTCACCGAGCTGTCCTTGAAGTCGCAACACGCCCGCCCGTTGGAGTTGCACTTGCTGGGCGGCGTACCCGGACTTCTCGGCTTTCTCGAAGGACGCCATGGCCTCCTGATACTCTTGGCGGTTGACGTGGGCCTGGCCGAGGTAGAACGCGGCAAGCGGTCCTTCGGATTTTTCGAGGTTCTCGATCGACGAGGCCATTTGGCCGAGAAAGTAATGTGCGATACCGAGCTTGAGGTGGATTTTCTTCTGCTGAGGCCCCGCGGCGACCGCGAGGCGCTTGTTGAGAATATCGAGGATGTCGCGCAGATTGCGGACTTGCGGCCCACCCTGAGCGAGCCCTTCGCGGAGCTTCGAGACCATGCCGCCTTCAAAATCTTCTCGCTCCACCAATAACGCGCGCAGGTCGATCGACGTTTCCGTCACGGTGGAACCTCAGTATGGGTGAGCCCAGCCCTGCCACGCATCGGCCGATCCCGCGCGAGCCAGCACTCTATTTGTACGCCGAAGGTGAAAATCTAGTGATTCCGATAGGCGATTGCCCCCTTATTTCGGAACGCCTTCAATTCGCTCTCGCGTAGGCCGAGTTGCGAATCGCCGGCGAGACGGAAGTCTCGGCCCTTCTTACATCCTTCGGTCCGGCATAGAATCTGTCTCATCGCTTCCCAGTCGGAGTGAATCTCTTCCTTTTCCCCTCTGGAGTACGACGATGATCCGAGTGTCGCTTGCCGCTGCGTTGCTGGTGGCCGCGAGTTTCGCGAGTGCGCAAGAGAAGAAAGACGGGTCGGAGCCGCCCTTGCTATCGGCCTCGGGTACCGTCGACAAAGCCGATAAGGACGTGCTGACAATCAAGCCCAGAAGTGCCGACGGGAAGTTCCAGAAGTCGATCGCACTCAAGATTACCGGCACCAGCAAGCTCGCAATTCTGACCCCTCAAAAACGAGCCGACAAGATCGTACTGACTCAACGCGAAGTTGAAGCCAAGGATCTCGTTCCGGGTCAGACCATCGCGGTGATTTACTCCGAACCGGGAAAAGAAGGGCCGATTTTGTTGACGGCCGTCGCTCATCCGGCTCCATCGAAGTGAGTTACAGCCTCGTCTATTTACATCCGGCTCACTCAATCGACGTAAGTCGAGTACCCCCGGCGCGACTTGAACGCGCGACCCCCGGTTTAGGAAACCGGTGCTCTATCCACTGAGCTACGGAGGCAAAGCACGCTCTTCACCAATACATCCTATCGCTACACCCGACACTCTACCCACGACACCTCGCGTTCACCCGATCCGGAACGCCTCCTTCAAGCACTGGAGTGCCTCGTCGCCGCGGCTCGTTTCCACGACCACGCTGACGCAGACCTCGCTCGAATTGATCACGCTGATGTTGATGCCGCGCTCGGCCAAGGCTTGGAACATCGTGCGGGCCACTCCCGTGTGCGTTCGCATTCCCACGCCCAACACGAAGAGCACCGCGATGTCGCTCTCGCCGACCACGCGGCAACTTGCGTCGATCTCGCGAACGACGTTCTGCGTTCGCTTCAGGGCCCGCGTGAGGTCGGCTTTCGGCACCGTGAACGAAAGCTCGGCCTTCCCCGGCGCGGTCAAGTTTTGCACGATCGTATCGACGATGATGCCGCCGGTGGCCACGGCGCTGAACACCTTCAAACAGTTGCCGGGAAGGTCGGGCAGATCCGAAATCGTGATGCGGCTCTGCTCCGCGTTCAAGTGGGCACTGCTGACCAGCACGTCTTCCATGCCTTCGAGCCGGGCGACGGCGGTCTCGCGGTCCTTGGTGCCGGGCACGACCAACGGCGGGCGCAGCTTGAACTGGGCATCGGCAGGCACGCCTGCACCCTTGCGCGGTTGAGCCAGGGTGAACGCCGCGTGAACGGCTCGCAAGGCCTTGCGCCCCAGTACCGCCTTCCTCGCTTCCAGATGAGCTTGCTTGATCTTTCCGGCCGGTGGGTCGCCCGGTTCCACGGGCACCGCGCCGTTCTCGTCTTCCTCAATCAGCACGCTGATCTTGATGTCGCCGGTCGTGATCATCTTCATGTTGATGCCAGCCTCGGCGAGGGCCGCGAACATCTTCTCGGCCACGCCCGTGTGCGTCCGCATGCCGGCCCCGACCACCGACACTTTGCTCACGCGGCCCGTTTCCCGCAGCGTCGCTCCCAGTTCATCCGCGATGGGCTTGAGCGTCTTGATGGTCCGTTCGCGTTCGGCATTCAGCACCGTGAAGCCGATGGTCGCCTTCCCCGCGTCGCCGGCACTCTGAGCGATCATGTCCACGGCAATGTTCGCTTTGGCGAGTTCCTCGAAGATGCGATGGCTCACGCCGGGTCGATCGGGTACTCCGTCGAGAACGAGCCGCGCTTCGTCCGCGGCGAGCGCGACGCCGCACACGGGAATCTCGCGCATCCACTCGGTTTCCGGCACGATCCACGTTCCGACCGCGTCCGAGGTCGCGTTGCGAACCATGAGCGGCACGTCGTACTTCTTGGCGAACTCGATGGACCGCGAATGCATGACGCCGGCACCCATGCTCGCCATTTCGAGCATCTCGTCGTAGCTGATCGCGTCCATCTTGCGGGCGTCGGGGACGATCCGCGGGTCGGTGGTGTAGACGCCGTCAACGTCCGTGTAGATTTCGCACTCGACTTCGTAGCCGGCGAGTTTCATGGCGGCGGCAATCGCGACGGCCGTGGTGTCCGACCCGCCTCGGCCCAGCGTCGTGATGTCGTTTTGATCGTCGACGCCCTGGAACCCGGCGAGCACCGCGATGTTGCCCGCTTCGAGTGCCGCTTGAAGTCGAGTGGTGTCGATGTCGCGGATGCGGGCCTTGCGATGAGTGCTATCCGTTTGAATCCCGATTTGCGTGCCGGTGAAGCTGACGGCTTTTTCGCCGAGTTCGTGGATGGCCATCGCGGTGAGGGCGATGGAGATTTGTTCCCCCGTGGCCAGGAGCATGTCCATTTCGCGGGCCGAGGGCGTGGCCGTGATCTCGGCGGCCTTGGCGATGAGGTCGTCCGTGGTGCTGCCTTGCGCGGAGACGACGACGATGACCTGATTCCCGGCGTGTTTGGCGCGAATGGCCTTGCGTGCGGCCTCGCGCACCCGATCCGCATCGCGCAAACTCGAGCCGCCGAATTTCTGCACCACCACGCCCACGGCAAAACTCCGAATTAGAAATGAAGGAGAAGTAGTCAGGATACGTGCGAGGGAAAGGAAGCGTAGCCGCGAACCGATCGGCACGACGTTCATCGGCTCATGAATACTGGACGGCGATTGCCACGAGGCCCGCGAATACTCCGACAATTCCTACCACCCAGACTGGAACGTGCAAAAACTCGGTACCTTTTCTGATGTCGAAGATCGAACTTCTGAGCAACCGCCGGCTGAGAAGATCGAGTGCGATGGCCGAGACGCCGAAGGCGAGGAGCGGGAGCCAGGGCCCGAGTCGAAATGCAAGCCCGGCTATCGTGGCCACCATGAAGGCCATGAGGAAGACGCAGAACCCCGCGCCGTTGATTCCGCTCATGATGAAAAGCATCAACAGGAGGAACGGGCTATTTGTGTGAATTCGCGGAAGGCCGTCGTGTTCGAGTTCCAGATCATCTGCATGAAAGAATCCAGGCTTCGGTGGTGGCGAGTACACGTAGCCGCACGGGCAACGGGATTCCCCTTCCGTCTTGGTAACACCGCAAAGACGACAATGAGTCTCCATCGATATGTCCTTTCAAGTTCCGTCGTGGGCTCGCACTGCAGTACAATTTCAATTCTTTCTCAACCTCGGATCGAAGCGAAACGGCTTGGGTTTGCCCATGCGAATCTGGCGGAACTTCGGGTGCAGTGGATTGATCAAGTAGTTGAAACTGCCGCTCACGACGGCACTCGGTACCTTCAGTACGGGTCGCGAATCGTCGGAGTCGAGCCAGGCGTCGCCGAGGCGTTGCGTCGAGTTCGGAACCGGGTCGTGAGCCCAGTCTCGGGGCCAAGCCTTCTTCGGAAGTCCATCGAGAAGTGAATCGTCGAACTTCGACTCGATCGCACAATAGGCCCAGAGCAGGAGTTGCTCCGGGATGGCGTGAACGAGGATTTCCATGGCGGTGAGGGCGGGGTGTTCGGAGGTGTAGACCATCTGGTGGCCGGGGCTGTTCCAGCGTCCCCCGTAGAGGCGGGCACCGTCTCCCGAGAAGGACGACTTCGCCCATTTGAGCTTGTCGATTCGCCAGACGCGAACGATCACGAGAAGACCCCGCGATCGAGCCTTCCGATGAGATCGAGGACGAGTTGTGCGCCAATTTGAGTGCGTGCCAGTTCGAGCGGCACGCGTTGGCCCAGCCCGCGAACGGGTTCTGTGAGCCATCGACGAGCCGCGGCGGCGTCGCCTTCAAAAAGGTCCGAAGCGCGCTCGAAAACCTGCGCCACGCGGAAGAGCCGTTCCGACTCGGCCGGTTCGAGCATCGCAGACTTCTTGCGGCGAGAAAGCGTACTCGCGGGTAGTTGGGCCGCTTCCAGAATATCCTGCTGCTTGAGCCCGCTGTTGTAGACGAACGCTTCGACCGAATCGAACGGCAGGCCGAGCAGGAGCCGATCGTGAATGGACTGCGGACGGTGCTCCGTCAGGCCCAAGCACCATCCGAGGCCCTTCGGAGGTTTCCGCGATTTGACCGTGGCCATGCTTCGTCCTCGGGCGTGACTTCAGAAGTAGGCAGCGGTGCGCCGTCTTCACCTCTCCCCCTTGCTTTGAAGGGGGAGAGGTCGGAGTCGAAGTTGCGAATGC
>JAYTUG010000134.1:0-9628 GCA_043744695.1 Gemmataceae bacterium
GCGATTTTGCTGCCAGTCGTCGAAACCCTCGGGCAAGCTTCTCTCAAATTACCCAGTCGAAAAACTGTGGGTATACCTCTGCTCCCCAGCGGGGAGAGGTAGGGCCGTATGTACTTCTCGACAGTGTCCTTCCTTCGCCGATCGCCTTAACCGCCCAATTGGGCAGGCGACAATTTTCCCGGAAGCCGAGTAGTTCGACCGGGGCGGTATTCCTGTGCTCCGGCGGGAATATTCTGGCGCAACGACGAATTTGGGGGCCGATTTCATCGAACTCCACTGGAACTCCCACGCCGCGAGTATAAGTTTGTACGCAAGAACCCAGCCGTGACTGGGAGTGCGAGCGTTCGATGTCTCGACGATCACAAAGTCTCATGTCCCGAGTTGTGGGCGCGTTCGGCATGGCGCTGGCCATCGTCGCGGGGGTGCTGTTGCACTCGGCGTTCACCCAAACCTTTGGCCCACTGCTGGCCGTCTCGCTGCTGCTCACCCTGCTCGCTTCGGTAGGTCTCATCGTATTCGCCGCGGCGCGGGAACGCGCGGAAGCCGCCCATTGCCAAACGGAACGCGACCAAACCGAGCGATCCGGAGTACTCCTCGACATCACGGCCCGCAAGCGACCCGAGGAAGAACCGCGGCGGAATGAAGCTCGCTATCGCTTGATCGTCGATTCTTCTCCGGAGTGCGTGAAGCTCCTGGCCCGCGATGGCACGGTACTCGAGATGAACGCCGCTGGGCTCGCGATGGTGGAAGCGGATTCGGCCGAACAGGTCGTCGGGAAGTGCGCCTACGGCTTGATCGTTCCGGAGCACCGCGAGGCATTTGCGGCCTTCAACGAACGCGTTTGCGACGGCGAGCCGGGCACGTTGGAATACGAGATCGTCGGGCTCAAGGGGACGCGTCGCCACCTCACGACCAGCTCGACTCCGCTCAAGCATTCCACGATCGTTGCCCAACTTGCCGTGACGCGCGACGTGACGGAACAGAAGCGGGCCGTGGAAGCCGTGCGCCGCAGCGAAGAACTCTTCCGCGGCATCTTCGAGGGGAGTTCGGCCGGCATCTCGCTCACGAATGCCGAAGGCCGCTTCGTTTCGTGCAATCCGGCTTTTGCCGCCATGATCGGACGCACGGTCGCCGAGGTACTCGAACTTTCTCCGGAAGAAATCACGCACCCCGAAGACTGGGCTGGCCAAAAGCCCCTGTTTGCCGAGGCTCGGGCGGGAACCCGCGACCGCTTCGACTATTCGAAGCGCTACCTCCGCCCCGATGGATCCGCGGTCTGGACGGAACTGTCGTTCGCCGCGATCCGCAGCGCGAGCCGCGAGTACCAGTACGGCCTGGGCGTGACGATCGACGTAACCTCGCGGCGACACCTCGAAGACCAGTTGCAAGTAGCTCGGAAGTTGGAGGCCGTCGGGCGACTCGCGGGCGGCGTGGCCCACGACTTCAACAACCTCCTCACGGGAATCGTCGGCAACCTCTCGCTCGTGCAGTTGCCCCCCGACGATCCCAATCGCGCCCATCTCGTCGCGATCGATCGAGCGGCCTGCCGAGCGGCGGATCTGACGCGCAAGTTGCTCGGCTTCGCGCGCCGCAGCCAACTCGTTCCCGTGCCCGTGCATCCCCGCGAAGCCTTCGACGAACTGATCGAGGCCCTGCGCCGGAAAATCGACCCTCGCATCCGAATCGCCATCGGCGTGGCCTCGGGCTGCGGGCCGGTGTTGGCCGACTCGGCGCTGCTCGGACAGGCGCTGCTCGATCTCGGGCTCAACGCTTGCGAGGCGATGCCCAACGGCGGCACGCTCACCCTCGCCGCCGGGCCGATTCAAGTGACGGAGGAGATGCCGGCCCGCCACCCCGACGCCCGCACCGGAGCCTACGTGCGGCTTTCCGTCGCCGATACGGGAACCGGAATGACCGACGCCGTCAAGTCGAAGATCTTCGAGCCCTTCTTCACGACGAAGGGAACCGGGAAAGGCACCGGCCTCGGCCTCGCCATGGTGCAAGGAATCGTGAAGCAGCACGGTGGCTGGGTCGAGTGCCACTCGGCACCGGGGTCGGGCACGCGCATCGACATTTACCTGGCAACGCTGGTCGCCATGCCCAGCGGCTCGCGCCTCATGCACGTCGGTAACGCGACCGACGCCACCCTGACGGACCTCGCCGGCGGCGACGTTACGCTCACCGAGACCGCGAAAAAAACCATCCTGCTCGTGGACGACGAACCGATGATCCGCACGCTCGGCCGCGCGGTCCTCGAACGCGCCGGCTATCGCGTCCTCCTGGCGGAAGACGGGGCCGAGGCGGTCGGAGTCTTCGCCCGCGAACGGAGCCAGATCGATCTCATCGTCATGGACATGACCATGCCGCGGCTCTCCGGCCGCGAAGCGTATCGGCAGATTGCCAGCCTCGGCCTGAACGTCCCCGTTCTCTTTTCCTCGGGCTACTCCGCGGAAGACGTGTCCGATTTGGAAGGTTCGCTCGGGCTGCTGAGCAAGCCCTATCGCCCGCAAGAACTCGTCGCCGCCGTGCGCGAGTCCTTTGGCGGGAAGGAAGCGAACTCCGCCGCTGGCATCTGATATCACTTTGCCGGAAACACCGCCACGTCGAACGAGTGATACTGCTCTTTCCCGCTGGCATCGCTCACGGTCAGAATCACATTACTCGGCCCGCCTTTGAACTTCGCGGGAACGGTCCAGGTCAGCGTTTCACCCTCCAGCTTCATCCCGGCCGGGCTCGCTTCCAACTTCAACTTCACGCCGCCCTGCTTCGACCAGATCTCCGGCTTGTATTTGAACTCCTCCCCCGCTTTCACCGAGGGCGGCCGGCTCACAACGGCAAGGTAGTTGATCGGAGTCTTCGCCAATTCCGCCTTCACGTCGATGGTTCGCAGGTAGATGCGATCCCGCGCCACGGGCAGGATCGCCAGCGTGTTTGCGAAGGGCAGGAAGAAGATGTGCTGATCGAGCGGCTTGGTTTGGGCGAAGAAGAAATCGACGAAGTCCATTAACTCGGGAAGTTCGGGGAGGGAGACCATGGGGCGCGGGTCGCGACCGATATGAACTTGAAGCTCGGGCCACTTCTTCTCGTGAGGCCATTGCCCCAACGTGCGTTCGTTGAGCGAGAGGAAGAACGGCCCCTGGGACGCGGGAAGATACCAGACGCCCTTACCGCGTTCGCCGCGCTTCTCGCCGATAGGTTGCCCGGAGATTGAAGCGATTGAACCGCCGCCGAACACCGTCTCGCCGTCCGCGCCGAGGAAGGGCGGGTTGCAGGGGCTCGGGTTCACGATCCAGCCATTGGTGCGAAGAACGTAGGCGTTAGGCTTGCTCAGGCCGCCCGAGGTCGCTGTGAAAGCCCGGCCGTCGTGCGCGGCCCACATCTTCATCGCCACATCCGGATGGACGCCGGGGTTCGGGATCGCGGTGTTGTCGTAACGCCGCATTTTGAGGATGTCGATGAGGAAAAGCTCGTCGCCGAAGGGGAAATCTCCGGTGGCGGCGAGGAGCGGCCCGCTGGAGGCCGCGCCCAACGCGAGCCCGCGCAATGGCCACTTCGAAGGAACGTCCATCGCCTTGTCTTGCTCGAACGTGGCGAGCAGCACGCGGTCGATCCGCTTGAGCTTCGGATAACCGAGCAGCAAGTGATCGTTCCCTGCGGCGAGAAGTACGTCGTCGTCCGAAACCGGGATGTACTTCACGATCTTCTTTTCGACGGGATCGAAGACCGCGACTTGCCGATTCGCCTTGAGGTGGAGGAAGAGGAATTTGCCTCCGGCCCCAATCGCGATCTGCTCGGCAGGCGCGGGCAGCATCACGGACGGCGCGATGGGTGCAGGCGGCGGCGCATTCGGCGGATCGGGCTTCACCGGCGGCGGAACGGGGTCGGGGTTCCGCGGCGGGTTCGGTTTCTTGTTCGGATTCTTCGTGCTGGGGCGCGGGGCAATGTCGTCGTCTCCGGGCGGCTTCGCGGGCAAGCCCGGCATCCCCATTTTAGGCGGTGGGTTATTCGCGGGCGGGACCGCGTTGTTCCCGGGTTGCACATCTCCGGGCTTGTTCTCGGCGGCCTTCGGTACCTCCTTGCCGGAAAAAATGAGGTAGCCCGCGACTCCGAACCCGACGGCCATCAGGAGCAAGCCGACTCCACCGACCAAGAGCAGCCCGACCATTCCGCCGCCGCCGTCGTCGCGGCGACTCGGACGATCGTCGTCATCGTCGTCGCGCCGCGCTCGGCGGGTCGACGACTTCTGACCGCGCTCCGACTTGCTGTTGGAGGGAGGTTTGACCGCCGCGGGGATGCTGAAATGTTCTCCGCAGGCCGGGCAGTCGATCTTCCGCTCGCCCGCCGATTCGGTGACGGGAATCGCCTCGCGGCACTTCGGACATTGCACGTCGATAAACACGAGGAACGCTCCATGCGGAGTGAATGAAGTGTTTATTATTTCCCGGATCGGGTATGGAATCAACCGCGCACCCGTTAAGGGTTGCCTTTCATCGATCGTGCTGGGCCAGTGCGATTCCGGCGAGGCCGAAGGGGTGGATCGTGCCCTTCGGCCAGGTCGCGATCGACTTGGTCGCTTCTCCCGCACTCATGATCCGCGCGTTGCGGCGGGCCTGCCACATCTTGCCCCAGGCATGACCGGCGCGGAGCAACCTCGGATCGGTGGGCAACTCGATTTCCGCATCTTCCACGCGCGACTTGTTGGCGGGGATGGCCGCGAATTGAATCGCGCTGCCCTTGCCCCACGCCTTGAGCCCATCGTCCGAAATGAGATCGGCGAGTTGCTTGGCCTGGTCGGCCCGGCCGGTCGAGGCGGCGAGTTGCGAAAGCCGCAAAACGAGGGCAGCGGGCGGGGCTTCCTTCTTGGACTTGGCGTTGAGGCCGATGACCGAGATGGCGGAATCGAACGCGGGGCCGGGGTCGGGAGCCCACTCCGCATAGAGCACCAGCGCCCGAAGTTGCCCAGCGATCGTGCCGCTCTGGAGGCGTGCCAGTTCCAGTGCTTTGTTCGGGTCGTCTTTCAACAAGTGGAGCCCGACGTAGGCGAGGCGATTGGGATCCTGCGGTTGAGCCCCGACCGGTGGCCCGAAGAGCGTGGGAGCCTTGTCGGTGCCGAGAACGAGCCAGAGCGTTTGCGCGGAGGCGGGAGCCGGGCTGCGGCCCACCGCCCCGCCAGCCAGAGTTCCCTTCAATTCCTCGGCCACTTTCGCGGGCGTCTCCGAGCCGCGATTGAGCCGATAAAGTTCGAGAGCCACAATCGCCTTCGCCTCGGGCTGTTCCGGCTCCTTGAACAGAAAACCCGGCAGGTTGATGGCGAGATCGAACTGCCCCTGCTTGGCGAGTTCGCGGGCCAGCCTGCGGGTCAGTGCTGCCTTGGTGTCGAAGTCCGCGTCCGTCATGGGGCCGAGCACGCGCTGAAGTTCCTCGTGAACGGTGTGGTTGCGTTCGTTGACGCGCAGCGGGCGATTCGTCGGTGCATCGGGAACCCAGCGAATGCGGCTGGCCTCCTTCACCTGATCGTCGTTGCCGCCGAGGCCGAGCAGGGCCAGGGCCAGTTCGCCGGTCACGGCAAATCGTTCGGGCGCGGCCGCACCCTTCGCGTCCTTTTGAGTTGCTTGTTGAAGTTCGGTCCGGGCTTTGGTGAAGTGTTCTCGGGCCTGGTTCAGCGCCTTGTCCTTCTCCATGCTCTTGGGGTGAAGAGCGTGTTCGCCGGCCGCGAGTTCGAGAATTGCGGAATAGAGGCACCCCTCGGCTGGCGCGAGTTCCTCGCGGGCTTTGGAGAACTCCTCCATCGCCGGGTCCATCTTGATCTCTTCGCCTCGGCTGCTGCGCCAGGTGAACAGGAAGTAGATGCCGAGGCCGAGGAGGAGGATCGGGGCCGCAATGAGCGAATAAATGAAGAGCCGGCGCTTGAGCGTGACCGGTTCCAGATCCTGCTCGGCCCCGCCGCCCTTCTGCCACGCCTCCTTGCCCACGACCCGCGCCTCGGCGTCCATCACGTCCGCGGGCTTCTCGAAGTTCTCCTTAGCGAGCGTCGGCTTGTTCGAGGCTCCGTCCCGCCAATTTTGCGGCACGTCTCCCTTCTTCGGCGGCGTCACTTTCACCCGTTGCCGGCATTCGGGGTTCGGGCACAGCGTGTTCTTGCCCGCCTTCGCGTACGGCTCGATCCACCGATGATCGCAGTGCGGGCAGACCATGGGAATGGCCTGGTCCGCTGCCGTATCTTCCTGTTCCTTCGAGGTATCGCGCAGTGCCGCGAGTGCGGCAGCTTCCAAATCCGCGGGGTTGGTCGGCAAGGGGGTGTCGTTCGGGTCCGCGTTCTCCGGCATGATGCCGCCCAGATCCGCGATCCGCAGCCCGTTCGAACTCGGGGCCGGAATCAGAATCTGCTTGCGGCAGTCCGGGTTCTTGCACGTGGCCTTCTTCCCCGCCAACTCATCCTTGAGCTTGTACGGGAAGTCGCACTCGGGGCAGTTGAAGACGATCGCCATGGTTGCGATCCCGCCGTTTGGGGCGGGGCTAAGTTGAATGGACCGACGGGTGGTTGGGCGCTGTGATCCTGAGTGAAGTCTATACGAACGGGTGCGGCGTTGGAAGCGGTGAGTTTCCGACCCTGTGCCGAGTACACACCATTTGGAAGGGTGGTTGCCTAACGTGCCTCGCGTTTCAACAATACCCGGAGGAAACGAATCCTTCCCGCGGGTGACACATGTCGAATAGCTTCGGAAGCCTGTCCACGCTCAGCGTGGGCGGGAAAGCCCATTCCATTCACCGCCTCGCGGCCATCGAGCAAGTTCACCCGCAAGCCAAGAAGCTGCCTTTCTCGATGAAGGTACTGCTGGAGAATTTGCTCCGCAACGAGAACGGGCTCTCCGTTCGCAAGGCAGACATTGAGGCTCTCTCGCTGTGGCAGGCGAAGGCGGAGCCGAGCACCGAGATCAACTTCACGCCGGCCCGCGTGCTGATGCAGGACTTCACCGGGGTGCCCTGCGTCGTCGATCTCGCCGCCATGCGCGATGCCATGAAGGCACTCGGCGGCGACCCCTCCAAGATCAACCCGCTCGTGCCCGTGGAACTCGTCATCGATCACTCGGTGCAAGTGGACTCCGCCGGGAGCCCGGACGCGTTCGCTCAGAACACCGTGCTCGAATACGAGCGCAACCAGGAGCGCTACCAGTTCCTGCGCTGGGGTCAGAACGCCTTCCGCAACTTCAAGGTCGTGCCGCCGGAGACGGGCATCGTGCATCAGGTGAATCTCGAATACCTGGCGCGGTGCGTGTTCGTGGACGAACACGGCGCGGCGTACCCGGACACGCTCGTCGGCACCGACTCGCACACGACGATGATCAACGGCCTCGGCGTGCTCGGTTGGGGCGTGGGCGGGATCGAAGCCGAGGCCGCAATGCTCGGCCAACCGGTCAGCATGCTCATTCCCCAAGTCGTCGGGTTCAAGCTGTTCGGCCACTTGAAGGAAGGCTCGACCGCGACCGACCTCGTGCTCACCGTCACACAGATGCTCCGCAAGAAGGGCGTGGTCGGGAAGTTCGTCGAATTCTTCGGGCCGGGTCTGGCGATGCTGCCCCTCGCCGATCGGGCCACGATCGCGAACATGGCCCCCGAGTACGGCGCGACCTGCGGCATCTTCCCCGTCGATACCGAGACGCTCAAATACCTCCGCGCCACCGGCCGCCCCGAGGAACTCGTCGCGCTCGTCGAGGCCTACTACCGCGAGCAGGGGATGTTCCACGACGAGACGACGCCCGAGGCGAGCTATACCGACGCGCTGGAACTGGATCTTGCGACTGTCGAGCCGAGCCTCGCGGGGCCGAGCCGCCCGCAGGATCGGGTCGCGCTCAAGGACGTGAAGAAGTCGTTCGCCGAGGCGCTGCCCAAGTTGAAGTCGGCCGCGAAGCCGAAGGCCGCTCCACTGATCGTGATCTCGGCGGAAGCGGCTTCGGGACCGTTCGGTTCGAAGCCAGTGGTAGTCGAGGAACCGCTCGGCACGGTGATGGATGGCTCGGTGGTGATTGCGGCCATCACGAGTTGCACGAACACTTCGAACCCCTCCGTGATGATGGCGGCCGGCTTGGTCGCGAAAAAGGCCGTCGCCAAGGGGCTCAAATCGAAGAAGTGGGTCAAGACGAGCCTCGCCCCCGGTTCCAAGGTCGTCACCGATTACCTCAATGCCGCCGGCGTGCTTCCCGATCTCGAATCGCTCGGCTTCCACGTCGTCGGCTACGGCTGCACCACGTGCATCGGCAACAGCGGCCCGCTGCCCGACCCCATCGTGAAGCAGATTCACGCCGAGGGGCTGGTCGTTTCCGCGGTGCTCAGCGGCAACCGCAACTTCGAGGGCCGCGTTCACGCCGACGTGCGCGCCAACTACCTCGCCTCGCCACCGCTCGTCGTCGCCTACGCCCTCGCCGGCAAGGTGGACATCGATTGGGAAACCGAGGCCATCGGCAAAGGCGACGATGGCCAACCCGTGTACCTCCGCGACATCTGGCCGACGCACGGCGAAGTGCAGCAGGCCATGAGCGAGTCCCTCACGCGCGAAGCCTACCTCCGCATCTACGGGCAGGTCTTCGAAGGCGACGCGAACTGGAAGGCCATCCCCGTGCCGTCCGGCGACCTCTATCAGTGGAACCCGGCGAGCACGTACATCGCGAACCCGCCGTACTTCGTCGGTATGACGCTCACGCCGCCGCCCATCTCCGAGATCACCGGAGCCCGCGTGCTCGCGCTCCTCGGCGACAGCATCACCACGGACCACATCTCGCCGGCCGGCAACTTCAAGAAAGACTCCCCCGCCGGAAACTACTTGATCGAGCACGGCGTCGAACCCAAGGACTTCAATTCGTACGGCGCTCGCCGCGGCAACCACGACGTCATGATGCGCGGCACCTTCGCCAACGTGCGTCTGAAGAACGCACTCGTCCCTGGAGTCGAAGGCGGCTTCACCCGCCACTTCCCCTATGCCGACACGATCTCCATCTTCGACGCTTCGATGCAGTATCAGAAGGAAGGGACGCCGCTGATCGTGATCGGCGGGAAGGAATACGGGTCGGGTTCGAGTCGCGACTGGGCCGCGAAAGGAACCAACCTGCTCGGCGTGAAGGCGGTGATCGCCGAGAGCTACGAGCGCATCCACCGGAGCAACCTCGTCGGTATGGGCGTGCTCCCGCTGCAGTTCAAGGCGGGGGAGAACGCCGCGGCGCTTGGACTGACGGGTGAAGAGACCTTCGCGATTGCCGGGCTCGTGGACGGGTTGAAGGTGAACTTCTCGGGTGCGGCGAAGGACTTGGCCGTAACGGCAACCAAGGCCGACGGCACCGCCATTTCCTTCAAGGCGAGCTGCCGCATCGACACGCCCCAGGAAGTGCTCTACTATTTGCACGGCGGCATCCTGCCTTACGTGCTGCGGCAACTCCTCGCCGCGAAGTAACTGTCGACCGGGTGAACTTATCGACTTTGGTGTTGAGTAACCGATGCGACCTTCCGACCCTCTCCCCGTTGGGAGAGAGTGGTTTGCGAACTGCGAATGCCGTTCGCAAACCGGGTAAGGGGCGCTACAGCTTTCCGATGAAGGCAAGACCCCTCACCCGCTCTGCCGATGCATTCGCATCGGCAG
>JAYTUG010000135.1:0-9601 GCA_043744695.1 Gemmataceae bacterium
ACCGCCGTCGGTGACCCGCTTGAAGCTGCGGCACTCGGGAGGGCGCTCGGGGCGAATCGCACGACGTCCGACCACCTCTGGGTCGGCTCGGTGAAGTCGAACCTCGGTCATCTCGAGCCGGCCTCCGGCGTCGTCGGGCTGATCAAGCTCGCCCTGGCGATGCACCATCGCACGATCCCACCGAACCTGCACTTCACCGAACCGAACCCGCGGATTCCGTTCGACGAATACAAGATGCGCGTGCCGACCGTCGCGACGCCTTGGCAACCGTCCGCCGACGGCCTGCTCTACGGTGGCGTGAACTCCTTTGGCTTCGGCGGTACGAACGCGCACGCGGTGTTGTCGTCGGCCCCGCTTGCCGCTTGCGGCTTCGCGGTTCCTTCTCCCACTCCTGAGGTTTGGACGGTCTCCGCACGCTCGGCTCCCGCGCTGGTGGAAGCGGCCAAGCAAGACGCAGAGCTTCTCGCAACTTCGGGTAGCTTCACAGAACTCGCCGGCGCGGTTCGCACCCGCCGCAGCCACCATTCGCATCGCGTTGCCGTGGTCGCGGACGACGCGGCTTCGGTCGCCGAGAAGCTCGCGGCTTTCTCGATGGGATCCTCGCCGGCCGGGCTTTTCTCGGGCCAGGCGCCGCTGGTCGCGCCGCCGGTGGCGATCGTCTTCTCGGGGCAGGGCACGCAGTGGCCGGGCATGGCTCGCGACCTGTTTCAAACCAACGCGATTTTCCGCGCCACGTGCGAAGAACTCGACGCGATCATGAAGCCCGCGTGGGGCCGCAGCCTGATCGAAGAGATTCTCCGCGGCGACGACACCGTTTATCAGGCGGACATCGGCCAACCCGTGCTCTTCGCCCTACAGGTCGGTGTCTATCGGCTTTACCTCGATGCCGGGATCGAGCCCGCACTCGTGTACGGGCACAGTTTCGGTGAAGTGGCTGCGGCGTTCGCGTGCGGCGCACTCACTCTCGCCGACGCCGCCAAGGTGATCGTCGAACGGGCGAAGGCACTGGAACTGACGAGCGGTGCCGGCGCGATGGCGGCCCTCAGCATCAGCGAAGCCGAGGCTCAGGAGTATCTGCACCAGCTGGAAGCCGGTGCCACCCAGACCACTGTCACTCCAAGCGGTGCGTGGCTCAGTATTGCCGCGTTTAACAGTGGCAGCGACCTCACGCTCGCCGGCGACGAGGCTTCCGTCAAGGCTGTGGTCGCGGACGTCGCAAAGAAGGGCCGCTTCGCCCGAATCTTGCCCTTCCCCTACGCCTTCCACTCGCAAGCGGTCGAGGGTTGCCGCGTGGTCTTCACCGAGGCCATCGCCGGGCTCACGGCGACGAAGCCGGAGATTCCCTTCGTCTCGACTGTACTTGCCCGCGAACTCACCGATGAAGTGCCGGACGACAAGTACTGGTGGCAGAACCTGCGCCAACCGGTGCGCTTTGAGGCCGCGACGAAGCGCGCCCTCGAACTCGGCGCGAAGGTGTTCCTCGAAGTCGGACCGCATCCCGGTCTCGTTCGCTACGTGAAGCAAGTCGTGGGCGACTCGCCGGAGTTGGTCGTGCTCGGATCGCTCAAGCGGAACGAGTCCGGCCCGCAGTGCTTCGCGGAATCGCTCGCGGCGCTGCATGTGGCCGGCGTTCGCATCGACTGGAAGGCCGGCACTACGCGGCACGTTTCGTTCCCGAGTTATCCCTGGCAACGGCAACAGTTCTGGGCCGAGAGTGAAGAGAGCCGCCATCGCCGCCTCGCCGCGCCCACGCATCCGCTGCTGGGCGTCCGCGGTTCCGGACCCACCAAGCAGTGGGAAGCCTGCCTCTCGACCGATCAGTTCCCGTACTTGGCGGATCACGGGTTCCGCGGTCGGGCCGTCTTCCCCGCGGCGGGGCACATCGAACTGATGCTCGCTGCTGCGGCAGACGGTTCGTTCGCCGACCCCGTCGGCCTCGCGGACGTGAACTTCGACCGCATCCTGTGGGCCGATCAACCGCACGAAGTGCAGACGAATTTCGACCCGAGCACGCGACGGCTGTCGGTGACTTCGCGGGCCGTCTTCGATGCGAGCCGCAGCTGGGAACTCTGTAGCCGCGGCCTACGCTGGGCCGCGAACTCCTCGGGCCACGCCCCGGAACGCAGCTTCGCCCGGCCCGCTGCGGCCCAGACTGTTTCCGTGGACGAACTCTATTCGCGCTTCGAACGCGGCGGCAACCACTATGGCCCGCAGTTCCGCACCATCCGCCGCATGTGGAAGGCCAACGATGAACTCTGGGCCGAGGTGTCGCTCGACGCCGAACTCAACCCGGACACCGACCGCTACTACTTCCACCCCGCGTTGCTCGACGGCGTGTTCCAGTCCGTACTCGCGGCCACGCCCGTGGACGAAGAACGCGAGTCGATGTTCCTGCCGATACGGGTCGAGCGAATCGAATGGCGGCGTCGCGCCGGGGCGAACGTAATCTCCCACATCCGCAACCTTCACATTCAGGACGTGCGCTGGTTCGCGGATATCGACATCTTTACTCCGGACGGCGAATGGATCGCTACGTTCACGGGCTGTTGCTGCGTGAAGAAGCCGCAGGAAGCCAACCTGCTCCGCAGCGAGACGAAGGTCTATCGCGAGGAGTGGAAAGCGGCCCCGCGGCCGATCGTTGAGGCGAAGCCGCCCGCGGCGTGGCTCGTCATCGATCCGGCCAACGATGCCAGCGAACTCGTGCGGCTCCTCTCCGGTTCGTGGATCGGCCATCAAACGGACACCGATCGCACGGCGGAGTTCCTGGAGAATGCGAACGGCAACGGCGCGATCGTGGTGTGGTTGTCGAACGCTGCCAACGAGCCCACGGTGACCGGCATCGTCGATGCGATCGAACCTCTGCTGAAGGTGAGCCAGGTACTCGCCGCCGTCGATGCTCCCGGGATCGCGCTCTGGCTCGTCACCTCCGGTGCCACCCTCGGTCACGACGCGGCCCCCAATCTCATTCAAGCACCGGCGGCAGGCTTGCTCCGCACCATCGCAACCGAGTTGCCCGGCGTCTCGTGCCGCCTCCTCGATCTCGATCCAGATTCACCCGAAGACCACGTCGAACTCGCGCTTGCGGAGTTCTGGTCGCCGCCGCCGGAAGACGAGATCGCCTATCGGCGGGGAGAACGCTTCGCCAATCAAACCGTGGCCTCGAACCCGGATACCCTGCCCTTCCGGCCCGTGCCCGCAAGCCAGCAGGTGGGTACCACCTTCGAACTTCGCACCACGGAACCGGGTAGCCTCGACGGTCTGGCCTGGGTCGAACTCGAATCCACCGAGCCGGCTCCGCACGAGATCGAAGTCGAAGTTCGCGCCATCGGACTGAACTTCCGCGACGTACTGAAGGCCCTCGATATCTATCCTCTCGCCCCGACCGAGGCCCGCTCGTTCGGCGACGAATGTTCCGGCATCGTTTGCCGCGTCGGCTCGGCCGTCACCGAATATCGCACGGGCGATTCGGTCGTGGCCATCTCGGCTCACGGCTTCGGCAACCGCGTCCGCGTCCCCGCCGTGCTCGCGGCCATGAAGCCCGCGAACATCAGCTTCGAGCAAGCCGCAACGATTCCTATCGCGTTCCTCACGGCCGATTACTGCCTCAACGACGTAGCGCGGCTCGAGGCCGGGGAATCGGTTTTGCTTCATGCGGCGGCGGGCGGCGTGGGTCAGGCCGCCATTCAGATCGCACGCCGCATCGGGGCGGAAATCCTCGGCACGGCCAGCCCCGAGAAGCACGACTTCCTCAAAAAGCAGGGCCTGCGCCACGTCTTCCATTCGCGCAATCTCTCGTTCGCCGACGGCGTGCGAACCGCGACGAAGGGCCGCGGCATCGACGTCGTCATCAACTCCCTGGCCGGCGAGTTCATTCCGCGCACGCTCGAACTCTTGGCCCCCGGCGGTCGCTTCGTCGAGATCGGCAAGAAGGACATCTTTCAGAACACCGCCCTCGACATGAACCCGTTCCGGTCGAGCGTGTCGTTCAGCGCCGTCGATCTGTCCGCGCTCGTGGCGCGAAAGCCCGAGTGGATCGGCCGCCGGCTGCGCTCGCTCATGGAACTGTTCGCGACGGGCGACCTCACGCCGCTCGCCGCGACGACCTTTCCGGCGGAACGAGTCGGCGACGCATTCCGCCTCATGGCTCAGGGCAAGCATCGCGGCAAGCTCGTCGTAACGATGCCCGTCGGTAGTCTGCACGTTCCGAGTGCGGCACCGCACCCGGAGCGTGCGGACTACCAACTCAAAGTGCTCGCACACAATCGGCCACTCGTTCGCCCGGATGCGTCGTACCTCATCACCGGCGGGCTCTCCGGGCTCGGTTTGCGAACGGCCGAGTGGCTCTCGGATCAAGGTGCGAAGTGGCTCGTACTCGCCGGTCGCGGCGGCGCGAAGACCGAGGCCGCCGAGGAATCGATTGCGAGGCTCACCGCTTGCGGCGTTCGAGTGGAAGTCGTGGCTTGCGACGTGAGCGACTCCGCCGCCGTGAATCGACTCGTTCGAGGCAATCGCCCGCCGCTTCGCGGGATCATTCACTCGGCGATGGTGCTCCACGACGAACCGCTGGCGAAGGTCGCGCGGGCCTCGCTGGAGAAGGTGCTGACGCCGAAGGTCGCGGGTGCGTGGAACTTGCACCTCGCCACGAAGGACGTGCCGCTCGATTGGTTCGTCATGTACTCGTCGGTTGCCACGCTGTTCGGCTCCGCGGCGCAGGCCAGTTACGTGGCGGCAAATCGCTTCCTCGATGCGCTGGCGTGGCATCGCCGGGCCGAAGGGCTCCCCGCGATCGCGGTGAACTGGGGGCCGCTCGCCGAGATCGGCATCGTCGCGGACAACGCTGCCCTCGCCCGCTACCTCGAATCGGTCGGGCTCGGGTTGCTCGCTCCGGACGAAGTGTTCCGCTTCCTCAAGTTCCTGCTCCGCCGCGATGCGACGACCGCTTCCGTGGTGCAGGTGGACTGGGCGAAGTTCCGCGAGAGCAACCCGACGGCGCTGAAGTCGCACCGCTTTGCCGCGGTCGGCGAACGCCGGGCTTCTTCGGAAAGCGGTGGCGGCTCGAATGCACTCGTGGACCTGCTCGCCTGCCCGGCCGAGGATCGCTCGAGTTTCCTCATCGCGCACCTCCGCCGCGGCCTCGCGGCCGTACTCCACGCCGACGAAACGGCCCTCGATCCCGCCGCGCCGCTCACCTCCTTCGGCGTCGATTCACTCATGGCGTTCGAGTTCAAACTCCGAATCGATCGCGACTTCAAGACCAACGTGCCGATCGAGAAGCTCTCCGCGGGCACGACGCTCACCGAACTCGCGATGATTCTCGTGAAGCAACTTTCCACTGGCGAAGCGGAACCCGAGGTTGCGGCCGTGAAACCCGCCGTGCCGGCCCCGACTCCCGTGGTTCGCGAGCAACCGATCTCGGATGGCGGGTTCCTCCGCGTTCAAACCCGGACGAGCGCCAACGGCACCTACGAGAACCTGACCTTCGACGCGGCGGCGCTGCTGTACATCCCGGACCGCGTGAACACCGTGGGCGGTATCGGCGATGATCAGATCAGTGCCATGTTCGGCCTCGATCCGTTCGTGAGCCACCTGTACGAAATGCCGTTCGGCCGCATCGGCGTCATCACGCTGCCGATCCGCGGCCGCGAGATGTTCGGTTCGCCCCGCGTGCACGGCCTCATCAAAAAGGCGGCGGAACTGGCCCGCCGGCGCGGCGCGAAGTGCATCTCGCTCACGGGGTTGATTCCCTCCGCGACCGATTACGGGCTTGCCGTGCGCGAGTGGCTCGGAGGCGATTCCGGCCCGCGCATTACCACGGGCCACGCCACCACCACGGCCGCAGTCATTCTCAACCTGCAAGCCATGCTCGAACAAACCGGACGGTACCCGGGTTGGGAGAACCTCGCCGTCCTCGGCCTGGGTTCGATCGGGCAAGGATGCTTGGCCCTCGCGCTCGATGTGCTGCCGCACCCACGTTCGCTCATCCTCTGCGATGTGTACGCGAAGAAGGACGAACTCGCCGGCATCGCCAAGGGGCTTCGCGAACGGCACAACTACCGCGGGCCGGTTCGCGTGCTCACCTCCGATCGCGGCCTGCCGGACGGCCTGTTCGAAGCGACGACGATCCTCACGGCGGTGAGCGTGCCGGACGTGATCGACGTGTCGCGGTTGCGGCCTGGAACGATTATCGTGGACGATTCCTACCCGCCGGGGTTTTCGCTGGAACGCGGGATTCAGCGGGCGGAAGCGGATGCCGATCTCTTCTTCGGTAACGCCGGAATGGTGCGGCTTCCCAACCCGATCCGCGAGACGGTGTTTCTGCCGCCGGGTGCCGAGCCCGTGGTGGCTCGCTTCGGCGACGCGGCGTTCCGCAAGGAACTCTCCCGCGATCCGCGCGAACTCACCGCCTGCATTCTCTCGTCGCTTCTCACCGATCGGCACGAAGGATTCCGGGCGACGGTCGGGCTCGCGGACCTCGCGGATTTGCGGAGCCACTACCGCGGCTTGGAGCGGCTCGGCATCACGGCAGCCAGGCCGCAATGCGGCACGTACTTCGTCCCGGAAGATGTGGTGACTCGGTTCCGCGAGAAGTTTTCAGCCCCCGCCCCCGGAGGGCGCGTTCCAGCGGCAGGGAGTGCGTGATGACCGCGACATTGGATGCCTCGCCCGGGCCTGCCGATGTTGTCGCCGCCCACCGGTTGATCGAAGATCTCTTCCCCGTGCGGCCGTGGTATTACTGGCGCGAACTCCTGTTCGGCGGCACTGCGGCCTGGGCCGCGATTCTCGTCGCGATCCTTTCCGATTCACCACTGTTCGCGGCAATCGGCGGCAGTCTCGCCGTGCTGCTCTGGTATCGCAGTGCGGCGATGGTCCACGAACTAACCCATCAGCGGGTCTCGGGCATTCCCGGCTTCCACCGTGCCTGGAACGTCGTCGTGGGGATCGCCTGGCTGTTGCCCTCGGTGATGTACGAAGGCGTCCACAGCAGCCACCACAAGAAGACGAGCTACGGCACCGCGAACGACCCCGAGTATCTGCCGCTTGCCGGTAAGCCTTGGGCCATCGCTCGCTACCTCGCCTTCTCGTTCGCCATCTTCCCGGCACTCCTCGCGCGATTCCTGATCGGTGCGCCGATCTCGTGGGTCGTGCCGCCGCTGCGGCGGATCTTGATCCGGTCCGCGTCGAGCTACTCGATCAACCTGGGCTACGAGCGCACGATGTCCGCCATGGAGCGTCGACGGCTCGTGCGTTGGGAATGGGTGATCCTCCTCGCCTGGTGGCCGCCGATCGCACTGACGCTCCTCGGCGAAATCCCTTGGAAGTGGCTGGCGATTTGGTACGCGGTCTATTCGCTCGTGCTGCTCGTGAACCGGTTGCGAATGCTGACGGCGCATCACTTCGCCCTCGAGGGCATGCCCGTGAATCACCTCGAACAGTTCGCGGACAGCATCGACACGCCGGCCGGTTGGTGGACGGAACTCTGGGCTCCGCTCGGGATGCGCTACCACGCCTTGCACCACCTCTTCCCGATGCTGCCATTTCACGCCATGCGTCCGGCTTACGAGCGGCTCGTGAGCAACCTCCCCGCGGATTCGTTCTACCACGGTTCGACGGGCACCGGGCTCGTCTCGTCTCTGCGCGAGATCGTGTCGAGCCCGCCTTCTCAAAGCGCTCGGCCCGCAATCGATTGAAGAACCTCGGACTATAATACCGTGAGGAAAGATATCGATCCGAGGAGACCCGCATGGCACCGACGATTCAAGAACTCGGACTCGACCGCCTCAGCCCTGTGGATCGGCTTTCCGTCGCCGAGGCGATCTGGGATAGCGTCGCTTCGGAAGCCGAGGCTGTAGCCGTCGCTTTACCCTCCACGCAGCAAGAGGAACTGGAACGCCGGCTCGCGGACAGCATCGCTCGGCCCGAGGCAGTGACCGCCTGGGAAGAGATCAAGGCTCGTGCCTTGGCGAGGATGCGCCGGTGAAGAAGTTCCCCATCGCCCTTCGATCCGAAGCCGAGTCGGAGTTCGATGAAGCCTTCGACTACTACGACTTGCAGCGTCCGGGACTGGGATTCGCGTTCATTGCCGAGGTTCAGCGCGTCTTCGACCGCATCGCAGTCAACCCACTCATGCATCAAACCGTGTTCGCCGACATCCGCAAAGGCGTCGTCCGTCGATTCCCGTTCAACATTTTCTACCGGCCTCATTCGGACCGAGTTGAGGTGATTGCCGTGTTCCATTCCAGCCGCGATCCGAGCATTTGGCAACGTCGAGCGAAGGGTGATTGAGTTATTTGAAGTTGGCCCTTCGCTGGGCCGGCAATCGATTGATTTCGGGAGCCGCAAGCCTTCAGCCGTTGCACTTCTTCCTCCACCTCCCGATAATCTCTCCACACCCTTCTCCCGAGGAGCCTCCCCATGTTCCGGTTGTTGCCCGCGATCATCGTCGCGGTCGTGGCGGTCGTTCCCGCCGAATCCGCCGACAAAAAGCCGGCCCCCACGATCACCTGGAAGAAGACCGTCCTCGATCGTAAGTTCCGCTCGGAAGGCGTGGCCATCGCGGACGTGAACAAGGACGGCAAGATCGACGTGCTCAACGGCGAATACTGGTATGAAGCTCCGGACTGGACGCCGCACGAGATGAAGCCGTTCACCGACTACAAAGACGGCCTCGGCAATTACAGCCACTCCTTCGCCTGCTGGGCCGACGACTTCAACGGCGACGGCTACCCGGACCTCATCGTCATCGACTTCCCCGGCGATCCCTGCTACTGGCTCGAGAACCCCAAGGGCAAGGACGGCCACTGGAAGAAGCACATCATCTGGCACTCAGCCTGCAACGAAACGCCCCTCTACACCGACCTCCTCGGCACCGGCAACAAGGTGCTGCTCATGGGCTTCCAACCCAAGGGTAAGGGCAACGAAGGGCAGATGGCTTACTTCACCCCGAACGCGAAAGACCCGGACGCACTCTGGGATATGCACCCGATCAGCGTGCCGAGCGAGCCCGGCAAGGAAATCCCCGGCACCCAGAAATTCAGTCACGGCCTCGGCGTCGGCGACGTGAACGGCGACAAGCGTAACGACGTGATCTGCACTGCCGGATGGTGGGAGCAACCGAAGGAAGCCGATGGGAAGACCGCTTGGGCCTTTCATGCCGCAAATTTCGGCGAAGCTTGCGCCGACATGTTCGCCTATGACATGGACGGCGACGGCAAGAACGACGTGATTAGTACTTCGGCCCACCGCTTCGGCATCTGGTGGCACAAACAGACGCCCGACTCCTCGTTCCAGAAGATGGATCTCTTCCCGAAACTGGTGAGCGAGACGCACGCCGCCCACTTCAAGGACATCGACGGCGATGGTCGGCCCGATCTCATCACCGGCAAGCGCTGGTGGAGTCACGGCAAAGCCGAGCCGGGCTCCGATGGCCCCGCCATCATCTACTGGCTGAAGAACACTAAGGGCGAAGACGGAATGACCAAGTTCACGCCGATGACCATCGACGAAGACAGCGGCATCGGCACGCAGTTCGAAGTCGCGGACATCAACGGCGACGGCCTCCTCGACGTGATCGTGTCGAACAAAAAGGGCGTCCGCGTGATCG
>JAYTUG010000136.1:0-9558 GCA_043744695.1 Gemmataceae bacterium
CGGCATCAGTTTGCTCGCGGGAACATTCGGAACCGGGCACCTCACGAACATTTCGAGTGCGATCGCGGCCCGCGTCGGCGAGGCGAACGGTTTCGACCCGTTGGCGTTCACCGGGCTCGCGATGATGTTCGTCGGGCTCGGGTTCAAGGTCGCGGCCGTGCCGTTCCACTTTTGGTGTCCCGATGTGTTTGAAGGTGCTGCGGCGGAAGTGGCGGGCTTCCTCTCGGTGGCCTCCAAGACTGCCGCCATCGCACTTACCATTCGCGTGCTGCAAACGCTCCAGTTGGCTGCGGACAACATGCTTCCTTCCGCCGAAGCTCACCTCGTGTTCCCAAGCACGATCGGCATCGCCATCGGAATCGTGGGTGCCATCACGGTCACATTCGGGAACCTCGCCGCGTTCTCGCAGACGAATCTCAAGCGGATGCTCGCTTACTCCACAATCGCTCATGCGGGCTACATGCTACTCGGCGTCGCGGCCATGACACTGACGGCCACATCGGCGGTACTCTATTACTTGGTCGCGTACCTGTTCATGAACCTCGGTGCGTTCGCGGTCGTCGCTTTCGTGCGAAACAAGACGGGCTCGGAAGAACTGTCGGCCTTTCGCGGGCTGGTCTGGAAATCGCCGGTGCTCGCGATCGCGATGTCGCTCTTCCTCTTTTCGCTGCTCGGCTTCCCACCGCTGGCCGGTTTCGCCGGGAAGTTCCAAGTCTTCTCGTCGGTCTTCGAGGCCGGTAAAGCCGCGATGGCCGCAGGGCACGCAAACCTCGGCACGGCGTTCTACGTGCTGCTCGCCATCGGGGCCGCGAACACCGCCATCAGCGCCTACTACTACCTCCGCATCGTTCGCGCCATGCTCTTGGAAGATGACGCGACTCCGACGGTGACCTGTTCCGTCTGCTCGACCGGCACCGTGTATCTCTTGCTTCTCGCGGCGGCACTTCTCGTTGGCGGCATCATCTGGAACCCGATCACGAGCGCGACCGACCGCGCCGCCGCGACCTTCAAACCCTTGAAGGTGAAGACCTCCGTGCTGCCGCCGGAGGGCGTTCCACAGAAAAAGGGGAACCCGCCGGCCATTAAAGGTGCGAACATAAAAGGCCCCGCGATATGAGCCCCCTCGACGCCCAATGTTTGCAAGAAGTCTACCGGCGCGAATACCGCTCGCTGTTGCAGTACATCCGCGAAGCCTCTCCGTATGCGGCCGGACCCGATCGGTTGCTCCGCGATGCCGTGCTGCGGATCGCGAAGGAAGAAGCGGCGGCTCTGGAATCGTTCGGCGCGGTGCTCGAAAGCCTCCGCGTTTCGCTGCCGTATCTCGGTTCCTTTCCAGTCGCCTTCACCGACCTGAACTTCGTGACGATTCGGCATCTCATTCCCAAGTTGATTGCTGAGCAGAAGCGAGACATCGCGAAGTTGGAAGCCGAAGCAGTAGGTTGGGGTGGCACCGTGGAATCGGGTGGCACCGTGCTTCCAGCCGGTGTCTCTTCTCCGGGAGGCACCGTTCAACGATTGATCGAAGTTCACACGCGACATCTGAAGGAACTGGAAGCGTTAGGTTAAGCCATGCTCATCGATACGCACGCGCACCTGTTCGACGACCGTTTCCAGGCCGACTTGCCGGCCGTGTTGAAGCGAGCAGAAACGGCGGGCGTGGAACGCGCGATCTGCATCGGCATCGATCGCGATTCCTCTCTGGCGAGCGTTCAACTCGCAAACGAGTTCCCGCTTCTCGTCGCCGCCGTCGGCATTCAACCGAACAGTGCCGCCGAGGCCCAACCCGGCGACTGGGACGCGATTGTGCATCTGGCGGAATCCGATCCGCTCGTCGTCGCCATCGGCGAAACCGGCCTCGACCGCTACTGGGACCGCACGCCATTCCCCATGCAGGAAGATTACTTCGCCCGGCACATCGCACTGGCCCGGAGGTTGAACAAGCCGTTCGTCATCCATTGCCGCGAAGCCGAGGCCGATGTCGTTCGGATGTTGAAAGACGAGTTCAATGCTCACGGCCCAATCCGGGCCGTGATGCATTCCTTCAGCGGCGACCTCGCCACGGCCCAGGCCTGCCTCGACATGGGGTTGTACATTTCGTTCGCCGGGATGCTCACGTACAAGACGGCCCAGAGCTTGCGCGACGTGGCGAAGGAAGTACCCCTCGGTCGGCTGCTTGTCGAGACGGACTGCCCCTACCTCCCGCCGATCCCGCATCGCGGCAAGAGGAACGAACCGGCCTATGTGGCGTTCACGGCCGCCTGCCTCGCCGAGGTGAAGGGCATCTCGCCCGAAGCGATTGGTGAAGCAACGACGAACAACGCGAAGCGATTGCTGATGATCTGAGCGAATCAGCTTGCATCCGTGTTCAGTGTCGAGGTGGGGGTATCCAGGATTCGTGCGCCTGGTGGGTGGACAATCACGCGATGAGTTGCTTCATGTCGACCATTCAGCAGCATCTCAAATGTCATGATTCCAGGAATCCCTGCCGGTATCCCATGAACTGCAATCACCGCTCGATGGCGGAATCGCCCCTTCTCAAGGTTGACTGCAAACGGGATTGGCAGTTGACCGGGAACTGTAATCCTCAGTAAGACCTGGTAGTCAGTTGAGTCGCCTTCTTCGATGTTCCAGGAGCATACAGCGACAGCACGCGGCAAGACGATTACTTCGCGATCCTGCAGATACACATCCTCGATCACGTTGGAGAGCGTAATCTCGTCGGTGTTCAGATCAGTCGATACGGAGCGACAGACCACGAAGTATTCAAGTGTCGGCATGGCACGGCTCCGTCTTGGCGTATTCAGCGACTCGCATGCCTCTTTGCTGCCTCACTCGGTTCGTCTCAATTGAGAATCGATGGGAGGTCTGGAAACGCGGGGCCGGGAAGTCGAATGCTCGGACCTCGGTCTTGGGGAACGAAACGCGCATGCTCCAGCAAATCTGAGCGACCCGGATCGGAGTTGCGAGTTCCCTCATCTGGAGACGCGCGAGATTGCACAGGAATTCTTCGGCAAAATCGGTCTGGATCGATTCCAACGCCACCGCGAGCGACGAAATCGCGATGTCGCCCGGCAAGAGATTCCCCTCCTGAAATTGCGACGACAGACGCGCGGTGAACTCGCGGATCATCATCTCAGAAACTTGGCCCAGGCGAACGGCTGTCGAAAGTCGAATCACATCAGGATGCCGCTGGAGAGCGCGACGAAACGCAGCCGGGGGCAAGACGAAACCCACCGACTGCAAAAAATCTTCGTGCAGCAACCGCTCGAGATACGACTCGCTTTTCGCGTTAGGGTCGATCTGTCCAAAACTCCAAGACATAGTCAGCCTCGTTCCAAGGAACTTGGTTGTAATGGTGAAGGACTTCGCCCGAAGTATCGTCCCATTTGCTCAGAATCCATGGCAACTTCGGGGATTGAGGGGTGATTCCTTCCCTCAGTTCCGAGACGATCCCGACGTGAAGAATGTTCTCGTGGCGATCGCCATCCCAATACACGACCACGTCGCCCTGCTTCTCCTGCCCCTGCTTTCCCAGACTACGGTAACCATCGTCCTTTAGAATGCTACGGACGGATTCCTCGAATCGATCATAGATCGCCGTTCTTCTGCTCGCCCAAACATGCCCAGCGCAGTTGTAACCCCCTGAGGCGGGTTTACGCAATACCCAGGAGGGGTATCGACGAAGTAGGGACTGGAATCGAAGCAGGTGCTGAGGAGTCGGGCCTGGTCCGATCTCATTTGGTATCTCGCGGCGAAGCCGCGTGTGCAGGATAATGTCCCTTCGGGTCGTTCCGAATAACAGCAAGGATTCGAACACCTTCCACCTCCCCGAAGATAACTTCAGAGTACGAACGCGTGAGTGAATAGCCCATGACTACCGCGAGCGTTTGCGGATGTTCCCACTGGAGATCCGTACTGTTCATCTGGTTCCACTCATAGACTCAAATCATGGCAGGCTCAGAAAAATACCTTCGTCCCGAAGTGATCCGTCAGGTCGCGCGGCTCGACCTGCGCGCCAAGTTCATCGTTCAGGGGTTCCTCTCCGGGCTCCACTCCAGCCCGTTCCAGGGCTTCTCCGTCGAGTTCTCCGAACACCGCAAGTACAATCCCGGCGACGACCTCAAATACCTCGACTGGGGCGTTTACGCCAAGACCGGCAAGTACTTCGTCAAGAAGTTTCAAGCCGAGACGAACATGACGGGCTACCTCGTCATGGATCTGTCGAAGTCGATGGATTGGAACGGCCGGGCCGAGGCGAAGAAGGCGAAGGTGCGGCTCGACACGCCGAGCCCGAGCGGCAGCGACGAGACGCTCACCAAGTTCGACTACGGCATCTGCCTCGCCGCCGCCCTCGGCTACCTCATGATCTATCAGCAAGACCCCGTCGGCCTCGTCGCCTTCGACACCAAACTCACCACCGTGATACCGCCTAAGAGCAAGCGCTCGCAACTCGGCACGATTCTCTCGGTACTCGCGAACCTCAAGCCGACCGGCGAAACGAATATCGGCGACAGCCTCTTCCAACTCGCGTCCATGATTAAAGGCAAGAGCCTCATCATGCTCTTCAGCGATCTCATCACCGACCCCGAGCCCGTGCTGCGCAGCCTGTATCGGCTGCGCTACTCCGGCCACGAGGTGATCCTCTTCCACATTCTGGACGAGTTGGAAGTGAACTTCCCGATCACGGGTCTCGTCGATTTCGAGGATGTGGAGAAGCCTAGCGACCACCTGGAGATCGACGCGGCGGGCATTCGCGAAGACTACCTCGCGGCCGTCAACGAACTCCGCGAGCACTACAAGCACGAGTGTGCCAACGCCAACATCGACTACGTGCCGATGGACACGAGCGTCGGCTTCGACAAGGCGCTACTCGATTACTTGGTGATGAGGCAGCGGCGATTCGGGTAGACTCACGCCAATATTGAAAGCGTCGGATAACTCGCGGAAGTTTGGAATTGTAAAACGGTGTCGTTCAACTGGCGCGTAGGAGCCGTAGCGGCATCGAGCGGCGTCGCATAGCTCGCCAGAAGAGACGCCACCTCGCCAGCCGTGGGGAACCGAGCCGTGCGGCGGCGGGCCATCAACCGTCGGACCACGTAGCCGAGGCCGCTCGGCAAATCGGACCGAAACTCTTCAATGGGTCGCGGAGCCTCAGAGAGATGCTTCAGTGCCTTCTCCAGAACCGTGCCGCCGGGAAATGGAACGGAGCCGGTGAGAAGGTGGTACAACGTGCAACCGAGGCCGTACAAATCGGCGCGAGGATCGACTCGCCGGGCGTCGAGGATTTGCTCGGGCGAAGCATAATCGGGCGAGCCCATCAGCTTGCGGGCCTGACTCATATCGGTGTCGCTCGCTTCGTTCTCGCGCGAACGAGCCAGCCCGATATCGAGAACCTTGACCAGACGACCATCCTTGGCCAGTCCCAGATTCGCGGGCTTCAAATCGCGGTGGATCAAACCTTGATCGTGGAGGTGTTGGAGACCGGTTGCGGCTTGCCGGGCATATTCGCACGCCCAGCCGATGTCCAAGGCTCCCTTAGCGACAATCACGCGGCCCAGGTCCGGACCGGGGATGAATTCCATGGCCAGAAAGCAGGACTGGTGAGCGATTCCCGCATCGTGCGCGTGAACGACATTCTCGTGATTGAGCCGGCTGATGAGGCACACTTCACGCAGGAAACGGGCTTTGGTGTTCGGGCAGTGCCGCCGATCGAGTCGGACCAATTTGAGAGCAGCGAGGCGGCCCAGGGTCCGATGCCGGGCCAAAAACACGCGGCCCATGCCGCCGGAACCGAGGCGGTCCAAGAGCAAATATTGGCCGAGCATTAGGTGGTGGCCGCGACCTCGGCCGATCTGAGTCGCCTGCAATCGCGTGAGTTTACCGGCCCGAAATAGTTCGGCCAGGAACCGATGTTGATCCGGCGAACGGCGTTCCATCTTGGCAACGGCTCGCTGCTCGGCCTGCGGCACGAGCCCTAGGTCCATCAACACGTCGGTAATCGTTTGGGTTTTGTACACACCCATAAGACGGGTCAGACCGGCAAATGGGTTTAAAATGATCGTGGAATCTGAGAGAATACCGGCTTGAAGCACGGTGCCACCCAGATAAATCACGCTTCCTCCGCCATCGGTTGAGCCGCGATCACTTCCTCGGGCACGGGCACGGGCACGGGCGGGCAGAAGCAGCGCTGCCACAAGGCCAGCACCGGCGTCGAGAACGTGTACCATCCGAAGAGCAGGGGGACCGCGAACTGAGGCATCACGAAGACGACCGCCACCGCGAACACGACCTTGATGAGGTACGCCACGTTGTGACGGCCCCGCACGAGGTAGCGGACCGTATCCGGATAGCGGACGCGCGACACCATCAGGCACGCCACCAGGAGCGTGATCACCGGCAAGATGCGAGCCACCACCCAGTCGACCCACACGTTGAAGCCGTCCCAGAGAATTTCTTGAGCCGTAATGTCTAGCGACTTGAGCCCGAACACCATGAGCGGGAACGAAGCGACCGTTCCCGCCGCGGCTGGTGAGGGGAGCCCGCAGAAGGAACGATCGGCCTTGGCGGAGTCGGTCGACTCCACGTTGTAGCGTGCGAGTCGCATGACCGTGCAGATGACGTAAAGCACCGCGACGAGCCAAAGGATTCGCGGGTGGTACCCGTCCGCGAGTTGGAGCATGAGCAAGGCGGGAGCGGCCCCGAAGCTGATGGCGTCGCAGAGAGAATCGAGTTGGGCTCCGAACTCGCTGGTTTGTTTGAGCCGCCGAGCCGCGCTGCCGTCCAAGGCATCGAAAACCATCGCGAGGAAGATGAGGCAGGAGGCGACGAACAGGGACGTGGCCTGGTCGTATCCGGTCCAGCGTCCGGCGAAGGTGATGGCTCCGAATCCGCAGACCGCGTTACCGAGCGTCAACATTGTGGGTAGCACGGCGACCGTTCGTCGGGCCAGGGCGCGGCGGAGGTCGCGGTCGGTCATAGCCCGGCGAACGTCCTGGGAGAAGAGTATTCCGTGCCGGTTCGCTTTGCGCTTGGACAAAAGATTACTCCCCACTTAACGAAACGCGGCCAACACCGACTTCCCGGCCTTCACCTTGTCGCCGAGCTTCGCCAAAACGTTCAGTCCGGCTTCTCGCGGCAAGATCAGTTCGGTCCGCGAGCCGAGCTTGATCATGCCGAACTCTTCGCCGCGCGCCAACTCGTCGCCGGGCTTCAGCCAACAGACGATCCGGCGGGCGATGGCCCCGGTAATCTGCCGGACGACGTAGCGGCGAAACGGGGCGGTCGTCTCTTGCATCCGGACCGCGAGTTGTTCGTTCTCGCGGGCCGACTCCGGCCTCAACGCATTCAAATACTTGCCGGGTTTATAGCGTACGCCGATCACGCGGCCCGCGACCGGAGCCCGATTGATGTGGACGTTGAAAATGGAGAGGAAGATGCCGATGCGGATGGCCGGCCCGTCGAGGAAGTCGTCGTGGTCGAGTTCGTCGATGGCCACCACTTTGCCATCGGCAGGCGACACGATCAGCCCCGCTTCCATCGGGATGCGTCGCGGCGGATTGCGGAAAAACCACACGATGAGCAGACCGACCACGGTGAAGGCAATCGCGCCGAGCCACCCGAGAATCTGGAGAAGCGACGAGACGTCAAGCCAACTCGAGAGTGCAGCCAATCCGATAGCGGGGCCGAAGGTGAGGAACGAGAAGGCGAGCAACTCGGCGAGGCCCGCACGAGCGAACGGGATTCGATCTCGCCAGAGGAACGGATCGTCGGCACGGTCCCAGGTGTAGCCCGGCTGGTTCCGGTAGAATTTCAAGTCGCGCGGGTCGAGGACTTCGTGCGGGCAACCGTTCGCGGTTCCCTTGCGGGTCGCGGCCATTCGCCGAACGTAGCCGGGCCGGAATGTCTTAAGCCAGAACCGCCGCCAGTAACCCCAGGCGAGTTCGAGTTGGCAGACGATTCCGCCGCCGGGCTGAATCCAGCGGAGTTGCGGGTCCATCGGTTCGAGCGGCAGCGGTCCGGTCTCGGTCGGAAGGCTCATGGTGCGTTCAAGAATGAGGTGCCGCGTCGGCGGTTCGCTCGAAAGTGAGGACGCTGGCCGGCGGAACGTTGAGCCAGACGCGCTTGGACGAGATCGCCCGGAAGCCCGCGACGACGAATCGACGCCACGCCCGTCGCGAGTACGTGAATTGAACGTACCGGCGACCGGGCCGCAGCACGCCCCGGATCGAGGCGAGAATGCGCGTCGAAAGATCGGGCGGGAACGCAAGCAGCGGCAGGCCGCTGAGAATTGCTCCGACATTTTCGGGTGCGATCCCCAGGGCGCTCAAGTGGGCTTCCAACTGCGACGCATCGCCGCGAACCACGGTGACGTTCGGGAAGGTCTTTTCGAGTTGCGCCGCGAAGACGTCGATGATCTCGATCGCGATGATGCGGTTGTTCGGAAAGTGCTTGAGGATTTCGCGCGTCGTGACGCCCGTACCCGGTCCCAGTTCGACGACGACCTGCCCCTGGGTAATGTTGCCTGCGGCTCGTGCGATGGTTCGAGCGAGCGACCGGCCACTCGGGGCGATGGCCCCGGTCGTTCGCCAACGGGTGAACGTGTGGGCCATGAAGAGGACGGATTCTTTCATGCGCTGGCTTTCGAGTTTCGGCGGTGTTTCTGCCGCACGGAGGACGTGCGAGGTCTGTAGGAGAGTGTAATTGTATAGGCTGAGCGCGGCAACACCGGCGAGGTTCGCGAGAAAAGACCTGTTGGAGGCTGGCGACGACTCGAGGCCGTTGCGACGCGTGTGGATCACGAAGGCTAACCACAAGCATGTCGTTTGATTTCTAGAAAAAGCTTCCTGGGATAATACGTCCGGGCTTTCGACGCCGGCGCATGTTCACGGCGAGCGGTTTAAGAAGTCCGCGGTCCGGGCGTGGCCGCGGACGCACGACCACTGCGTCTTCGTGTGCGTCGATACGATCGAGGCCCGGCGGTTGATCTGGGATTCCGTCCGCGGGGTCGCCTCGTTCTTCGCCGACGGACGCATGACCGCTGAGGCGATCCGCGTCCTGGCCAGCGACTGCCCGTCGGTCGATGCGGTCTACCCGAAGTCGCTCTTCAGCGCGGGCGAGGCGTTCGCCGGGACGCGTACGGCCAAGAGCACGATCTACACGGCAAATATCGCCGCGGAGAACGAAACCCTCCTCGTGCCGATGGACCTGCTCGCCGCAATCGAGGGTTCGCGTTCCGATCCCGTCGCACTCGCGGTCGATGCGAAACTTCAGGGGACGGCATCCTGGACGGAACAGGGTGCGGCCAAGTCCCATCCCTTCAGGGCGATCCAGGCAAACAGCGCGCTGTTCCGGCGTCGCCTGAGTTGATGCCGATGCCGGATGCGTTCCGGTCGGCGCTCCTGCGGACTGGCTACTTCGAGAACAACCGCCACCGCACGGACTATGGGTCGCGGTAGGGACTGGGATTGCTCCCAGCCCCCCGCACAGATCCGGACTTGCGGAACTACCGCATCCGGCTCCTACCTCGGGTGTGCCACTGGAAGTAGGCACTCTGACCCT
>JAYTUG010000137.1:0-9555 GCA_043744695.1 Gemmataceae bacterium
GAGATCTTCGACGCCCGGACCGGGAGTCTGGTGATCGGGTTTGCACCGTACGAGGACGATTTTCTCGGCGGGGTGAACGTCGCGATCGGGGACATCGACGGTGACGGGGTCGCCGACCTCATCTGCGGGGCGAAGACCGGCGGCGGTCCGCGAGTCGTCGTCGCCTCGGGCCGGGGACTTCTGGCGAACGCCGTGGCAGCGGCGTTCAACCTGGTGCGATTGCGGAAGCTGAAGCCCGCGTGAGAGAACGAGGGATGAGGTGAGCCGGCTCCGAAGGGCCGGCACGAGAGTTTTGAAAGACTGCGAGTAAACGATAAACCGCAGGACAGGCCGATTTTTCAGCAGCCTGCTAATAATTCGAGAGGCAGACCCGGCGAATCAGGCGATGCCGCGTTCCAATTTCGAGCGGAGGAACGCCGTCTGACGCAGGCGGACTTCATCCGCGGCGTCCGGGTCGAAGTCGAGAGGTGCCTGTTGCTTCGTCAGGTACTTCAACACTTCAAAGGCTCGCCGGCGCAGGAGCGGTTCGCGCCGTTCGAGCGCTTCCAACAAGAGCGGGATGGCCACCGGCCCCTTGCCGACAATCGCAACCATCGCCGCCTTCACCTTCGCATCGTCGAGCAGCGATTCCACATCGCGGCGGAGCATTTCCAGGCTCAACATGCCGCCCACGGAACCGGTGAAGGCGCTTCCCGGCATCGGCGTGATCGTCGGGAAGCTCGAAGGTGCTGCCGGCGGAAACGCGATCGGGGCTAGCGTGGCGGTGGAAGTCGAGGCTGCTTTTGTCGCGGCGGGCTTTACGGGAGCCGCACTCCGCGGCGTGGGCGGCGGCAGTTCCAACGGCGGTGGCGTGATGGCCGGCATCGGCTGAAATTTCCGAGGGGCTGCGGTCGCACCCGTCGGCAGCGGCGTGGAACGGCTCACGAATTGCCGCGTGAAGCCGTCTTCCTCGAAGCTCCGGCCGAGGTACGCGTCGATCGCCCGCTGATCGTTCACGAGTTCGTGCGGCGTGCCGTGCGTCACCACTTCGCCGTTGTGAATCAGGTAGACGCGATCGGCACTGCGGAACACTTCGCGCACGTTGTGGTCGGTGATGAGGATGCCGATGCCGTGATTCGCGAGGTCGCGGATATTGGAGCGAATGTCTTCGGTCGTGATCGGATCGACGGCGGCGAACGGTTCGTCGAGGAGAATGAGGAGCGGTTCGCAGACGAGGCAGCGAGCGATTTCGAGCCGGCGTTTCTCGCCGCCGGAGCAACGGCCCGCGACGCTCTTGCGCACGCCGTCGAGTTTGAACCGCGCGAGCGCTTCGTTCGTGCGATCCCAGCGTTCGCGGCTCGTGAGCCGGCGACCCAAACTGCGGCTCCGCGGCAGCGCCTCCAGAATCGCGAGCAGGTTCTTTTCGACCGTGAGTTTGCGAAAGACGCTCGGTTCCTGCGAAAGGTAGCCCATGCCGCGGCGAGCACGCTGGTACATGGGAAGTGAGGTCACGTCTTCGCCGTTGAACTGAACGGTGCCGCCGTTGGGCGCGATCTGGCCCGTGGCCATGCGGAAGCTGGTGGTCTTGCCGGCACCATTGGGCCCGAGCAGGCCGACGACTTCGCCGGGGTTGACGTTGAACGAAACGCCCTTGACGACCTGACGGCTGCCGAAAAACTTCACGAGTCCGGAAACTTCCAGCAGCGCCATTCCCGCATCCCTCAGGAGAAACTCGATGCCCGCCGAAATTCCCGCCGGTGAATACCCGATCCCGGCGTCCGAAGCAAGCAGAACCGCAAAATCTCGATCGCCCGGCCCTTTTTACGGCTCGGTTCGCCGAGAATTCGCAATCCACTTCCGGTAGCCGCCTGCAATGGGTTAGAATCCCGAGATGTTCCCGGCAGACGAACAACCCTTTCTCGATGCGATCGTCGATCGCCCAGCCGACGACGAACCGAGGCTCGTTTACGCCGACTATCTGGACGAGACGGGGAATGCTCCCGACTCCGCGCGGGCCGAGCTGATCCGCGTGCAAGTTGCACTCGAGCGCCTGCTCGAAGACGACCCCCGGCACGCCGAACTCGCCGATCGGCAGAATGAATTGTTGGAAGCCTACCGGCCGGTCTGGACCGCGCCGCTGTCCAACCTCGGCGCGCGCTTTCAGTTCCGCCGCGGCCTTCCGGATTCCGTCACGCTCGATGCCGCGGCCTTCCTTTCGCGCGGCGAAGAACTTTTCGACAACACTCAGGTCCGAAACGGGCGTTCGTTCGTTCGGCGAATTCGGCTGGAGGAACCGGCCCGCGTGCTCGCCGTACTCGTTCACGCTTCGATCTTGAACCAAATCGTGGAACTCGACCTGAGCGAGTGCGACCTGGGGAACGCCGGGGTCAGCGCCCTGGCGGGTTCGCCGCACCTGAGCCATTTGAAGTCGCTCAGCCTGGGCCACAACCGGTTGGGCGATGCTGGGGCGTTCGCGTTGGCTCGGGCAACGTCTCTCGCACATCTCGAGATTCTCGAACTCAACGACAACGGGCTGATCGGGCACGAGGGCGTGGCGAGCCTCGCCGGTTCGCCCGTACTCGCCGGGTTAATCGAACTCGATCTCATGGGTAACGAGGTGAACGAACTCGCGATTCGCAGCTTGGTGCGTGGGCCGGCCATGAGGAACTTGAAGCGCCTGCGGCTCGGGAACAATCCCCTGCGCGAGGGGATCGTCGAACTCGTTCGGTCGGAGATGTTCGGCCGGATGATCGCGGGCGATTCCCGCCTCGATCTCCATCGGTGCGGGATTGAGCTTGTCGGCGCGGAGGCGCTCGCCAGCTCCGCGACACTCGGTTCCGTGACCGGGCTCAACCTCAACGAGAACTATTTGGGGGATGCTGGCGTGCGTGTGCTGTGCCGCTCCGGAAGGTTGGAGAACGTTCGCACGCTGCGGTTAGTGCGCAATCAGATCACGGACGCCGGCGCGATTGCACTTGTGGCCGCATCGCTGCCGCGCCTGAAGCGTCTGGACCTCGCGAACAATCGGCTGACCCGGCGCGGCGTGGACGCGTTGAAAGCGGCCGCCGCGGCACGAGGTTTCGCAGTCGAAGCCGCCAATAACGGAACCGAACCGACAGCGGCCCTCCCGACCTCACCCGCGCGGACCGAGGCCATCGAGTTCGCGGAACTGAAGCGGCGGATCGCGCATCCGGCCCGACCGCGGTCGTGAAGTTTTCCACCGTGTGCTTGCCCGCGCTTCCGCGCTCTTTTAGAATCCGCCTCTGAGCTTCCCGCAACCCGCCAGGTGTTTCCGTGAACAATGCGTGTCCCAAGTGTGGGGCGATTTACAACGTCGCCGCCAAGGATCTCGGCCGGCGGATCAAGTGCAAGAAGTGCGGCGAGAGCCTGGAAGTGCGCGAGGATGGTCTGGAAATCGAGGATCCGAACGCGCCGCCCCCCGCGCCGAAAACCGTTCCCGAGATGGAGCCCGAGGACGACGAAGCCCCGCGCCGCAAGCGCCGCTCCTCGGGCCAAGCCTTCAATCCGATGGAACTGCTCGCCAAAATCGGCGGCATCCCCACGCTCCTTTTCGGCTTCGGAGCATTCCTGGTCATCGTCTTCCTGTTCATGCCGATCATCGGTGTCGCGGCCGTCGATCGCGCTCAGGGAGCCAGCGAACGCGTCGATCTCCAATGGAAGACGAAGGAACGCGAGTTGATCCGTGAGAAGAAACAGGAAGAGATTCAGAAAACCCGCGAGGAGTTCTACAAAAAGAAGGACAAGGAATCGCTCGAAGAGGATGTGGGCTACGAGCGAATCAGCCACAAGCGCTCGCGCTGGATGGAAATGTACGGCATGATGTTCGGCTTCCTGTTCCTCATGGTCGGCTCGATCGGGTACATGAATCCGGAGCAATCCCTCATGCGGCGAATTCTCGGGACCGTGGTGCTGGGCGTTCAGGTGATCATCATCTTCATCATCTTCTCGGCGATGGGCGGCTGCGGTAAGGGCGGGAACCCGATCACCGGGTGAGCCGTTCGCGCGGTCGTTCCTATAATTCCCGCGTCGTTTGAATTCCTCCCCGCCCACTCACGGGCGGGGTTTTCTTTCCGGTTCCACCATGCCCGATTCGACTCCCGACCCATTGGCTCCCAAGTACAAACGCGTGCTGCTCAAGCTGAGCGGCGAAGCCTTCGGCTACGGCGGCGGCAAACTCGGCATCAACCTCGATGAAACCCGCGCGATTGCCGAGCAAATCCAGCGAGTCGCGGCCCGGGGCGTGCAACTGGCCATCGTCGTGGGTGGTGGCAACCTCCTGCGCGGGGCCCAGTTCACGGCGGGCGGCGAAACCATCAAACCAGCCACTGCGGATTACATGGGCATGCTCGGCACCGTGATGAACGGCCTCGCCCTGCAGGACACGCTGGAAAGCATGAACGTCGAAACGCGGCTTCAGACTGCGGTTCGCATGGAGACCGTAGCCGAGCCGTACATCCGCCGCCGGGCGATTCGGCATCTGGAGAAGGGCCGGGTTGTGATTCTCGCTGGCGGTACCGGCAACCCCTTCGTGACTACCGATACGGCCGCGGCCCTTCGCGGAATTGAACTCGAAGCGCAGGTGGTTCTCAAAGCCACCCGCGTCGATGGCGTGTACAGTGCCGATCCCGAGGTGAACGAGCACGCCGTGAAGTACGACAAGCTGAGCTTCGACCGCGTGATTAAGGAAGAGTTGCGGGTGATGGACATCGGCGCGTTCGAGATGTGCCGCCGGGCTAAGTTGCCGATCCTCGTGTTCAACTACAAGAAGGAACACGCGATTGAGAAGGCCATCGCCGGTCAACGAGTCGGCACGATCGTGGGGGGATGACAAGGTCTAATAAACCTCATCGTGAGTCCCGACCAAGGATTCAAACGTCGCCTGGATTTCCGGGGCGGCTTCCGGACGCTTTTTCGCCAGCCGCCGCGCTGCCCTCACGAAGGCTACCGATTGCAGCAGGAGACGCCTCATTGCAAGATCTCACGCATGAGTTCCTCGGGGGTCGCAGGCGAGCAGCGACCTTCGGCAAACTCCTGGCGAGCTTGCTGGACCTCGGCTGCCATCCGCTGGCGTGCCGCATAAGCCACCCGCCGGTGCAAGATGGCGATCAGTTCCTCCTGCTCATCCTGGGACAAATGATCGGCTGCTTCCAATACCTCACCGAATGGCAATACATGGGTCATGTTCTGCTCCTTGAAGAAAAGAGGCCCGGCGGACCCAGCCTCTTGCACTTTCACCGGCAGGTGCCGGTAGTAATACCAAAAGTCGGGTGTGGCGAAGTGGTTCATAGCGGCGTGCAACGTTCCGCTTCGAATTCGGCATCCGCGCGGCAACCGGCCTCGTCCAATCGCCCGGCGTTGATGTCGGCTTCGATGCGGCGGTCCCATGCGTCCGCACAGTACACTTCAAACCACCGTGCGAAATCGGTGAGGTCGGCGGCTGACTGCGGATTCGAGTTCAGGCAGGCTCACGGCGCTCTCCCGGAAACAGGGCATCTCTGGCAGTATCCCACGCTGACGACTTGACGGCAAGGCAAGCGAAGGTGGAGAACGCGATCGAGAAGACCATCGCCGGCCAGCGGTTGGTACCATCGTGGGGGGCTACTAGATCGAAACAAAGTCTACGCATTGGCGGGTTCAAGCACCTTCACTTCGCGACTGAGCCTCACTCCGAGGCGGTCTTTCTCCACCTCCAGATCGTAGCGTGCCTGGAGGTTCAGCCAAAACCGCTCCGACGTGCCGAAGTACCTCGACAGCCTCAGCGCCGTGTCCGCGCTGATCGATCGCAATCCGCGCACGATCTCGTTGATCCGCCGCGGCGGGACAGTCGTATCCTTCGCTAACCGATACTGGCTGACGCCCAAAGGGGAGAGGAACTCCTCCAGTAAAATCTCGCCGGGGTGGACCGGCACGAGCTTTCGGCGCGACATGACGGATCCTCAGTGGTAATCGACGACTTCTACGTCGTGTGCGTCACCGCCCTCCCAGCGGAAGCAGATGCGGTACTGGTCGTTGACGCGGATGCTGTACTGCCCCGCGCGGTCGCCTGCCAGTTTCTCCAGGCGGTTGCCGGGCGGGACGCGGAGGTCGGCCAGAGTCTCGGCCGCGTCCAGGAGCAGCAACTTCCGCAGCGCGGCCCGCTGGAGCGGGCGTGCGAGTTTGCTGCCCCGCTCGCGCCGGAAGAGTTCCTCCGTCGCGGTATCGCTGAAGCTGCGGATCATGCGCGCCATCGTAACGTGACGCGATAATAACGTCAAGCGCTATGAAGACGGAGCCCCTTTTTCCGCCGAATTTGTTTCCGATGCGATCGAGAAGGCCATCGCCGGGCAACGTGTGGGAACGATCGTGGGAGGATAGGAAATCCTGTGCGGCACGTTGTAAGCTCAGGGGGTTGCAGCAAGATTCTCAAGCTGAGTGAGCCATGCGGCAAAGTGCGGACATTTCGCTCGAATCACTTCCAGGCCGATCAGCTGTGCGACTTGCGAACCTATAGCGGATTTCGCGTCCAAGTAGTCGGGTAGTTCAGCAGTGATGCGTTTGCTTGGTGCGGAATGCGGGCCTTCGTTAATCAACTCCGGTGAGGCGTGCGAATCAGCGATCGCCCGGAGTGATGCGATCTGTCTGCTGCATCCCTCATAAAATGACCCGAAGCAAGTGGGGTCGGAAAACAAGTAGGCCTCGAATTCGTGTAGCTGGATGTACGGTATGAATCGAGGGTCGGCAATGTCTGCTGCGAAAGCTTGTTCGAGTGCCTCCACCTTCTTGGTTGGCATGTGATTGAGTTTCTTCGCCTCAGACAAGCCGGGAAACTCAGTGGAGATCGCGTAGAGATCGATCATCGTCGTAAAGTAGACGTCCCGACCCTTCTCCTGCGAAAGGAAGCGGCGAATGTCGTTTTTCATCGGCTCGTATTTGTTGCCGCCTCCGCGATGGATTTTCCCCTTCTTCCTCGCATGTGCGATCAGCACGGGCCCTATCAGATAAACCTCAAAATTGGCCAAGTGCGGCTTGAGTACGATGTCCGCGAAGGTTTGCTCGGTCTGCCCTTCCGCGAACAAGTAGAGGCGGCTCATTAGTGCGGGCCTCCGCCGATCACATTCTTCTCCCAGGCTTCTCCCAAAGTGTACTCGTCCAGCCAGGCGTCGAGTAAGGCGGCACCGGGACGGGAAAATTTCGATTCCTTACCCTCTCGATCCACCACGATCACATCTTCAGGATCGAAGTTATCCAAAAATGAAGTCGATTGAGTGCTGATTAGCACTTGCTTGTGATGCGATGCCTTTTGAAAAAGCGAGGCGACTACGTCCAGAGCGTACGGATGCAAGCCTAACTCGGGCTCATCGACGATAATAAGCTCGGGCAGTTCCTTTTCGGGTTGCATGAGCAATGCAACGAGGCATACCGCTCGCAGCGTCCCGTCCGAAAGTTGGTGTGGTCCAAACACCTGATCCGACCCTTTATCTCTCCAGTTCAAGATGATGTCATTTTTGTTAGAGCCTTCTGGTTCAAGACTAAAATCGTCGAAGAAAGGTGCAATGAGTCGGATAGTCGTGACAATCCGCTGATAGACTGAGCCGCCATTCTCTTCACGTAGTCTGAGCAAGAACGCTGCGAGGTTTCCAGCGTCGGGCATTAACCAACGATTGTCGCCGATGTAACAATATTGCCGAACTCGGGCGGTCGCCGATGTATCGTGAAAGTGATAAACGCGGCACTGGTTTAATAGGTGCCGGATAACCTTGGCGGTTGGCTCCCCCGAATTCGCCGCTTTCCCAACGAGAGTCTCTTTGCTGGGGGAATCGAAAGAAATCAGCTTGGGTTTAGGGTAGCCCAATTGATGAAAGCTCACGCTTTCCTCGACAAAGACTAGAGTATCGCCAACCGCGTGCGCTAGTCGCATAGCGTAGGTATCCACGCCGTTTTGGACCTCAAAATCTAACTGAGATTCCAATTGGTTAGTAACTTTTGCGCCGAAATGTAGAAGAGATTGTGCGCGTCCGGTTGTTTCGATGTATCGTTGAAGTCTCTCTGCCATCATCTCGTTTAGCATTTTGAAAAATGAGATTAGATTGCTCTTACCGGCACCATTTGCTCCTATCAAGACGTTGAGGCGATTCAGGTCGAGATTAATCTCCTTGATGGATTTGAACCCCTTCAATTTGAGTGTGCGCAGCATCGCCCAAATTCCTCTTCATGGTACTCGCATGGTGCGAGAGGATGCGATTCTATCGGTATCAGCTTCGCGAAACAGAACTAAGTATAGGTAGCCCGTGACTTTTTGCAAGGCGGGCGGCTCCCTCTTTCCTCTTTACGGCTCAGTTGCGACAATACCCACGACGCAAACGCATCACGAGGAGCCTGCTATGAGCAGCCAACTATTTTTGAAGGACGCCGAGGAGCGGATGGAGAAGGCCCTCGACGTGTTCCGCAACGACCTGAAGGGCCTGCGCACGGGTCGGGCTTCCCCCGGCATGTTGGACGCACTTCGCGTCGATTACTACGGCAGCGCGACGCCGATCAAGCAGATCGCGTCGGTCACCACGCCCGATGCCTCCTCGATCGTCATCAAGCCGTATCAGGCCGACGATCTGAAGGAGATCGAGAAGGCGATTCGTTCGAGCGACCTGGGGTTGGCTCCGAACAACGACGGCAAGATCATTCGGCTGTCGATGCCGGCGATGAGCGGCGACCAGCGTAAGAAAATCGTGCAGCAGATCAAGAAGCAGAGCGAGGCCGCGAAGATCGCTTGCCGCAATATCCGTCGCGATGGCAACAAGCACTTCGAGGACGCCGAGAAGGCCAAGTCGATGACCGAGGACGACCGCGATAAGGGCAAGGAAAAGATGCAGGACTTGCTCAAGGGTTACGAGTCCAAGATCGACGGCCTGAGTTCGAACAAGGAAAAAGAAGTGATGGAGCAGTAGGCGTGGCCAAGCCATTCGACGCGACGTTGAACTCGCTCATCGACGCCCGGCCGGAGGACTGGGTGGCGTTGCTCGCTCCGTTCGTCGGCTTGATTCCCGGCCCGGCCGAGTTGCTCGACACCGACCTTTCGGCGACCGTTCAGGCCGACAAAGTTTTCCGATTGCTGGGGCCACCAGCCGCACTGATTCACTTGGAACTCGAAGCCAATCCTCGCCTGGGCATCCCGGCCGATTTGCTGCGCTACAATGTGTTGGTCGGTCACGGCCGAGACGAACCCATTCATTCGGTTATTTTGCTCTTGCGACCGAAGGCGAATGCGAGCGATCTGACGGGAGTGTATCGCCGAGCGAATCTCGAATTTCACTACAAGGTCGTTCGCCTTTGGCTGGAGACGGTCGAGTCGCTGCTCGCCGGGGGGCCGACCACCGCGCCACTGGCGATGCTCACGGACGAGGCGGCCCGCGACCTTCCTTCGGCATTCGTGAAGTTCGCGGACCGATTGCGTCGAGCGGACGTCGATGTTAAATTGGCTAAGGAGTTGTACGGTTCGACCTTCGTCTTGTGCGGCATGCGCCACCAGCCGGCCCACATTGCGGAAATTTACCGGAGCCTCAGCATGACTCTCGAAGATTC
>JAYTUG010000138.1:0-9463 GCA_043744695.1 Gemmataceae bacterium
CGCGTTCTCCATCTTGCCGTGACCAATCCAGAGTGGTGGTCTGGTGAGTGATCGATCAGTGAGAGAGTAGCTGCCCAAGTTGCCCAAACTCGCGCCCAGCTTCCCAAGGCCTCCCAGATTCCGAGTCGAAAAACCGTGGGTATACCTTTGCCCCAGCGGGGAGAGGGTCAGAGTGCCTACTTCCAGTGGCACACCCCGTCGTGCTGGGACCGAGCCCAAACCCTCCAAGGGAGAAGGATTCTTGCTGTCGTTCGAAGGGCTTCAGTACTGGGCAAGAATTTGCAGGGAGAGCATGGGGCCCGATCCGACGTTGATTCGATTCCTTCCTGAAAGAGTGAGACCGTGGGTCTCCGTAAAATAGCGGTCGAAGGCGTACCCTCCCGAGGCCTGAAACGAAACCCATTTCCGAGGAGTCCAGATCGTTCCCATCTCCAGTCGTTTCTCGTACCAGAAAAACTGATCCGCCGCGTTGACGCGGTCGGCCCGGAACCAACTTTCGTAGGTCCAGGCGAAGCCTGTGTACGCCTTGGTTTTGGGGGCGAACTCATAGCTTACCCGGATTTGCAAGTCTGAGAGAGCAGCATAAAACAGCGTCGCTTCCACCTGGTCTCTCGGCGTCCAGGCCAGGCTCAAGAACGGGATCCCCACCACACCGTTCAACTTGGAACGAGAGAATTCATAAGCCACACCGGGGATGGGGAGGTTGCGGCCGATCTGTCCCGTGCTTTCGGACAGAACGTAAAAGAGCCAGTGGTCTTCATCCCCCGCGGGCGTGCGGTAGAAGGCAAGTCCCGTTGCGGTGGCTTCCCGTATCGAATGGAACGGACGGTCGCTGGCCGATCCCGCCGTCAAACTGAGCCCCCAGGCCCGATCCCCACTCATGCGGCGGAGATAAACCGCTCCCGATTGAATATCCCAAAGAGTTGAGGGAAACCTGGTGCGATCGTCGGGTAGGATCGCATTAGTGTTTACACCAACGGCCCGTGCGGCTCCGGTAAGAAAAAGTCCGTCCGTTTCGTTGTCCCAGACCGGGACGGCAGCTCCGGCCCATCCGGCCGTCATTCCGAGGTTCGAATTCTGTCCGATGACCCGCTGCGAAGGATACCACCCTCCACCGATACCATCTGGGATCCCACTACTCGCTCCGAGGGCCAGAAAGGTCTTCGCCAGCCCATCCGAGACTCGACCTGCCGTGCCCGAAGGGGTCGATGGAAGCCCCGATGTCGCAGAATTGCCCGGCTGTAAGCCAGGGAGCGAACTGATGGAGGTGGGCAGCCTCTCGTCGGGCGTCTCGCCCTTGACCCAACTCGCTGACAGGAGGATGGCGATCCAGACGAGAGTTGATCGGTGTTTCACGACCTGCACCTTCCCCAAGCACAGCCGGACAACTCCAAAGTCATCGTAAGGGCAATACGGCCTCGGGGAACGGTGCCAACACATTGGATTTCTGGTCACCGCGGATTGTTTTTCCGAGATTGCGAGGTCCGGAAGAAGAACCCGCGGAGTTACGGCAGAGCCGCCTCTTTGAGCGCGGCCTTCTCTCGGATCAATCGGAGCAGATCTGGCAGGTAGACCTCCGGTGCCCGGACCCTCGGGGCTTTGGCCCCCAGGTCCGCGTGGAGCCGGGCGTCATCGTACACCACATCCATGTTCAGGAATGGGAAGTAGTGCCTGAGTGACCGAAACACCCGTCGCTGGAGCGGCGTCCGCACCTGCTCGCGTTGGAGGGTACGATTCCATTCGGCCGGCGGAATGAGCCGCAACGCGGTAGCACGACCATAGGTCCGATCGATTTGATCCACCACTTCGCCAACTGTTACGGCACCTCGCGGCCCCGCGGACAAGTGATAGCAATCATGGCTCCGGCTCTTTGCGGCCATCAACTGCACTGTGGCTTCGGCCACGAATTCGACGTCGACCAGATCCAGACGACTCGCCGGGTCTATCGGAAGTGCCTGGAAGATTCGACCGAGCGGGGCACACCACAGGATCTGACGGGCAAACTGCGGGTCCGGCAGGCCGGCGCTCAAAACGATTGTCGGTCGCAAGACGAGAATCGGGAGCCCACTATCCCGGAGCAGTTGCTCCCCAACGGCCTTTGAGTGCGTGTACTCGTTGAAGTGGTCGTTCTCCGGTCGGCATCCGTCATCCTCGCCCAGGTTGACTCCCGACGCCTGGCCCACATTCGACGCGGTGCTCATGTAGACCACGAGCGGGGCCTTGCGACAGGCTCGGGCGAACTCGATCAGCCGGCGAACACCCCCGACGTTGGTCCGGCCTGTGTTTCGACTCACGGCGAACGAGGTGTCCGCCGCGTTGTGAACGATGACGTCGACGTTTGCCGAGATTACCGCAGCATCCCCCCCGGACATCCCGAGCGCCGGTTCCAGGATATCGCCGCCGATGGCCTTCAGAGGCCCCCCGATCAGCCCGTGTTCTCCACTGCGAGCGAGTCGGTGACGGACTCGCTCGGCGGGAGTCCGTTCGGCGTTGGGGCGGATTAACGCCCAAACTTTGCCGGCGTGGCCGCGAGCGGCCAGATGGCGAAAAACCTCGCCGCCAATCAACCCCGTCAGCCCCGTGATCAGGACGTTGCTAGCCGGCGTGAGCGAACCTGCCATGATAATCTACTTTCCACGATCTACAGGTCGATGCGAGTGATGAAACCGTTCCGATCTCGTGGCCGACTTGCCGTTAGTAGCAAGCCCTTGGGGATATGAGCATCCCATTTTCCCAAGTCGTTTTTACGCAATCTAATGCATATACTCTTCGACTGATTAAAATGCAAGATGAGTCAAACAAATGGAGCATTACGACTTGCGTCTCTCGACTTGGGTTACTCGGCAAACCGTCTGAAACGCAATCGACCAATTGGCTCGCACCAACGGGTCGTTGACTTCGAGCAAGATGTCACTCGAACCGAAGCGTCAGCGAGCGATCTCTGTCAGTTCGAGTACTACTTTGTGTCCATCCCACTTCATTTCTTGCCTCACCGGGCGGTGAGCGTCATCGTACATCCAAAGCGTGTCAATTTCTTTGCCGGTCAAGCGGAATGTGTGAGCTTCTATTGCCTTCCCGTTCACCGTGAGCCTCACCGAAGCGAGTGCCTCAATTTTGGCAGCCGTTTCCGAGCCATCCTCGGTATCGAACACAATCACGTCGCGAGGTTTCTCGACGATCCCAGGGTAACGCCAACCCGTCGTCGATACGACATCGGAACGCCCTTTGCGCTCTTTTCCATTGACGGTCACGGAGAGCCCTGAACCAGCCGCGACAGCCTTGACCGTATGCTTTTTCCCGTCGTCATTGGTCGAAGAATCCACTGCGGTGAGTCGCATCCCCATCCAGACCTCCAAGCACTGGTGTTCGTATGTATAAGAAAAGAGGCCGACCTTGACCTTGACCGCGGCCACGGCGGCAATTGTTTCCCTGCCGTTGTCCTCATTTCGAATGGCCATCTTGTAGGTGCCTGCAGACTTGCCATCCACCGTCACGGAAAAAGTTCGCACCTCGCTGTCGGCCCCCTGAATCGCAGAAGGAAAGCTTGTGAAGAGGAAAGCTGAGAGTCCGGCCACGAAGAGAACTCGATAAACGTTTGAGCGCATGCCCTTCTCCAATAAAGTATCCAAGAGTCGAGACGTTGTTGCTGTTCGATCGACACGCAACGACCACCGCATACCTCCTTCGTTGTCTCTCGGGCAAGTCCAACCTTCACGGCCCATCACCCGGTTTGACATCAGCCCTGCTCGACGCCGAATCAGTGTGGTCGCTGCGCGAGCAACTGGTGAATTCTTGTCAATCCGGCCGTTCGATCCCTAGACACACCCAATAAATCGGTTAGCTTGTACGCCATCGATCTGCAATTCCCGATGGGTTACCCCATGGCGACCGGTTGGCAAAAGCTCATTCCTCCTCCCGGCTGCTTCCGCGGTGCCGAAAACTACCGCATCGACGCCTACTCGGAATTCCTCCCGCCGCCGCGCGTCGGGTGGAAGCCCTACGGTGCTGGCAAGCCGGATCCGGAACTCTTCGCGGACTCCGACCCCCACGGCTGGTGGGTCGGCGAATTCGAGGAAGCCCTCGAACTGAAGCTCGGTTTCCAGCAAGTCGGCCAGCAGGTCATCCGCAAACTCGCCCGGCTCCTCGGTGGGGATCGCTCGATCCTGCCGAAGGGCGACCTGCACGACAACCCCTTTTGGCCGGCGGAGCTGGCGGAACATCCGAAGCTCGCGCACGAGCGCTGCGTCGCGCTGCTACCTCTGGCCCTTTCCCGCACACAGGACGACAAGGGCCGCGTGCGTTGGACGCTCTTCGGCACCAGCGAGCAAGGCCCCGGCCGCGCATTCTGGAAGTCGTTCTTCACCGCCCCGCAGAAGGAAGTCCCCGCCGGCGAAGGGGTCGGCTTCTTCTGCAATCTGCTGAACGAAATCTACTCCGAGCGCGTGGACGACGCCGAGGGGTTGAAGAAGATCGGCTTCCGGATCTTCCCGGACGACGAACCGCTCCTCGCACACTGGACCGAGAAACTGCCGAAGTGGACCGCCGAGTTCTTACTCCCGCAGCGCCCCACGGCGACTTCCGCGAAGTATCTCCTGACATTCCGTCCCTTCGGCAAACTGCCCGCCGCGATCCGCAAGGCCTACCTCGCCGGGACTCTGCACCTGCTCCCGTTCCCCGGCAGCCTCGCGTATTGGGGTGTGCCGGGGTATCGCAAACTCGCCGGCGAACTCCCCCTGGCCGCGCAAATTCCACTGCTGTTCGGCGTCGCCCGGCACCGGATGACCGAAGGTCTCCGCGTTCCGCAATGCGGCTACTTGCATGAACCGACCGCCGCTCATCCCGATGCGCCCCGCCATGCCGGGCACATCCGCAACACGTACAAGCGCACCCACCGCTGGGATAAGATCCTGCGGGATCAGGACGAACTGGCTCTGATCGACCGTGAGGACAAGCTCCTTCACGTCCTCTTCAGCACGCTGCCCGACGACATCGACCTCTACGACAAGCCGATGGCCCGGAACGTCCAGATGTGGACGGAGGACTATCGCTTGCTTCTCGATGGGCCGAAGGCGACCCCGAAGGAACTGAAGCGCGCCATGCGCGCGGCGATGGCGGGCGGGGTCTTCGGCTACCGTTTCCTGTTCCCGGCCATGCGCGTCGGCAAGCACGAGGTCTACTGGCATCGGCCCCTCGTGGGGTACATCGGCCGGGATGGCGAACCGATTGTCATCCCCGATGGGCCGACCGGCTACCTCACCGCGTATGATGCCGCGGCTCCGAAGCCGGAGCGCGCCGCCGAACTCTGGCCGCGCTTCCACCGTCGGACTGCGGCGCTGGCGGCACTCGCCAACGGTCGGTGTCTGAAACCGGTGCGGGAACTCTTCGACGCATTCCAGAAGCGCGGCGGGCGACCGCTGCCGCGCTCCTTTGCCCGGCAACTCGGGTTTCGCGGAAAGCGGGGCGTGCTCGATGCGCTCCCCGAGCCGCTCGCCACCGAAACGCGGGCGATGATCGAACCCGCCGAGGTGCCGCTGCCGCGCCGGAAGGGGGCGAAGGTGCCGGACTCGCTCACCTACAATCGCACCGCCAAGCGCAGCTTCGAGGTCGAGTACTGGAAGACCATCGCATCCCTCAGCGAAGGGGAGTTCGTCAACAAGAACAACGCCGATTGCGTCGGCGACACCATGACCCAGTTGCTCAGCCCCGATGGCGAACGCCACCTCGACCGGCTCGGGGATCACCTCATCGCGCACTATCGGCGGGCGATCGACAAAGCCGGGCTCACCGGCAAAGCCCTTGCAGGCAGCGCCCCCTTCCGCTGGCGCACCGACTTCGACTTCGAGTGGATGGGCGGCTGGCTCAAGAACGCGGAGGTTGCGGCCGAACGGAACATCGTCATCGTTATCCCCGGGCGCAACCGCAAGGAAGCGGTCGTAATGGCCGACCACTACGACACGGCGTACATGGCCGACCGCTTCTACGAAGACTCCGGCGGATGCGGCGCCCGGCTCGCCGCGTGCGGCGCCGACGACAACCACTCCGCCACCGCTGCGATGCTGCTCGCAGCACCGATCTTTTTGGAGATGAGCAAGAAAGGAGAACTGGCCCGCGATATCTGGCTCATCCACCTGACCGGTGAAGAATTCCCCGCCGACTGCCTCGGGGCCCGGGCGCTCACCGAGCGACTGGTGGAAGGCACACTCGAAATCCACCTGCCGGGCGGCAAGGTCCGAGACCTCTCGCGCACGACGATCCGTGCGCTGTACGTGTCGGATATGATCGCGCACAACAACGACCGCGAGCGCGACATCTTCCAAATCTCCCCCGGCGACGATGCCGCCTCGCTCGGGGTCGCGGAACAAGCGCACCTTGCGGCCGAAATCTGGAATGCCTCCGTGCCGGTCTGGAACCGAACAGCCGAGCGAGCCGGGACGCCCCGATCGCGGCGAAGCTCCAGCGGCGCCGACATCCCCGAAGTGGCGCCGTTCCCGGTGTTGTCTGGAGAAGTGCGGACGCCGCTCGATCCGCGCAGCACGCTCTTCAACACGGATGGACAAGTCTTCTCCGATGCCGCTGTGCCGTGCGTACTCTTCATGGAGAACTACGACATCAATCGCACGGGCTATCACGACACTCACGACACGATGGAGAACATCGACCTCGATTACGGGGCGGCCCTCTGCGCCATCACCATCGAATCGGTGGCCCGCGCCGCAACCGCCGCACTGCCCGAGTAAAATGGCTCCGAATTCCATCACCTCCGCCGAAGGCCGAATGCCATGATCCGACCGACGCTCGACACCGAAACCGACGACCTGCTGGCCGCTGCCGAATCGACGAGGGTGTTCAAGCCGATCGAACTTGCCGCACTCCGCGAACTGCTCGACGACCTCCACGCCGGCCATTCGGGCGATCACTTGGCGATTACGTACGAACTCGACGGCAAGGCCATCGGCTTCGCCTATTACGCTCCGACTGCGATGACCGACCGCTGCTGGCACCTCTACTGGCTCTTCGTATCGCAAGAGATCCGGGCCAAGGGCATCGGCACCGAACTGCTGAAATACATCGAGTCCGACATCGCCAAAGCCGGGGGGCGGATCCTGCTGATCGAAACCTCGGGGTTGCCGTCGTACGACTTGACCCGTCGGTTCTATTTGAAGCACGCCTACGAGCAAGCCGCGACGATCCGGGACTTCTACTCCGACGGCGATGACCAAGTGATCTTCCGGAAGCGGTTGACATCAGAGAGCGGGTTAAGTCGCACGCGGGAGTAACCGGAAAGCAAGTGCCGCAGCCAGTCAAGACCGCGGTGAACTTCGCGGTGAACAACGACGGAACTCCGTCTTCGGTGGAGCGATGCTCACCGATGGCGTGTTCGTGGGGTAATGGTGGCGAACTCGCCCGCCGCGACGGCACGAAAAAGAGACGAGAAACGCAAAACCCTCGGCGAATGTGATTCGCCGAGGGTCGTTGCGAGTGCATTCCACCCGCATCACGGCTTCTTCCCACCGCCACCGGTGCCACCGCCACCGTTGGCGACAACATTCACGCTGGCCTGGCCCTTCAGAGCGCCGTTCGCGAGATCCTGCACCCCGATCGTCTGAGTGCCGGTCGAGGAGAACGTGACCGAGAACACGTGCGAACCCGCATCGGCTGCGGTAAACGTGTAGTCCACGGGAACACCGTTCGGGCCGGTGAAGTGGACCTTCCCGACGTAGTTGGTGATCGGGTTGCCGAACGCATCCACCGCCGTCAGCGTCACGGAGAAGGCCACCCCCGCCGTGGCGTTCGACGGCGCGCGGAAGGCGAAGCCCGTCATGGCCGCGGCGGTAATGTTGATGTCCCGCTGAAAGTAGGTCAACACCGTGTTCACCGTGTCGGTTGCCGTGAACGTCTGCCCGCGTGACGACTTGAACGTCACGCTGAAGGTGTGAACACCCGCGTCAGCGGCCGTGAATGTGTAGGTGGACAACATTGCCACTTGGAGGTCGCTGCTGCTGAAAGCCAGCGTCCCGCGGTAGCTGGTCGCCAAGTTCCCGTAGATGTCGCGGGCGCTGATGGTGACGTTCTGCGCTACCCCCGCGACGGTTCCCACGAGTGGCGTTACGGAGATGTAGGCCGCCGCGCCCGGCGTCACCACGATTCCCGTCTGGGTCAACGTCATGGCCGGGGTCGCAATGTCCGCGACTGTGACACTCTGCGTCCCGGCCCGCGTCAACGCCACGCTGAAGGTGTGGACCCCGGCGTCGGCTGCGGTGAACGTGTAGAACCCGTACACAGTCGGGTCGCTGCTAAACACCCGCATACTCCCAGTGTACACGGTCGAGACGTTCCCGAAGGCGTCATACACCGTGACCCTCATCGACTGGACCGTCCCGGCCACGGCGTTCGTGATCGGTGTGACAGTGAAGCTCACGCCCTGGCCCGGCGTGACCAGAACCGTCTCCGTGGCCGTGAACCCGGTGCTTGCGTCCGTCGCCGTGATGGTCTGCGTGCCGATGGTTCGTGGCGTGAGGGTGAAGAAGCCGACGCCGTTGGTGATCGGGCCGTCCGCCGGCACGGTCGCCAACGGGTCGCTGGTCGTCAGGTGGGCGGTGCCGGTGTAAGTGGTGGCGATGTTGCCGAAGATGTCGCGGGCGTACACGGCGACCACCTGCGGCGAGTTCACGAACCCGCCGCCCCCGGACAGGCTGATCGAGACGGCCGCACCGGGGGTCACGGCGATGGGGTTGGTGACCCCGTTGACAGTCGCGACTAGAGTGTCGGTCGCGCTGACCGTCTGGGTTCCGGACGTCTTCAGGGTGACTGCGAAGGTGTGAACCCCGGTGTCGGTGACGGTGAAGGCGTAGTTCGCGGGCAACCCGGCCTGAGCGTCGGTGCTGGTGAGGTGGACCGTGCCGACATACGACGGGGCCGCGTTGCCGAAGGCGTCGAGGGCCGTAACGGTGATGGCCGTCGTCGGGTCGCCTGCGATCACGCTGGCCGGCCCACTGACCTGGAACTTAGCCGCCGCCGCCGGGGTGGTCGTGACCGTCGTTGACGCCTTCGGAAGTAGTGGCGACGTTGCGAACAGCGTCTGCACGCCGGCAGTAATCAAGACGCCGCCGTTGGCGATCGTGTGGACACCGGCGTCCGCGGCGGTGAACGTGTAGGAGGTCGCCGCAGCCGGATTCAGCGGGTTGCTGAAGCCGACGGTGCCCAGGAAGTTCGTGGCGACGTTGCCGTTCGCGTCCAGAGCCGTGACGGTGACGGGGAAGGCCGTTCCAGCGACTGCGGTGGCCGGGGCGCTGAGGCTCAGTTGCACCGCACTGCCGACGAGGGTCTGGTCGTTCTTGGCGTTGGTCATGGTGGTGGCGACCGCACCGAACCCGGTGGCGACCGCGTCCACGGCCCCGTCGCCGTTCAGGTCGCCGAGCGCCATGTAGCTGCCGTTGAACCCGGCGTTCCCCTGGATGCCGTA
>JAYTUG010000139.1:0-2437 GCA_043744695.1 Gemmataceae bacterium
GCTCCGCTCCGAGGACTCCGCGTCGCGGCTAATCGTTAGCCAACTTCTCGAAGCCGCTGGGCCGCGGATCAAGGTGGCCGGCGACATCCTCGACTACGTGGACTTCTTCCTGCCGGACGAACAACTCCCGTTCGAACCCAAGGCCGTCGAGAAGCATCTGAAGAAGGAACCCGGTTCCATTTGGATCGGCGAATTGCGGCAGATCGTGGCAACCGTCGAGCCGTTCGACGTGCCGACACTCAAGGCGGCGATCGAAGCGTTCATCCAGGCGAAGAACGTGAAGCCGATCCCCGTGACGCAGACGCTTCGCGTCGCAGTCACGGGCAAAGAAGTCGGCTTCGGCATGTACGAAACGCTGACCATCCTCGGCCGCGAGAAGTGTTTGAACCGGATCGATCGCAGTCTAAAGGCCGGCGAGCGGGACACTTAAGCGGCGAAGTTCTTCATTGCACTCTCACATTTCTTGAGCTACAACTCGATTGAAGCTCCTCTCATCACGACTCGGATCGTCTGCCATGATTCGCACTCGCTTGGCGTCGGCGGCCGCACTCGTTGCGGCCCTGCTGGGCACCGTCGCCGCCCAGGATCGTCCCGTGGCCCCCGCCCCGCGGGCCATCCCGTTTCCCATCGCTCCGATGCCGCACCCGGAATTGCGCGGCTACGTGACGGCGGCCCAGGCTCAGGCCGCGAATTCCAAACTGTTCAAGAGCGCACCCGCTGCCGCCGGCTACCTCGGCGTCGTGATTCGACCCGACTCCGCGAATCGGCCCGTGATCGACGCCGTCGAACGCGATTCCCCCGCCGACTCGGCCGGATTCAAGACCGGAGACCTGCTGCTCAAACTCGACAGTTCTTCCGTCACCTCCGATGTCGAGGTTCGCGATCTGCTGCGGTCCCGCCTCGCCGGCGACACGCTGAACTTTCACGTCGTCCGCGATGGGAAACCGTTCGAACTGACCGCCACTTTGAACCCGACGACGCAACCGAAGAGTGCCGGGCCGCGAGCCGTCATGGGCATCAACGTGATCCCCACCGATGGCAAGGGTACCGGTGCGAAGGTCGATGTCGTGACCACGGACATGCCGGCCGATAAGAGCGGCGTGAAGGTCGGCGACGTGATCACCAAGGTCGATGGTCGCGATGTGTCGGGCCCCGAATCGTTCCGCGAGTTCATGGCCAACCGCCGCCCCGGCGACATCGTGGAACTACTCCTCGATCGCAACGGCAAGCGCGAAGGAACCAAGGTCACGCTCGTACCCGAAGGCGGAAGCGGACTCGGCGGGCGCGGCTGGGACGATCGCCTTGCCGGTTACTGGCAGAAGCCGAGCTACAAGCTCGCCATCCTCGGCGTCGAATACCCAGACGTGAAGCACAACCTCAAGATCGAGGACAAAAACTGGGAAGAGTCGATGTTCAGCCTCGGCACCTACCGCGGCAAATCGGCCACCGGCGAGACCGTCCACGGCAGCATGAACGACTACTACAAGGAACTCAGCAACGGCAAGTTCAAGGTCGACGGCAAGTTCATCGGCTGGGTCGAAGCCAAGAAGAAGCGACTCGATTATTCCACCGGCAGCGGCACCGACACCGGCGAGAAACTCAGCCTGCTCACCGAGGCACTCGACCTTTACGTCGACAAGAACGGCAAGGACTCGCTCAAGGAGTACGACGGCATCTTCTTCCTGTACGCCGGCGGTCGGGTGAACACGACTCGCGGCGGGCTCTACTGGCCTCATCGCGCCAACGTCACGCACAAGGGCCGTCGTCTGCCGTACTTCATCGTGCAAGAAGGCGGCACCCGCATGAACGACATCAGCGTCTTCTGCCACGAGTTCGGCCACATGCTCGGCCTGCCCGATCTCTATGCCCGACCCGAGTTGCCCGGTTCCGAAGGAGCCTGGGTCTGGTGTGCCATGTCCAATCAGAACGGTAACGGGAAGCCGCAGCACTTCTGCGCCTGGAGCAAAGAGATGCTCGGCTGGGTGAAGCCCACCGCCATCGATCCGCGAACGCCTCAGAAGTTGATTCTCGCGCCGGTCGAAGACGACCCCACGCAGTGCTTCAAGATTCCGGTGCGAGCCGACGGCAGCGAGTATTTCCTGCTGGAGAATCGGGCGAAGAAGGGCTTCGACGAATCGCTGCCCGCAGGCGGATTGCTGATCTGGCGGGTGGTGAACAACCGTCCGGTGCTGGAGGAATCGCACGGTGTCGAAGGCGCGGCTGGCCCGCGGAGCTTCCTGGATGAAGTGCCGTACCCGAGCAAGTCGAACAACGCATTCACGCCGTACACGATGCCTTCGAGCAAGAGCCAACTCGGCGGCGGCCTGCCCGTGTACATCACGAACATCCGCCGCCTCCCCGGCGACCGCATCAGCTTCCAGATCGGCTACGAATTCCAGTGAGACAAACCCGTTTAGCCGCGACGCGCAGTCTGCGG
>JAYTUG010000140.1:0-9443 GCA_043744695.1 Gemmataceae bacterium
CATTCGCAGTTCGCAAACCACCCTCTCCCCAACGGGGAGAGGGTCAGAAATTGGCCTCGTTTCTCAACGCAAACATGGATCGGTACGCTCTTCGGGTAACTGCCGCGTTGCCGAGGGCACCTGGAACGGATAGCATCGCACGAACCAACCACGGAGCCTTTCCATGACGCGACTTCTGATTGCGGCGCTGCTTGCCGTCCTTCCCATGAGTGCAATCCGGGCCGACGACGACGCAAAGAAGTTGCTCGAAGAAGCGACGACGGCTTTCCAGGACGGCAAGTTCAAAGAGGCCGCGGCACTGGCCGAGAAGGCCACGAAGGCCGATCCCAAAAGCACCGAGGCACCCATCCTCGCCGGCTCGGCCTACTCGCGGCTGCGGGAGCAAGACGCCGCTATCAAGGCGTTCACCATTGCGCTCGATCGCAATCCCAAGCTCACCACCGCGAACGATCGCCGCGGCGACGCCTACCTCAAGAGCGGCAAGTGGAAGGAAGCGATTGCCGACTTCGACCTATTTCTCGAAGCCCAGCCGAAGTCTGCCGCGGATCACTGGCGGCGCGGCATCGCACTCTATTATGCGGGCCGCTTCGACGATGGCCGCAAGCAGTTCGACCTGCACCGCACCGTGAACCCCGAGGATGTCGAAAACTCCGCGTGGCACTACCTTTGCAACGCCCGTGCGAACACGCCCGAGAAGGCACGCAAGGATCTCATTCCGGTGAGCAAGGACACGCGGGTACCCATGAAGCAGGTACTCGAACTCTTCGCGGGTCAGTTGAAGCCGCAGGAGGTGATCGACGCCGCGGAGAACTCGAAGCTCGAAGGCAAGGAACTCACCTCGGCCCGGTTCTACGCCCACCTGTATGTGGCTCTCTTCTACGAGTCCGAGAAGGACGACAAGAAGGCACTCGAACACATCACCGCGGCCGTGGAGAAGTACAAGATCGGCGACTACATGTGGGACGTGGGCGACGCCCATTTGAAGTTGCTGAAGGCGAAGAAGTGATGCTTCAATTCAGAGCCGCGCTCAGTTCCTTAACGAGTGCCCGGACCGCGTTCAACGCGTCGGGCGCTTCCAGCTTCTTGACCAGGGCGCTTCCCACAATTACGCCATCGGCCAGATCCTTGAGGGCGCGGACGTGCTCGGGCTTACTCACGCCGAAGCCCACGCACAACGGCAGATCCGTCATGGTGCGGAGGCGGGCAATCTGCGCACTCAGGTCCACGGGCATGCGGTCGCGTTCGCCGGTGATGCCGACCACGCTCACGACGTAGACGAACCCGCCGCACGCTTTCACCACTTTCTCGGCACGTTCCGGGGATGTGGTGGGGGTCACGAGCAGGATCAATTTGAAGTCGACATCGCGGGCCAGTTTCGCAAGCTCCTCGGCTTCCTCCACCGGCAAGTCGGGAACGACGGCACCGCTGACGCCCGCGGCCTGAGCCGCCGCGATGAACGCCGCCGGCCCCTTCTTGTACATCAGCGAGTACGACGCCATCGACACGAGCGGCGTCTGCCAGCCGGGTCGTTTCGTCACGTCGGAAAGTGCGACGAAGATGTCCGCGAGCTTCAACCCGTGGCTGAGCGCCCGCGTGTACGACGCCTGAATCACGGGGCCGTCCGCGATCGGATCGGAGAAGGGGAAGCCGACTTCGATGAGGTTGGCCCCGGCCTCGGCGATGGCGGGCAGCAGTTCGCGGGTGAAGGCGAGGTCTGGGTCGCCAGCCGTCGCGAATGGCATGAAAGCTTTGCGCTTCTCAGCGCGAAGCTGGCGGAAGAGGGAGTCGATCGGGTTCATGGGGTTGTTCTATTCAAATAGCGGCCGGTTTACCGGCCGTCCGCACCGCGCCAGACGACCGGTAAACCGGCCGCTAAATTACTTCCCCACCACGCGGGCCGCCTGCTCTTCCTTCAAGGGTGCCGAGAGGTCGGCAGCCTTCACTTCCGCCCGGAAGCGAGCATCACCCGTTTGAACCGCTTCCACTTCAATCGAGAAGGCAATCGTCTCACCGGGTCGCAACTCCTCGACCGTTGGGAACGTGACCTTCCCCTCCGATTCGAGACGGCCATCAGCTCGACCGAAGGCCCGCAGCGTCTTGAACTCCGCCGGCGCGAACGCGGTCACGTCGATGTTCCGTGCCGAGATCGTTCCCTTGTTCTTCACGCGAACGATGTACGTCACGCGCTTGCCAACCTCGACGAGTCCAGTCGGGGCGACCAGTTCGAGCGAAACGGCCGGCGTGCCGATGATCGCGACCGTACTCTCGGCCCGCGCCTGAACCGGATCGCCCACGGGAGTGCCCTCACTCGAACTCGTGGCATCGGCCGTGGCCAGCACCGAGAGCGTCGCCTTCTCGCTGAACTTCATCGCGTCCACGGTCAGCTTCACGGTCTTCTGTTCGCCCGCCTTCAGGCTGGGGATGTTCCACTCGACCGTACCCGCGCCGGGCTTCGCATCGCCGGCGTCTTTCAGGCGCACCTCGGAAGGCAGCGTCGCCCGCACGACCACGTTCGAGATCGGTCCATCGCCGGCGTTGCTCACCGCGATGGTCCAGGCGAAGTCTTGATCGAGGTAGGCGAGTTTGGGGCCGGTCGCGGTGGCCCGCAGTTCCGCACGACGAATCTCGAACGCGATCGGCTCGGCGGCGGCGGTCACGTTCCCGTCGGCGGTCGCCGTCGCTCGAACGGTGAACTTTCCCGCGGCCTTCGCGGTCAGGGGTAAATCCACGATTCGCGTCTGGCCCGGAGCGATGGTACCGGCACTCAGTTCGACCGGATTCTGACCCGAGGCGTGCTTCAAACCCTCGTCGAACCGCGCCCACACCACGACGTTGTTGCCGGGGGTCGAACCGGAATTCGTGACCGCGATTCGCACCGGAATCCGTTCGCCGGCGAGAGCCACCGGTGCGGCCTCGATCAACATGCCGAGCTTCCCGGCTTCGATCCGCGTCGTGCTTTCCTTGTGCGCTTGAAGGCCATCCTGAGTTGCCACGTCGGCACTCACTGTGAACGAACCGAGCTTCGCGGGGCGAACGGAAAGCGCGAGTTCCTGCTTCTTCCCGGCACCGAGATCGGGTAGGTCGAAGATGAGCGCCCCGGCTTCTTGCTTCACGGGCGGTGGCTCGGATTTCTCCAATGTTGCGCCATCGGAAAGGACCACGCGAATGCGCGACGCCCGGGCATCGACCTGGCCCACGTTCGCCAGCGAAACCGTCACGGGAACGGTGCCGGTGAGCCCGGCGGCGGGCGGCGCAGTCACGTCCAGCTTTAGGTTGGGAGCCGCCCATTCGATCACCGTTTCGCGGCGACTCACCACGACGCCCGGCCCGACGCCGTTCTCGGAGGGCTTCACCACTTCCACGGCCACGCGCGTCTTCCCGGCGCGCGGCGTGGCTTGAACGATCTTCACGGACGCGGCACCGCTCGCATCGAGAGACGACTCGCTCTCCTTCGCCGAGATGCCGGCCTGGCTCAGGCTCGTGCCGGAACCGCCCGTGGAAACCAGAGTGGCCAACGCGCCGTCGCCATCGAGTACCTTGTAGCGCACGCGATAGTTCGGCACGTCCTTGCCGTTCTGCTCGATGCTGGTGAGCGAAGTGCTCAACGTGTGTTCGGTGCCGAAGCGCACGACCGCGGGTGGCGGGAACCCGAAGCGTCCCTCACCCCACGCGATCTTCGCGACGACCTTCCCCTTCTCCCAATTGAACACGCCGGGTGCATAGGCCGTGATCGTGGTCTCGCCGGGCACGGCGGAACTCACGACGCAGAAGGTCTGGCCGGGGCTGATCTCGACGTCGTCTTTCGGGTCGTCGTTGCCGCGGGTGATGGTGTGCGAAACGTAGCCCGTGTACGTGACGCCGTACTTGTTATCGACCTTGTAGCCTCGGCCGGCGTAGAAGCCGGATTCGTCCACTTCGATGATGTTCCCCGGCCCTTCGAGCAGCCACTCCACGCGGCGGCTGCGGCGCGGTTCGCCGTCCTTGTCGTACACGGTGGCGACGAGCACGATCTGCGAGCCGAGCGGCGCGGTCGCATCGCGCGGCGTCACGTCCAGGCGACACGCCTTCGGGTCGAAGTCGCGGAAGAATCCGAAGCGCGGCTTGGCGTGCGATTGCTCGATGGGTCCGCCGGGCAGCACGTTTGGGACGTAACCGGGGTTGTGGGAATTGAAGCACCCCACGGCGGCGGCGAGAGCGATGACCAGAGGTAGGAGGAATCGGCGCGACATCGTCGGCCCTCGGCGGCGGAGCAGCGCGAATGAACCCGCGCATCGGCCGGGGGCTATACGGTGGGTAGGGGGTTGAGTGCAAGGCGGAAACGGAGGAGGGATTTTCCCTCAATCCAACGCTTCCCCTGGGTCCGCAGGCGTCTCGCCCGCGCGGCGAGAACTCGCGGCCCGCACCCTTGGTTCGAAGCGAATCGTTGGGGCCGACGCGGCGGGCGCGATACACTACTTTCCAGAACTCGCCACCACCCTGGAGCTTCGCCATGCGTTACCTCTCTCGTCGCGGCATCGTGGCCGCGTCGCTCGCCATCGCGTTCGCTTCGAGCGCCCCCGCCATTGCCGAGGATGCCGTGAAAACCGGATTCGTCAAGAAGACGTACAAGAACGCGGACGACTCGACGTCGCCGTACGTCGTGTTCGTTCCGGAATCGTACGACGGGAAGAAAGAATTCCCCGTGATCCTGTTCTTGCACGGCGCGGGCGAGACCAAGGGCGGAACGAAGGAGCCGGTGGAAGTCGGCATCGGGCCGGCCATCAAGAAACAGCTGAAGACCTTCCCGGCGATTGTGGTGATCCCTCAGTCCGAAAAGCGGACCTGGAAGGCCGACAGCGATGACGGGAAGCGGGCCATCGCCATCCTCGACGCGGTGATGAAGGAATACAAAACGGATGCGAAGCGGCAGTACCTCACCGGCCTGAGCATGGGCGGATACGGCACTTGGTCCATGGCGTTCACCCACCCCGACCGCTGGGCAGCGATTGCTCCGATCTGCGGCGGCGGCGATGTGCGTGGGGCTGAGAAGATCAAAGACATTCCGTGCTGGTGCTTTCACGGCGACCAGGACACAGCCGTGAAGGTGGAGCTATCCCGGACGATGATCGAGGCGTTGAAGAAGGCGGGCGGCACTCCCAAGTACACGGAGTATCCGAAGGTCGGGCACAATAGCTGGGATTTAGCCTACGGCGAGAAGGAATTCTTCCCCTGGCTGCTGGAACAGAAAAGCAAGTGAGCAAGCGAGTCACAACTGCGTCTCAGCCACTTCGAGCGCCCGCAACAGGCTCATCGCCTTGTTAACGGTTTCCTGGTACTCGCTGGCGGGCACGCTGTCCGCCACGATGCCGGCACCAGCCTGCACGTACGCCGTCTTGCCGAGAATCACCATGGTGCGAAGCGCAATGCAAGTGTCCATGTTGCCGCTGAAATCGACGTAGCCCACGGCACCGCCGTACGGCCCGCGGCGATGCGGCTCCAGTTCGTCGATGATCTCCATGGCCCGCACCTTCGGCGCTCCGCTGAGCGTGCCGGCGGGAAGGCTCGCCCGCAAGGCGTCGAATGCGGTTTTCCCAGGCATCAACGTGCCGGTCACGGTGCTCGACAGGTGCATGACGTGGCTGTAGCGCTCGACGGTGAGCAGGTCGCCGATCTTGATGCTGCCGAGTTTCGCGACGCGGCCGACGTCGTTGCGTGCCAGATCCACCAGCATGATGTGCTCGGCGCGCTCCTTCGGATCGGCGAGCAATTCCTCAGCGAGCCTCGTGTCTTCTTCAGGCGTCGCGCCGCGCGGCCGCGTCCCCGCCAGCGGCCGATTCGTGATCTCGCCATTCTCGACCCGGCACATAATTTCGGGTGAAGCACCGACCAGCGTGACATCACCGGCCCGTAAGTAGAACATAAACGGCGATGGGTTCACCACTCGCAGCGCCCGATAAATGTCGAACGGATGGGCCGTGGTCTCCGTCTGGAAGCGCTGGCTGAGTACGATCTGAAACGCATCCCCAGCGTTAATGTACTCGCGGACCTTCGCAACGGCAGATTCGAATTGCGGCTGGGTGAAGTTTGAGGTGAGCCGGGCGGATGGCGGCTGAGAACCCGAAGGATCGATATCGGTGAGGGGAAGTTCGGAGCCTGGTTCCTGCAAGCGTCCGACCAGTTCATCGACTCGTCGACATGCCTCACGGTAAGCCTCTCGCGGTTCGGAGTCGCCGGCATTCATGGCGTTCGCCACAACCGCGACGGTCTTCGCGACGTGGTCGAAGATGACCATGCGGTCGAAGAAGCCGAACGAGAGGTCGGGAATTTTGCGGTCGTCCGGCGGGGCATTCGGCAGGCGTTCGACGTAACGCACGGTGTCGTAGCCGGCGTACCCAACCGCGCCGCCGCAGAATCGCGGCAAGCCCGGCAAGTGCGGTGCCCGAAACTCCGCGATCATTTCTTCGAGGACTTTGAGCGGATCGGCTGCTTCACCTTCCACCCACGGGCCGTTCCCTTCCTGGAGGCGCGTGCGGTTTCCGCGAGCTTCAAACTTTCGGAATGGCTCCGCGCCCAGGAAGCTGTAGCGGCCGATGCGTTCGCCGCCGACCACACTCTCGAAGAGGAACGACCATTCCCCGGTTTCGATCTTCTTGAACGCGGAGACGGGCGTGAGCGTGTCGCCGGTGAGTCGGCGATAGACCGGCACCACGGTATGCGACCGCGCCAGTTCCGCGAACTGCTCGAAAGAAGGGAAGTGAGCCATATGACCAGCCCGACGCGTAAGCGAGTGTCTGAGTGTGAGCCCTCGCTTGCGCGTCGGGCTGGTGAAGAGCTACATCAACCCGTAGCCCACGAGCGTGGCCCGCACCTTGGCTTCTCCCGCGGCGTCGAGCGGGCACATCGGCAGGCGCAGTTCGCCGGTGCCTCGGCCGAGCATCTTCATCGCGGCCTTCAGCGGGATCGGGTTCGTCGCCACGCCCAGCATGTCGCGGCACAGTGGGAACAACTTGCGATGCCATTGCTGGGCCTCGCTTACCTTGCCCGATGCGAAGGCCTTCACGAGGCTCATCATGTCGCGCGGCACGATGTTCCCCACCACGCTCACGACGCCCTTGGCGCCCACGCTCATCATTGGCAGCGTGAGGCTGTCGTCGCCGCTGAGGATGGTCAGATCCGTGAGGGCCGCGACCTGCGAAGCCATGTCGAGTTTGCCGGTGGCTTCCTTCACGGCCACGACCGTGGGATATGCTTCGGCCAAGCGGGCGAGTGTTTCCGCGGCGATTTCAGAACCGGTGCGGCCGGGAATGTTGTAGATCACTTGCGGCAAATCGCACGCCTCGGCAATCGCGCCGAAGTGCCGGAAGTAGCCTTCCTGCGTCGGCTTGTTGTAGTAAGGCCCGACCTGCAGCGTGCCGTGGGCTCCGGCCTTCTTCGCGGCCTTGGTCATCCGGATGGCTTCGCGCGTGCTGTTCGAACCGGTACCGGCCACGATCTTGAGCCGGCCGCCAGCGCGCTCGCAGACGAACGCTACCACGCGTTCGTGTTCCTCGTGATCGAGCGTGGGCGATTCGCCGGTGGTGCCGCACGGCACGAGGCCATCGGTTCCTTGTTCGACGTGCCAGTCCACGAGTTTGCCGAGATCGTTCCAGTCGATGTCGCCGTTCTGAAAGGGCGTGACGAGAGCGACGGTGACGCCGGCGAATTGCTCGCCTCGAGTGGCAGCCATGAGAACCTCGCGAAGGGGAGACCGAAGGAAAGGTTACGGACAGACGTGTTCAAGGCCACTTCAAGGCCACAAACTGCGCGGCGTAGGCATGGGTGGCACCGGCTTCCAGCCGGTGCAGCAACAGAAGAAGCTTCGCATGAGACCCGGGCTGTTGACGTGTTGCGGGTAGGAGCCGGTGCCACCCAGAACACCGCCTGGAAGCCGGTGCCACCCAGAACACCGGTGCCACCCAGAAGCAATTGCCTACTTCGAGAGGCACAAGCGCGGCGTGCAGGCGAGAATGCCGTGAGGGAGAAACGTTAGGCGGCGCGGCGCATTGCCGGATCGGGGCGAATTTCGACAACCGCGTTCGCACCCGTGGCGAGTACCGCAATCGCACCCTCGGCAGTGAGGCAGCGCGAACCGCCGGCCACGAGCCGTCCGAACTCCTCGGAACCGGCCCGCACCGAACGCGCGATCACCAGCTTCGCCGTGCCGTACTTCGCGGCAAGGTACTCGGCCGTCCCCGGGCCGAAGTGCGCCGCGATCGTATCGACGCCGTCGGACCAGGCCCGTGCCATCGACATCATGTTGGGTTCGATCCCGAGTACGCGCATTCCGAGCGCGCGAAGGGCGTTGAGAAAGTGGCCTTCCCCGCTGCCGACTTCCACGACCAAGTCGCCGGGTTGGAGGCCGTAGCGACGGATGAGTTCGGCAGCGAGTTCGCGATCGAGCGAGATGGTGGGCATGGCCGAAGCCCTCTTGCGTCGATCAAGCGGCCCGCGCCGGCTGCGCGGCCCGCGTTCCCAATCCCCGCGAACGCACGAATTCGCGATACCCTTCAACCGTATCGGCTATCGCGTCCGAAAAGTTGAGCGAAGGCGACCAACCCAGCGGATTTGCCGGCGGAGTGGCGAACCAAGCCCGCGGCGAACGACCGGCACACCCCTCCCGCAACGCCGCGAGCATCTCGCGATCGCCGTGCACCCATCCGGTGCGAAACTGAGCTTCGTGAACGTGGGGAATCGGGCGATTCGCCAATGCTTCCCCCAGGAGCAAGCACGCCCGTGCCGCGTCGCGGACGTGAACGAAATCGCGTTCTCCCCGTTCGGAATTGGTCGTGGACCGAGTACCTTCGAGAAGCCCGATGGTAGTCGCGGCGACGAACCGCTGCGACTTCGGGTCGCGGCCTAAGAGTTCCCCAAAGCGGGCGACGCCGAGCGGCACGAGGGAGTTCGCGGCGGATCCGGAAATCGCGGGGCGCGCCACGACCGTGGGTACTCGCGGATCGTATCGCCGCACTGCTTCGAGCACGGTCGCGATGCCGCGATCCGGGCCAAAGGGTGTCGCGGGAATCAGATGGAAGACGGAGTTCACTTCGTAGACGGCGAGTGCGGAGTGGACGCGGAAGAGATCTTCGACGCGACCGTGCACGATGTGAACGCGGCCCGCCAGTTGATGCTTGGCGAGCGTCGTGGCCGAGGCTCGATTGCGAACGAGGCCGACGACCTCGGCTCCTTCGGCCAACAGTTCCTCGACGACCGCGCTGCCGAGAAAGCCCGTGCAGCCGGCGACGAGAACGCGACGTCCGCGCCAGTTCGAATTCGTTTCCGCCATCCCGCCTCCCTGCGAATGAAGTGGCGAAGAATACGGCGCGGGGAAAAGTGGGTCAAGGTGAAGCTATGCGCCGAAGGGTGTGCCACTGGAAGTAGGCACTCTGACCCTCTCCCCGCTGGGGAGAGGGTGGTTCGCGAACTGC
>JAYTUG010000141.1:0-2429 GCA_043744695.1 Gemmataceae bacterium
TGAACTCGTACATCCTCCACAAGATCACGGACCCGCAGGTGGTCGCTTCTCTGCGGAAGACGGTGAGCGGTATCGACGAGAGTTTGTGGAACCGGTTGCCGGGCCTCGCGCCGGGTCAGGCCATTGCCTCATTCCCGCACATGGCCCGACCACTGCTCGTCTCCGTCGACCCGGCCACCGCCGAGTTGCGGTTGGTCGAGTGAAGCGGCATTTATGCCGCTACGCGGAGGGCGAGGCTCCCGGCATCGCCTCTGCCTACTGTCCCGACTAAGATGCCCAGAAGCAAATTCATGCCCCAGGCCGACGAATCAACATGGGTAATGCACGTCGCCCGCTTGCGCCCGACAATACAGACCTGTTTACCGCCAGCGCTTACGCTCCTCGGCAACATCGCGTTCTCATACTGCCAAAGTATCTTGATGAAGCTGGCACCGATGCGAAACTCCACGACGAAGCCGAGGAACGCGGAGCCTACGAAATCCTCCGGCACTGGTCGGACCTGGAGAAGCAAGGACATCTGAACAAGAAGGAAACCGCTCTCGACGCCGAGTTCCTCCACAAAGTATTCGGCAAGGCACTCGGCTATTCCACCGTCACCGAGAGCCCGGACAAGTACCATCTGGAACGCAATTTCACGGTTAAGGGCGTCGGAGTCGCGGATGGTGCCTTGGGCCACTTTGGAACGGGCCTTTCGCCCAAGCCTGCCGTTGCAATCGAACTCAAAGGTGCCGAGACGAACCTCGACCGCGACAAGTCGAACGGCCGCACCGCCGTGCAGCAGTGTTGGGACTATCTGAACGCGTTGCCGAACTGCCCGTGGGGCATCGTCAGCAACTTCGTCAGCTTTCGGCTCTACCACCGCGACAAGACCTCGCAGGCCTATCAGGAATTTCGGCTCCAGGACCTTCGCAAGCCGGAGGTGTTCGCGCAGTTCTATTGCCTGTTCGCGGCCGGGGCGTTCATGCCCGGCTATGCGGGCCAGGAACCGCGCGCCCTCCGGCTGATTAAGTCGACCGCCGAACGACAGCGCGATGTCGGCAACGAACTCTACGAAGCCTACAGCAACAGTCGCCACAAACTGATCGATCACCTGAAGTCCGAACAAGGTAAGACGCTCGATCGGGCCATCAAGATCGCTCAGACGATCCTCGACCGCATCATCTTCATCGCCTTCTGCGAGGATCGTGGCCTGCTCTCCGAGAACTGCCTGCGCAACACGCACGACAGCATCTCGCCCCACTCGCGCGTGACCAATCCCCGCTGGCAGAACTTCCTCAACCTCTTCGGGGCCATCGATCGCGGCGTGGCGAGCGATCCGTTCCTCAAGACGGGTTTCAACGGCGGCCTTTTCAAGCACGATCCCGAAATCGACGACCTGCAACTCGACGATCGCTTCACGGACTTCTTCAAGAACGTCGGCACCTTCGATTTCCGGGACGAGGTGAACCTTGAAGTGCTCGGGCAACTCTTCGAGAAATCCATCGGCGAACTCGAAAGTGTCCGCAGCGGCGGACTCTTCGGCGAAGGCAATGGCAGCAACGGGATCGCGAAGCCGCCCAAACGCAAGAAGGCCAAGCCCAAGAACGGCGTCGAACAACCCGCCATGCAGAAATCGGCCGAGCGCAAGCGCTTCGGCATCTACTACACGCCGCCCTCCTTCACCGAATTCATCGTCCGCGAAACGCTCGGTACGCTGATCGACGAAGAGCAGAAAGCCGTCCGCAAGACCCGCCATATCCGAGACGTGGATCTGAACTCCGAGACGCCTTCTCTCGAGGTGGAGGGCTACTGGCGCGAATGCCTGGCCCGCCTGCGCCGGTTCAAAGTTTGCGATCCGGCTTGCGGCAGCGGCGCCTTCCTGATCCAGGCCTTCGACTACCTATACGACCGCTATCGCGAGATCATCGAAGGGGTCGCCTTTCACGGGCTCGTCGCTGAGAAGACCCTTCTCGCCGACGTTTCCGACTGGATTCTCACCGAGAACCTGTACGGCGTCGATCTCTCCGAACAGTCCGTCGAGATCACGCAACTCGCGCTTTGGTTGCGCTCCGCCAAGAACGACCGCAAACTCGCGGACCTCTCGCACAACATCGTTCGCGGCAACAGCCTGGTCACCGATCCCGCGGTACACGACAAGGCGATGCGTTGGGCCGACACGTTTCCCAAGGTCTTCGACGAGGAACCGAGCGCGAACGGAGAAGAAGCGGTCGGCGGGTTCCACGCCGTGATCGGCAACCCGCCGTGGGAACGGATGAAACTTCAGGAGCGGGAGTTCTTCGCGCACTCCGCACCGGCCATCGCCGGGGCCGTGAGCGCCGCCGATCGCCGCAAATCCATCCGGGAACTCGAAACCAAGAACCCCGAACTGTTCGAACTCTACGTCCGCGCGCTCCGCAATGCCGACAGCACGCTGGCCCACGTCCGCGCCT
>JAYTUG010000142.1:0-2429 GCA_043744695.1 Gemmataceae bacterium
GTGCGCGTGTTCCACTTCCATCATCATGTTCGTGTAGAAGACCGCTTTGTCGGACTGCTCTTGGGACTGAATGTAGAACTTCTGAATCTCGAGGCCGAAGCGGTAGCGCTCGACCAACTCGTCGCGCCACTCCTTATTCACGACCGATGCCATCTGCACGTGGCACAGATAAACGCGGCGATCCAACGACTTGAACCACTCCCAGAGTTTGTCGAGTTCCCGTTCGAGTTTCTTGAGCTTCTTCCTCATGCGCGGGCTGAGCCGTCCCGGCGTGTTTTCCAGCGTCGCCTTTTCCTTGCGAACGTCCTGATAGTCTTCGTTGCGTCCCTTCGCGTCGTCGTGGAGCTTGGCGAAGACCTTATCGATTCGCTCTTCGTCCCAGGGCGAATCGCGAATGATCTGGTTGAGTTCGCCGAGGTCGCCGGGCTCGATCGGGCGGCCGTCGTAGATGCCGTTGTACTTCAAGTCGTAGGTGGTTTCGGCGTGTTCGTCGTCGATGAACTGCTGCACTTCCTCGGGTTCGGCGAGTTCGACCGTCTTCTTCACTTTGAAGGCCATGCGGTAGAACTTGTACGTGAGCCGTTCCTTGAGGTCCGCGGTTTCGGCGAACAGAATCCACGGCGAGCGGTGGTCGATCGCGGCCGGCACGAAGCGTTCCTTGGCGTTCTCCTCGCGGGCGTGATTCGGCGGATGCATGCGGTACATCACGGGCGTATTGTCGCCTTCGACTTCCTCTTCCTCGCGGTCGAACGCCCGCAGTTTCTTCCCGGCCATCGGGTCGTTCAGTTCGGGAGGCAAGCCGAGGTTCGGCTCTTTCTTCTGCCTTCGCACGAGAGGCGCGGCCTTATTCTGATGGTGGTACAGGTCGCGGGAATAGAGCTGATGTTCCGAGGCGAGCGAAAGGTCTTCCGCGGCTTGATTGAAGCAGAGGAAGCCGAAAGTCGACCGGAGCAGTCCGTGTGCGATGGCATCGCTTCCCGCCGCGCTCACGGCCACGAGATCGGCGTGAAACTCTTGCTCGCGGCGAATCGAAAGCCACTGCAACGTGATCACTTTGAAGACGAGTTCGAGCGGCTTGCGGCCGAGCCAGAGCAGCCCGCCGAAGGTGTACCCGAAGGCCGCGGGCAGCCCGCCTTGTGCCTTGCACCAGTTCAGGAAGCGATCCAAAAAATCTTCGCCCACCACGAGATCGCGAATGACTTGCCGCGTGACCCAGGTGTAGGTGTCCGAGTAGGCGGACTGGCAGAAGTGCCCGAGTTCGTGGGCGATCACGGCCTTGAACTCGCTCAGATTCATGCAGTTCACCAGTCCCAGGCCGATGAGCATGTCGCGCTTCGGTTCCTTCACGAGGTTGATGAACGAGGTGCGGGCGATCATGGCCGCGTTCACATCCGGGCAGACGTAAACGCGGTCGGGCACGGGTGCGTTCAGTTCCTCGCAGAGTTGATGGATGAAGCCAAACAGGACGGGTTGCTCCGCTTCCGCGATCTCGACGTTCCAGTCTTTCTCGCGCGGGTGCCGTTTGAAGAAGCCCTTCACGAGAAAGAGGAACGCGATGCTGAAGAAGACGATGCCGGCGATTTTGACGAGCGGCCAGGTTCCTAGAGAAAGGGCGCAATAGGTGCCGAGGAGAACGCAGAGCGCGACGAGCCCGAAGTAGAAGAGCAGGAACATGAACAGCGCGATCAGCAGCATGTTCTGCTTGGACTTGTACGAGGCGGGATAATCGGTGAGGTCGTCGGGGACGTTCGTCGGGCTAGGCGGGTACGGGATCTTCGGGGCGGCCATGACAACCTCGCGAGAGAGCGCTCTACTGTAAGACGATGCCGATCGCGGGCGAGTTCGTCAAGCGTCAGGCTTTCCGTAGCCGGGCCCAGTACCCGCCATCGGACGGGCGTCCCGGGATCGCGTGGTGCTCCGCCTCGATCTTCACATTCTTCACGGCCCGCAGTACGCTCTTCACCACGCCTTCGTTCTCGTCCGGTTCGATGCTGCACGTCGAATAGACCACGACGCCTCGCGGCTTCACCCGCTCGATCGCCTGGAACAGCAGCTTGGTTTGAAGCCGAATCAGATATTCGAACTCGGTCGGCTTGATGCGCCAGCGTACCTCGGGCCGGCGGCCCAGCACGCCGGTGTTACTGCACGGCACATCGGCGAGCACGGCATCGAACGGACCCGCCGGCGGCTCGCCGTGCTCCGGCACGTGAAGCACCTCCACGTTCTCGACGCCCATCCGTCGACACAGGCTCGTCACTGTTTCGAGTCGGCGCGGGTCGATGTCGCAGGCGGTGATGAAGCCGCGGTTGTCCATGAGTTCGGCGAGGTGCGTGGTCTTGCCGCCGGGCGCGGAGCAGAGATCGAGGACATGCAGACCTGGGAGCGCGGCCGTCCCGGCCGCATTCTGAAGAGCGGCCGAGACGGCCGCG
>JAYTUG010000143.1:0-2419 GCA_043744695.1 Gemmataceae bacterium
GAGGAGGCGTTCGCGGATCAACTCGGGATGCCGGTGAGTGTGGCGGGGCGTCGCCGGATCAAGGTGCCGGGGCTGACGGGCTTCGCGCCGAGCCCGCCGGTGAGGGGTGATGCGTACACCGCGGAGGCAACGGATGTGTCGCACGTTGTCGCCGGACCGTTGGAAGTCATGGGGCCTTCCGGTGGTCGGGCCTGGGGCCGAATCGGTTCGGGCCCCATCGCCACGATCTATACACGCGGCCGGGGGCAAATCTGGCTGCTGAACCGACCCGACGTGCTTGCCAACGACAACCTGCGCATGGAAGACAACGCGGTTCTGGCGTGCCGACTGGCAGATGCCATGCTCGCGGAACGACCCGGAGGGCGGCTCGCCTTCGACGAATACTGCCACGGCCTGCGCGATCAGCCGAGCGTCGCCGAGTTGCTTTTCCGCCCGCCCGTACTCGGCGTCACGATTCAAGCTCTCGTGCTGACGCTGTTCGTGCTGTGGCACTTCAGCGTGCGGTTCGGTCCGCTGCGAGCCGTGCCGCCGCCGGCCCGACGATCCAAGGAAGAGTTCCTCGACGCGATGGCCGAACTGCTGGAACGCAACGGCAACCGGTCCGAGGCGTTTCGCACGGTGCGGGATGCGCTGCGGCACAAAATCGAGACCGTCTTCGGATTGCCGACGGGCACGCCGGTGGTCGAGATCGTGCGGGAAGTGGTTCGACGACGCGGGATGAGCCCCGAACCGCTATCAAGTATTCTGTCGGCGCACGAGCCGCCGGGTGGTTTCCTCGAAGCCCTGCATCAACTGGAGTCTGTCGCCCATGAGTGCTTCTCCACCCGGCCGCGGCCTCGATGAACTCTACGCCGCGGCGCGGCGAGAGATCGCCAAGGTGATCGTGGGGCAAGACGATCTCATCGAGCACGTGCTGGTGTCGCTGTTCGCCGGCGGGCACGTGCTCATCGAAGGCGTGCCCGGCACCGCGAAGACGCTGCTGATTCGCGTCATCGCACGGCTCTTCTCCTGCGAGTTCAAGCGCGTTCAGTTCACCCCGGACCTCATGCCCGCGGACATCACCGGCACGAACGTGTTCGATCCGCGCGATCAGAGCTTTCACTTCCGTGCGGGGCCCGTGTTCGCGCAACTGGTCCTCGGCGACGAGATCAACCGCGCGCCGCCGAAGACGCAGGCCGCACTGCTCGAAGCCATGCAGGAGCGGCAGGTCACGGTCGACGGCGTCTCGTACAAGCTGCCTGCGGTGTTCACGGTCTTCGCCACGCAGAACCCCGTGGAACAGGAGGGAACCTACCCGCTGCCCGAGGCCCAACTCGACCGCTTCATGATGAAGGTGATCGCGGAATATCCCAGCGAGGCCGGCGAAGTGGAGATTCTACGCGTGCATCAGCGCGGCATCCGGATCGAGGACCTCGAACGGTTCGGCCTCGAAACCTTGGGGGGAGAACCGGAGTTGCTGGCGGCCCAGGAGGAGATTCGTTCGCGCACCATCCGCGACGAACTGCTCGGGTACATCGCGCGCCTAGTTCGCGCGACCCGCGACAACCTCAAGGTGGAAGTGGGAGCCAGCCCACGCGCCGGACTGATGGTGCTCACGGCGGCGAAGGCTCGCGCCGCCCTGCGCGGCCGGCCGCACGTGCTCCCGGACGACATCAAGGCCATCGCCAAGCCCGTGCTGCGGCACCGCCTCGTACTCAAGCCCGGTGCCGAGGTCGATGGCTTCACGCCGGACGACATCCTGGAAGAAGTGCTCGGCCGCACGGAGATCCCGCGATGATCCCCACGCCGTCCCGGCGACTGCTCGCGGCGATCGCCCTCTTGGTTCTGGCGGCACTCGGCTTGCTCGTCTTTCCGAAAGCGTGGCCCGTCCTCGTGGCGGCCAATGCCGCACTCGTTCTCGCGGCACTGCTCGACCTTCTCATTTCGCCGCGGGCGTCGGTCCTTCACGCCACTCGGCACGTCCCCGATCGCATGTCGGTACTCGCCCATCATTCCGTGGAAGTGAACGTCCAGAACCGAGCGAACGCACGGCTCCGCGTTCGCATTCGCGACGCGGCCCCGGCCTCGTTCGGCGATCCCGATCGCGAATCGGTTCTCACCGTCGCCGCGAACGGTCAGTCGATCTGGAAGTACGGCATCTCACCGCAGCGGCGCGGTTCGTTCACTTGGGGGCCGATTGCCCTCCGCTTTCGTTCGCTGCTCGGATTCTGGGAACGCGACGCGACGATCCCGGCCGACGATACCTCGCGCGTCTACCCGAACCTCGCGCTGCTCGAACGCTATCACCTCCTGGCGCGGTCCGAACGTCTGGCTGCGATCGGCATCCGCCGGGTCCGGCATCGCGGCGGTGCCTCGGAGTTCGAGTCGCTCCGCGAGTACACGCGCGGCGACGACGTGCGTCAGGTCGATTGGAAGGCGA
>JAYTUG010000144.1:0-9356 GCA_043744695.1 Gemmataceae bacterium
GCGCGATCGGCGCTGGACCACATCAGTCAGACGCTGCGAAGTGCGGGCAACCTCCTGCTCCCACGGCCCACGCTGCTCCTGGGGCGCTAAACAAGTACATAACGAGCAACGAATAACCAATAACCAGATCCCGGACGAGTCTGTCGGGCGGCCTATAAGCCGGGTTTTGTCCCCGCCTCGCGGCGGGCGACGATCATTTATCTAGCCCCGCGGTTGCCCGCGGGATCGAGCAGCCTACCCGGGGATCGTGGCGGACCGGGCCGGTCCTGTCCCCTGCTTGGCCTTGCTCCCGGTGGGGTTTGCCGAGCCAGTCGGTCGCCCGACTGCTGGTGCGCTCTTACTTTAAGGGCCGAAGCCCCGCACCATTTCACCCTTACCGGGCTGTTATTTGTCGCTCGTTCTTCGCTAGTGGATGCAACACCACGAATAACCAACAACGGATAACAAATAACAGCCAGGCGGTATCTTTCTGTTGCACTGTCCCGCCCGTTGGCGGCCCGCGCCGGGGCGCGAACCGTTGCCGGGGGTGGGCGTTACCCACCACCGCGCCCTAAGGAGCCCGGACTTTCCTCCCCGTCGTCCTCGTTACCAAGGGCCACGCGGCGACCGTCCAGCCGACCGACAGACTCGAACCCTCAACGTAGCACCTCTCGCGTCATCCGAGAAGGCGGCAACGCGCTCGCTGGTCAAAACGCGATGTTTACCGCAAGATAACTGCATGGCGATTGCCGCACTCGATTGGACGGACGAAGCGCCGCCGGGGTTCGCGGGCGGCGCGGTTGCCGTGGGGAATTTCGATGGCGTCCACCTCGGGCACCAGGCGCTGATCTCCGCGACCCGGCGGCGGGCCGAGGAAGTTCACGGCCCAACTGTCGCTGTCACCTTCGATCCACCTCCGTATCAAGTGCTATTCCCAAAGGCCGCTCCTCGGCCACCTCTCACCACGCTTCCCGATCGGGCGGAACTGCTCCACGGAATTGGTGCCGATTGCGTGGTCGTACTCCGGACCACGCCGAGCCTGCTCGCACTTTCTGCCGATCGGTTCTTTCGCGAGGTGCTGCTCCGGCAACTCGGGGCGCAGGCCGTCGTCGAGGGGTACAACTTCCGCTTCGGCTGCAACCGAGTGGGAAACACGGACGCATTGCGAAGGCACTGCTCGGCCTCCGAGATTCGGTTCGAAGAAGTGCCTCCATTCGCCTGGGGCGGGGAACCCGTTTCGAGCAGCCGGGTTCGCATGGCCCTGACGACGGGCGATGTCGCGCTCGCCGCCGTACTCTTAGATCGCTCGTACCGCATCGCGGGCACGGTGATTGAAGGCGCGAAGCGAGGCCGGACGCTCGGGTTCCCCACTGCGAACCTCGGCGAGGTTCCCACCGTGCTGCCCGGCAACGGCGTCTATGCCGTTCGCGCCATGGTCGATGGAACGATGTGGCCTGCTGCCGCGAACGTCGGACCCAACCCGACTTTCGGAGAAGACGCCCGCAAGGTCGAAGTACACCTCATCGGCTTCACCGGCGACCTCTACGGCCAACAACTCTCCGTGGAGTTCGCTTCCAAATTGCGGGACACGCGGCCCTTCGCCAGCATCGCCGAACTGACCGAGCAACTGAGCCGCGATGTCGCAATGGCAAGAACGATTCTGGAGAAGTAGCATGGACGCCATCATTCTCGCCGCGGGTAAGGGCACTCGCCTTCGCCCCTTCACCGAAACGATTCCCAAGCCGCTCTTGGAAGTGCAGGGCCGTCCCATCTTGGACTGGATCATCGGTGCGCTGCCGCCGGTCGATCGGCTCATCGTCGTGGTGAACTACCTGGCCGAACAGATCGAGGCTTACCTCGCGAAGCAACCCCACGTTCGCAATTGGGCGACGGTGCGGCAAACGGAACCGCGCGGCACGGGCGACGCCCTCATGAGTTGCCGGGATGCGGTGACTTCCGATCGCGTGATGGTCCTCAACGGCGACGACCTCATCGGCCAGGCCGATCTCGCGCGGCTGGCCCAGGTGCCGATGGGCATTCTGGCGCACCCCGTCGATGCTCCGGAGAGTTTCGGCATTTTGTTCCGGAAGGGGGGAAGCAACCTGCTCGAAAAAGTGGTGGAGAAGCCTCGGGGATTGGCCGCGCCGCAGTTGGCGAACATCGGGGCCTACCTGTTCCCGCGAACGGTGTTCGACCTCACGCTGCCGCTCTCGCCTCGCGGCGAATACGAAATCACGGACGCGGTGACTCAGCTCGCGGGTGCCGGTGCATTTGAAGTGGTCGAAGCGAATTACTGGCTGCCGATCGGCACCGTGGAGCAGTGGCAAGCGGCCCAGGCGGCTGATGTCTCAGAGTGCCACCACGGAAAACACGGGTGAACACTTTTCAGTTCACACCGCCGAGGGACTGGATTGCCTCGGAGGCCGAGTCGTAGAGCGCCCAATGGTTGTCGAGGTTGGTAATTCGCAGCAGTTCGCGGATGTTCGGATTCACGCCAGCGAGCACGAGGTCGCTGCCGCGATCGTGCAGCACGTTGTGGCAACGCAGCAGGAACGTGATGAACGCCGAGCCGAAGTACTGCACCTCGGACAGATCGATGATGATCTGGCTCGGCGGGTCTACGCGCAGCGGGGCGAGCACCATCTGGGCGGCCGGTTCCAGGAGCGTCTCGGGCAGGTGCTCGATCTGCGGAGACGGAATGATCACGGCCACGTCGCCGTGCCGCTTCACCTGGAAAAATTCGTGAGCCAGGGCCTCATCGGTGGCCATGGAGGTTCCTTGCTGGAATCGGGACGAACGGGCGAGCGTGTCCCAATCGTAATCGGATGGTGGGCGCGAATCAAGCATTGAGATTTGGCGGCTCCAAGCGAGCGACCTCAAAGAAGTTGCGAATTTCCTGGCGCCAACTTCCCAAAGTGGCGTTCGGAACGCGACTTACGGCAAATGGAAAGTGGTGTTGACACGAGTTCGCCAAACCTGGACTATATTCCCTTGTTCTGCCTCTTCTCTGTTCCGGCCCCACCGTTCCGAAGCGCAAGCGGAAGAACGGTGGGGTTTTTTCGTTGGGACTTCTTGCGACCCGTCGAACCCCGCGCGATAAGATGCCTCCGAAGCCTGGCCCGGAGCCGAGTATGTCTCTTGCCGATCAATTTCCGCAGATCACGAAGCGCGACGAACCGCTCGCACCGCACACCCATCTGAAGATCGGCGGACCCGCCGAGTTCCTCCTGCAACCGCGATCGATCGAGGAACTGCAAGCGGTACTCGCCGCGTGCCAGGCGCAGAACGTGCCGGTGCGGATGCTCGGCGGCGGGTTCAATCTGCTCGTTCGCGACGATCCCGTTCCCGGTGCCGTCGTTCGCCTCACGGCCCCAGCGTTCAGCAAAATCGAGGGCGAAGGCAAGCGGATCGTCGCCGGCGGCGGTGGGCAACTCTTCGATCTCATTGCGTTCTCGGTTCGCCGTGGGCTCGCGGGGCTCGAAACCCTCGTCGGCATCCGCGGCACCATCGGCGGCAGCGTTCGCTGCAACGTCGGCGACCGATCCGGCGAGATCGGCCAATCCGTGCAGCGCGTCACCGTGCTCACCGACGCCAACACGATTCAGACCCGCAACCGCGACGAACTCAACTTCACCGAACATCAGAGCGACATCGACGAGCCCGTGATTCTGTCCGTCGAGTTCGAACTGGAGAAGGACGTTCAACCCTCCATTCTCAAGCGCATGTTGAAGGCTTGGGTGATGCGGAAGGCGTCGGAGCCGTTCAGCTTTCAACATGCGGCGCGGCTCTTCCGCAATCCGCCGGGCCAGCAGGCCGCGACCCTCATCGATCGCGCCGGCATGGGGAAGTCGAAGATCGGCAGTGCCGAGCTGAGCGATCGCAACGCGAACTACGTCGTGGCTCACGCGGGCACCACGGCTTCGGATATCCTGCACCTCGTCGATCATTTGCGCGATCGGGTGAAGGAACGCACCGGCGTGGCGCTCGACCGCGAACTGCACATCTGGTGAAGGTGAGGTTGCCGCTCGCGGCTTCGCGATTGCAATTTCAGGCACAATCGCAAAGCCGCAAGCGGCGGAACATCATGGCCCGGAAGCCGCGAAAATCGAAGGACGAGATCCCGCACGCGCGGCGCTGGCGCTCCGTCGCGGCGATCGCCATCACGATGGCGTTGGCCACCGGAATCATCCTGACTCTCGACTACCTCGGGATCGAAGCCCTGCGACACCTCGGATCCCGCGAACGCTTCCGCGTCGCATTCGCCGACATTCACTGCGAACCGCCGCCCGGCATCGATCGGCACACTTTTCTCACCGAAGTTCGATACGTGTCGCAGTTCCCCGAATCGTTCAACGCAATCGACGAACCGGATCGCGATCGTCTGGCGAAGGCGTTCGCGGCTCATCCCTGGGTCGAATCCGTGGAGGGTATTTCGGTGGAAGCGAGAAATGCGGTGACGGTGCAGTTGAAGTTTCGCGTGCCGGTGATGGCGGTTCGCGTGAATGCGGGTGCGGTGAGGCTCGTCGATTCTCACGGCGTGCTGCTGCCGGAATCGGAGCCGCCGCGGGGCGTCGTGGAGTTGTTGAACATCGTGCCGGCTCCGAAATCGGATGCCGGTAAAGTTTGGACGGATGATACGGTGGTGCGGGCGCTCGATCTCGTGAAGACGTATCGCCCGGCGAGCCTGGAACTCACGCCGAAGGATTGGCGCTTGGTTCAAGCGGACGGCAAGGCGATACGAGTGGCCCGGTGAATCGCACTCATCCTGGGTGTTGGTTTTCCCAAGTCAGAATGTGGTGCATGAGGTCGGGCGATTCGACCTCGGCTGCGGGCAGCGGCCAGGAGAATCGTTCGGCCGCGGCGAGTTGCGCCGCGGCACCTCGGCTCTTCGGCTCGTTCCACAGTTGAACGAAGCGGCCGATCGCTCGACCGCGGCGGCTGAGCCGCTTCACGCACGACCAGGCATCCGCTTCCGTGCGCGAGGCCTCGACGAGCAGTTCGGTCCAGTCCGCCACCCACTCGGCGAGCATGCGGCCTTCGATATCGCCGAGCCCGCGCGTGAGTGCCTCATCGCGCAGCGCATGGCGCAAAAGCGGATCGCAACAAATCGACATTCCGGCTCCCCCAGCCCATCTCAAGCGGCGTCGCGAGCGGCGTCGCGAGCGGGGCCTCGGCCCGAGCCGATCCCCCAGAGCCCCACTCGCATTCGCCCGAACCACTCGTGATCGTTGGAACGGGGCGGCGTATATCGGCGCGGTGCCACTTCCGCAAGCGAACTCGGCACCGATTGAAAGAAGTCCTCGGATCGGTCGCTTCGCGCCTTCCCCAGTTTCACACAATCGCCACAAGCGCCCGTTCTGGCCTTTTCCACTCAACCTCCCGCCTTCTCCCATCCGATACCTTTTGCAGATTGAGCGAACTCCGCACCGGCCGCGCGCCGGACGTTCAGCAGGAACTCTACCATGCGCATCAGATACCTTGCCGGTCTCGTTTGCTTGTTGACGGCGGCTGAAGTGAGTGCCCAACCCGCGGCCCCGCCGGCTCCTCCGGCCGGGCCGCAACAGATGTTGCCGGCCCCGGACGCTCCCGCGTCGAATATCGATCTGGGAACGAGCAGCGACTCTTGGAAGATGTCCGGCCCGCGATTCTGGGTGAACGGCGAATACCTGCTGTGGTTTATTCGGCCCGTCCGGACGCCGGATCTGATTCAGACGGTGCCGTCGTCCGTCGCGCTGAACTCGTTCGCGGCCGGCACGTCGCTGCCGCCCGGATCCACCACGCGGTTCTTCCCAAATTCGAAGAATCTGGACTTCGGTGCCTTCAGCGGCGTGCGCGGCACCGTCGGCACCACCTTCGAACACTTCGGCGTCGAAGCCAGCTACTTCTTCCTCGGAGAACAAACCAAGAGTGCGAGCCTGTTCAACAGCGGCGTGCCCGTGAGCGTGGCGGAGACCTACTTCCGCGCCGGCACCGGCACCCCGATCAGCCTGCTCGCTTCGCTCGACGGCATCTCGTCCGGCGGGATTGCGGCCTCGGTGAGCAGCAAACTCGACGGTGCCGAACTGAATGCCCGACTCCCCTTCTACAACTTCCTCACGGACAGCACCGACGCGATCGTCGGCTTCCGCTACTTCAACCTCGAAGAGAAGATCAACATCTCGTTCCGCTCGGACTTCCCGAACGGGAACTCGGTTCACCTGCGCGATTCGATCACGACGAAGAACCAGTTCTACGGCGGGCAGGTCGGGCTCAACGGCAAGATCAACGGCGTGGAGCGCGGCCTCGGCTTCGACGCCACCGGCAAGCTCGCCCTCGGCGGCGTCCGGCAGCAGGCGACCCTCGAAGGATCGAATACCATCTCCACCCCGGGCCAACCGGCGGACGTGGAACGCGGCGGGCTCTTCGCTCGCGGAGCAAGCCAGGGCACCTTCACCCGCGATAAGTTCGCCATGATCTACGAGCAGACCTTCAACGCAACGTATAACTTCAATCAGTGGGCTCAGGTCTACTTCGGCTACTCGATCATCTACATCAGCAGCGTGCAGCGGCCCGGGGAAGCAATCGATCGCGTGGTGAACGACTCGCGGGCTCGCTTCATTTCGAACCCACCGATGAACAACACCGTGGATCGACCGGCCTTCCGATGGAACGCCAACGACTTCTGGACCCAGGGCATGACCTTCGGCCTGCGGTTGCAGTATTAGGTTGTCCGCACTCTCCGAGTGCGGTCGGATCGGGCGAGCGCGGCATTATCCCCGCGCTCCCCTCCGCAGACTCCGGGTCGCGGCTAAACTAAGAACATGCTCACCACTCAACTCGTCGAACGCATTCTCACGACCATTCCCCTTCGCACGGTCGGCCTGCTCGGCGACCTTTTCCTCGACCGTTATTTGGACATCGACCCGGCCCGCGACGAGACTTCCGTCGAAACTGGCCTCACGGCTTATCAGGTGGCGGGCGTGCGTTCCTATCCCGGCGCGCTTGGCACGGTTCTCAATAACCTCGCGGCTCTCGGCGTCGGCCGGATTACTCCGATCTCCGTGATCGGCGACGATGGCGAGGGGTACGAGCTTCAACAGGCACTTCGCAGGATACCGTCGGTGGACATGGGCGGGCTGGTGACGACGGCAGACCGCCGGACGCCGACCTACACGAAGCCGATGTACGGCACGAAGGAACTGAACCGGCTCGACATCAAGAACCGCACGCCGACGCCGGCAGCGTTGGAAGATGCCATCTTGAGGTTGCTGGATGCAACATGGCCGCGCCTCGATGCGCTGATCGTATTGGATCAAGTGAGCGAAGTGGAATGCGGCGTGGTGACGAAACGCGTGCGCGAGCGACTGGCGGAACTGGGCGAACGCGAGCCGGGCAAGTTCGTGCTCGCGGATAGCCGCGAGCGAATCGGACTGTTTCGAAATGTGTGTGCGAAGCCGAATGAACGAGAGTGTTATCTGTCCATCCGTGGCGAGCATCCGCCAAAACCCTCGCTCACCGTATACATGCACCCAGGGCGCGGACTCGCAAAGAACATCGGCGGCACCGTGTTCTGCACCAGCAGTGAAGAGGGAATACAGGTTTGCCGCGGAGTCGAACCGGACCAGAGAATACTTGTACCCGCGTATCCCGTCTCCGCTCCCATCGACATCTGCGGGGCAGGCGATAGCTGCTCGGCGGGGATCACCTCGGCGATGGTGTCCGGCGCGACGTACGAAGAGGCCGCGGCGTTTGGGAACCTCATCGCATCAATCACCATTCAACAGATCGGCGTGACCGGCACCGCGACCCCGGAGCAAGTTCGCCATCGTTGGAGGGAAGTGCAATGAACAATCCCTGGTTTAACCGCACCGTCATCGGGGCCGGCATCACCAGCTTCCTCGCGGACGCCGGGTACGAGATGGCCACGGCCATCCTGCCCGCGTTCCTCCTGACAATCGGGCTGCCGCCGGATGCCGCGGCGCGGGCCGTCGGTGCGATTGAAGGCACCGCCGACCTCCTCTCGAACGTCGTGAAGATCGCCATCGGCTGGTACTCGGACCGCATCGGGAAGCGGAAGGCGTTCGTCGTGTCGGGGTACGTACTCACGGGCACCGCGTTCGCGCTCTGTGCCCTCGCGGTGGGCTGGCCGCTGGTGCTGCTCGCGAAGTGCCTCGCCTGGATCGGCAAAGGCATCCGGGGGCCGCTCCGCAACGCGATCATCACGGATGCCGTCGACCCGCAGCATCGGGGTAAAGCCTTCGGCTTCCACCGGGCCGGCGACACGCTCGGCGCGATCCTCGGCCCACTCCTCGGCTTCGCCCTCATCCGCTACTGGCTACCGGAGTCGTGGTTCACAACGCCGGATGAACCGTATCGCGTCGTGTTCCTGCTCACGCTCATCCCCGGCCTCGGCGCGGCACTCGCCTTCGCGCTGCTCATCCGCGAACAGCGGTTCGACCCGAAGCCGGGGCTGCGGCTAGGGGCCTCGATCCGAATGCTGCCCGCGGGGTTCCGCAAGTATCTCGTCGGCATCGGCCTTTTCGGCCTCGGCGATTTCTCGCACACGCTGCTCATCCTCGCCGCCACGCTCTTGCTCACACCGGGGTATGGGAATGTGGACGCGGCCGCGATCGGCTTCGCCCTTTATGCTTGGAAGAACGCCTGCGGTGCGGTCGCTGCGTTTCCGGCGGGATGGCTCGGCGATAAACTCGGCCACCGGCCCGTACTCATCGGCGGCTACCTCCTCGGCGTCGCCACCATGCTCGGCTTCGCGATTCTGTTCGCCGCGCAAACCGCGAGCATCGGCTGGCTCGCGGTCCTGTTCGCGATGGCAGGCTTCTACCTGGCGGTGGAGGAATCGCTGGAACCGGCGATGGCCGCGGACCTGACGCCTGACCCTACCGTGCGCGGCACCGCCTTTGGCGTGCTGGCCACGGTGAATGGCCTCGGCGACTTCGTGGCGAGCGTGGGTGTCGGGTCGCTGTTCGTGCTCGGTGGCGAAGTGGCGTTCGGAGCCGCGGCGGTTCTGATGTTGTTGGGAACGATGTGGATGCTGCGTGTGCCGACGAGCCGAGTGGCGTAAACTGCCGGGAGATTCACGTTCACTTCACCCGGCGGCTTACGCTCGGCAACCGGGCAAGTTTCCAGCACGTCCCACTGATTCGGCACGTTGGCCAGGCGAACTCTCCGAATGACTTCCACTTTCGCAATTCGATCATCTCGGGGTCGGCTGCGAGGATCAGCGCTCGTATGTGGTCCAAAGTCTCGACGCGCCATTCCGCATTTGTAGGGTGTCGGCGGGTGTGCCAACCATTCTTGGAGTTTCCCAGATCGACTTACTGGATGAAGTCTTCCTCACCGGTGGAAGCGTGAGGTGAGGTCGAGAATGACCTCGGAGA